>JBBQNG010000118.1:0-12841 GCA_038329645.1 Burkholderiales bacterium
GCTCGAGCCGACCGACCGCATGCTGCTCGACGCGCTCACGCGCATCAAGTCGCAGGACGACTCGGTCTCGTACCGACGGTCGTGTCGCGAGGGCATCTGCGGCTCGGACGCGATGAACATCAACGGCAAGAACGGCCTGGCCTGCATCACCAAGCTGGCCGACCTCCCCGCACGGGTCACGCTGCGCCCGCTGCCTGGCCTGCCCGTGATCCGCGACCTGATCGTCGACATGACCCAGTTCTTCAAGCAGTACCACTCGATCAAACCGTACCTGATCAACGACGAGCCGGCGCCCGAGAGGGAGCGGCTCCAGTCGCCGGAGGACCGCGAGGAGCTCAACGGCCTGTACGAGTGCATCCTGTGCGCGTGCTGCTCGACCGCATGCCCGTCGTTCTGGTGGAACCCGGACAAGTTCGTCGGCCCGGCCGGCCTGCTGCAGGCCTACCGCTTCATCGCCGACACGCGCGACCAGGCGACCAGCGAAAGGCTCGACAACCTCGAAGACCCGTATCGCCTGTTCCGCTGCCACACGATCATGAATTGCGTCGACGTCTGCCCCAAGAACCTGAACCCGACCCGGGCGATCGGCAAGATCAAAGACATGATGGTCAAGCGGGCGGTCTGAAATGGGCCCGCATACCGCCGCGGAGCACCGGCTGAAATGGAAATGCCGCCGCGGACTGCTTGAGCTGGACCTGGTGCTGGAGCGTTTCCTGCATCAGAAGGCCGCAAGCCTTGACGCCGCGTCGCTCACAATGCTGCACGAGCTGCTCGACTATGAGGACAACGACCTGTGGGACATCGTCAACGGCCGCAGCGAAGCCTACCCGCCGCGGCACAGGGCCCTGGTCGAAGCGCTGCGCCTGAGCTGAAATGCGGCTGGTGCGCGGCTGAACTGCAACACCTGAACCGGAGAACACCTTGGACAAGAAAGCCACCCTGACCCTCGCCGACGGCAAGTCGCTGGACTTCCCCGTGCTGACCGGTTCGATCGGGCCGGAAGTCATCGACATCCGCTCGCTCTACGCGAAGTCCGGCATGTTCACCTACGACCCGGGTTTCCTCTCCACGGCGAGTTGCAACTCGAGTATCACGTACATCGACGGCGACGCCGGCGTGCTGCTATATCGCGGCTACCCGATCGAGCAGCTCGCGCAGCAGTGCGATTTCCTCGAGACCTGCTACCTGCTTCTGAACGGCGAGCTGCCGAACACGCCGCAGAAGGACGAGTTCGTCAATACCGTCACGCGCCACACGATGGTGCACGACCAGCTCACGCGCTTCTTCACCGGCTTCCGGCGCGACGCGCACCCGATGGCGGTGCTGGTGGGCGTGGTCGGTGCGCTGTCGGCGTTCTACCATGACTCGCTCGACATCAATAACCCCGAGCACCGCAAGATCTCGGCCTTCCGCCTGATCGCCAAGCTGCCCACCATCGTTGCGATGGCCTACAAGTACAACACCGGGCAGCCGTTCATCTACCCGCGCAACGACCTGTCGTACTCGGCCAATTTCATGCGCATGATGTTCGCGGTGCCGGCCGAGGAGTACAAGGTCAACGACGTGCTGGTGCGCGCGCTCGACCGCATCCTGATCCTGCACGCCGATCACGAACAGAACGCATCCACCTCGACCGTGCGGCTGTCGGGCTCTTCCGGCGCGAACCCTTTTGCATGCATCGCGGCGGGGATCGCCTGCCTCTGGGGGCCCGCGCATGGCGGCGCCAATGAGGCGGCGCTCAACATGCTCGAGGAGATCGGCGACGTCTCCAAGATCGGCGAGTTCATCAAGCAGGTCAAGGACAAGAACTCGGGCTCCAAGCTGATGGGTTTCGGCCACCGCGTCTACAAGAACTACGACCCGCGCGCCAAGCTCATGCGCGAGACCTGCTACGAGGTGCTCGGCGAGCTGGGGCTGGAAAACGACCGCCTGTTCAAGCTCGCGATGGCGCTCGAGAAGGTGGCCCTCGAGGACGACTACTTCGTCAGCCGCAAGCTCTACCCGAACGTCGATTTCTATTCCGGCATCGTACAGCGCGCGCTCGGCATCCCGGTGTCGATGTTCACCTGCATCTTCTCGCTGGCGCGCACCGTGGGCTGGATCGCGCAGTGGAACGAAATGATCTCGGACCCGGAGCAGAAGATCGGCCGCCCGCGCCAGCTGTACAAGGGCGCCGTCCGGCGCGAAGTGAAGCCCATCGCCAAGCGCTGAAGGGGAACCGGCCATGATGAAGCAGTTGCTCGGCAATTCGTACCTCTTCGGCGGCAACGCGCCGTTCATCGAGGAGCTCTACGAGCAATACCTCGTGAACCCCGGTGCCGTGCCCGAGGGCTGGCGCGAATATTTCGACCAGATGCAGCTCATGCCCGGCGCGCAGGGCAACGGCGACAAGGACGTCGCCCACGCGCCGGTGGTCGAGTCGTTCGTGCAGCGCGCCAAGGCGGGCCAGCTCGGCGGCAACCGCGCGCCGACCGAATTCGCCACGCACGAGCGGCTGCAGGTGGCCGCGCTCCTCCTCGTTACTTCATACCGCATCTCCGGTTCGCGCTGGGCCACGCTCGACCCGCTCAAGCGCATGCCGCGCCCGCCCGCGCCCGAGCTCGAGTCCGCCTACTACGATCTCAGCGAGGCCGATCTCGACGTCGAGGTGAACGCGGGATCGTTCGTGAGCCTCGAGCGCGTGAGCCTGCGGACGCTCGTCCAGGCATTGCGCGATACGTACTGCCGCAACATCGGCTTCGAGTACATGTTCATCAGCGAGCGCGCGCAGCGCCTGTGGATCCAGGAGCGCATCGAACCGATACGCGCCACGCCGAAATTCGACGCTGCCTACCAGCGCCGCATCCTGCAGAAGCTCACCGAGGCGGAGACGCTCGAAAAATACCTGCACACCCGTTTCGTCGGCCAGAAGCGCTTCTCGCTGGAGGGCGGCGAGAGCCTGATCCCGATGGTCGACGAGCTCATCCAGCGCGCGGGCGCCACCGGAGTCCAGGAGATCGTCATCGGCATGGCGCACCGCGGCCGCCTCAACGTACTAGTCAACGTGCTGGGCAAGATGCCCGAGGAACTGTTCTCGGAATTCGAGGGCAAGCACAGCAATGAGCACACTTTCTCCGGCGACGTGAAGTATCACAAGGGATTCTCGTCGGACATCACCACGCCGGGCGGCCCGGTGCATATCAGCGCGGCGTTCAACCCCTCGCACCTGGAGATCGTCAACCCGGTGGTGGAGGGTTCGGTGCGCGCGCGCCAGCGCCGCCGCGACGACAAGACCGGCGACCAGGTGATGCCCATCCTCATCCACGGCGACGCGGCGTTCGCTGGGCAGGGCGTGGTCATGGAGACGCTCAACCTTTCCGGCACGCGTGGCTACGGCACCGGCGGCACGGTGCATATCGTGGTCAACAACCAGATCGGGTTCACCACCTCGGACCCGCGCGACGCGCGCTCGACGATCTACTGCACCGACGTGGCCAAGATGGTCGAGGCGCCGATCTTCCACGTCAACGCGGACGACCCCGAGGCGGTCCAGTACGTCACACAGATGGCGCTCGACTTCCGCAAGCAGTTCCACAAGGACGTGGTGATCGACCTGGTCTGCTTCAGGAAGCTGGGCCACAACGAGCAGGACGAGCCCTTCATCACGCAGCCGCTGATGTACAAGAAAATCAGCCAGCACCCGGGCACGCGCAAGCTGTATGCCGACAAGCTGGTGACCCAGGGTGTGATCAAGCCCGAGGAACCCGACGAGATCATCAAGAAATTCCGCGCCGACCTCGACGCCGGCAAGCACACGTCCAACCCGGTGATCTCGAACTTCAAGAGCAAGTTCGCCGTCGATTGGGTGCCGTTCGTGGGCGCCAAGTGGACGGACGCGGCCGATACGCATGTGCCTCTGGCGCAGTTGCAGCGCCTTGCCGAGCGCCTGACCACGTTACCCGAAGGTTTCAAGGTGCACCCGACGGTGGAAAGGCTGATCGCGGCCAGGAAGCAGATGGGTGAAGGCAAGCTCGCTGTCGATTGGGGCATGGCGGAGACGCTTTCGTATGCCTCGCTGGTCGCCAACGGCTACAACGTGCGCCTGTCGGGCCAGGACTCCGGCCGCGGAACGTTCGCGCACCGGCATGCGGTGTTGCATGACCAGGATCGCGAACGCTGGGATTCGGGGACCCACATCCCGCTGAACAACATCGCCAAGGACCAGGGCGACTTCGTGGTGATCGACTCGGTGCTGTCCGAAGAGGCGGTGCTCGGCTTCGAGTATGGCTACTCCACTGCCGAGCCGAACGAGCTCGTCATCTGGGAGGCGCAGTTCGGCGACTTCGCTAACGGCGCGCAGGTCGTGATCGACCAGTTCATCTCCTCCGGCGAAGCCAAGTGGGCCCGCGTCTGCGGCCTCGTGATGCTGCTGCCGCACGGCTACGAGGGCCAGGGCCCGGAACACTCGTCGGCGCGGCTCGAGCGCTACCTGCAGCTGTGCGCCGAGCACAACATGCAGGTGGTCGTGCCTTCGAACGCGGCACAGATCTTCCACTTGCTGCGCCGCCAGATGCTGCGACCGTTCAGGAAACCGCTGATCGTCATGACGCCGAAGTCGCTGCTGCGCAAGAAGGAGGCGGCCTCCCCCCTCAAGGATCTCGCCAAGGGCACGTTCCAGACCGTGATCCCCGAAATCGACGCGCTCGAGGCCAAGGCAGTCACCCGCGTCGTGGCTTGCTGCGGGAAGGTCTACTACGACTTGCTCTCGGCGCGCCGCGAACGCCGCCTCGACAACATCGCGGTCATCCGCGTCGAGCAGCTCTATCCCTTCCCGCACAAGCCGTTTGCGGCGGAGATGAAGAAATACCCGAATGCGCAGGAGGTGATCTGGTGCCAGGAGGAACCGCAGAACCAGGGGGCGTGGTACCAGACCGCGCATTACCTGTCCGAAAACATGCGGCCGGACCAAAAACTGCATTACGCCGGCCGTCCGCCGTCGGCGGCGCCGGCCGGCGGGTATCTCGCCAGGCACAACGAACGCCAGAAGGCGCTCGTCGACCAGGCGTTTGGGAAGTACAAATAGCGGGAACAGGCAGCAGCTTCGGCCCGGCGCGTTACGCGCCTGTTTTTTGAGAACCCGCGGCGAGGCTTAGCCGGACTCGGGGAAAAACGGAACGGGGAACAAAAATGATCGTAGAAGTAAAGATACCTCAGCTGTCCGAGTCGGTCTCCGAAGCCACGCTGCTTGCGTGGCACAAGAAGGAAGGCGAAGCCGTGGTCCGGGATGAAAACTTGATCGACATCGAGACCGACAAGGTGGTGATGGAACTGCCCGCGCCGGTCGACGGCGTGCTGGTCAAGATCATCAAGGGGGAGAAAAGCCTGGTGGTGTCGGGCGAATTGATCGCCCAAATCGACACCGAGGCGAAGGCCACCACCGCTTCGGCGCCGAAAGCCGCCGTGCCGGCGCCGGCCGCTGCGCCTGCCCCGGTTCCCCCGCCGGCCAAGGCGGCGCCCGCAACCGGCGCGCCCGTGATGCCCGCTGCGCAAAAGATCGCGGCCGAAAAAGGCGTCAACCCGGCATCGATCGCCGGTACCGGGCGCGATGGGCGGGTCACCAAGGGCGACGTGCTCCAGGCCGCCTCCACGCCTGTTGCGGCGAGTTCGCCTGCCGCGCGCGCGCCGGCGGCTGCATTGCCGCAGCCTCCCGTCCCGGTCAACGTCGATGCCCTGCTCGCCAACCGGCCGGAACAGCGCGTACCGATGTCGAGGTTGCGCGCGCGCATTGCCGAGCGCCTCGTCCAGTCCCAATCCACCGCCGCGATCCTGACGACCTTCAACGAGGTCAACATGCAGCCGGTCATGGACATGCGCAAGAAATACCAGGAGCGCTTCGAGAAGGAGCATGGTGTGAAGCTCGGCTTCATGTCCTTCTTCGTGAAGGCGGTGGTGGCTGCGCTGAAGAAATACCCCGTCGTAAACGCCTCCGTCGACGGTAACGACATCGTCTACCACGGCTATTTCGACATCGGCATCGCGGTGGGCAGCCCGCGCGGGCTGGTGGTGCCCATCCTGCGGGACTGCGACCAGCTGAGCTTCTCCGGGGTGGAAAAGAAGATCGCCGAATACGGCAAGAAAGCCGGCGACGGCAAGCTCGTCATCGAGGACCTCACCGGCGGCACGTTTTCGATCTCCAACGGGGGCGTGTTCGGTTCGATGCTCTCCACCCCGATCATCAACCCGCCGCAGTCGGCGATCCTCGGCGTGCACGCCACCAAGGACCGCGCAGTGGTGGAAAATGGCCAGGTGGTCGTGCGGCCGATGAATTACTTCGCGCTCTCCTACGACCATCGCATCATCGACGGCCGTGAGGCCGTGCTGTTCCTGGTCGCGGTCAAGGAAGCCCTCGAGGATCCGGCGCGCCTCCTGATCGAGGTCTGACATGGCGCAGAACTTCGACGTGGTCGTCATCGGTTCGGGGCCGGCGGGCTACATCGCCGCTATCCGCGCCGCGCAATTGGGCCTGTCGACCGCCTGCGTGGAAGACTGGAAATCGCCCAAGGGAGACCCGCGGCTCGGCGGGACCTGCCTGAACGTCGGGTGCATCCCTTCCAAGGCGCTGCTCGAATCGTCGGAGAATTACGAACGCGTGACCGGCCATTTCAAGGATCACGGAATCACCGCCACGGGCGTTAAGCTCGACCTCGCCACGATGATGGACCGCAAGGAAAAGATCGTCGTCAAGATGACTTCGGGCATCGCGGGTCTGTTCAAGAAGAACAAGGTCACATGGCTGCTGGGTCGCGGCAAGCTCGCCGGGGCGGGAGCCGACGGCTGGCAGGTCCAGGTGGCCGGCGCCAAGGGCACGGATACCGTCACCGCGAAGCACGTGATCGTCGCGACGGGATCCAAAGCGCGCCACCTTCCCGATGTCCCGGTCGACAACGTCACCATCTGCGACAACGAAGGCGCGTTGTCCTTCGATACGATTCCGGAAAGGCTGGGCGTGATCGGCGCGGGTGTGATCGGCCTGGAGCTGGGGAGCGTGTGGCGGCGACTCGGCTCGAAAGTGAAGATCGTCGAGGCCCTGCCGGTTTTCCTCGGTGCGGCCGACGAATCGGTGGCGGCCGAGGCATGGAAGATCTTCACCAAGGGCCAGGGCCTGGACATCGAGCTCGGCATCAAGATCAACTCGGTGAAGAAGGGCAAAAAGGAGGTGACGATCGAGTACTCGGGGGCGGATGGCGGAGCGAAGAAGCTCGAATGCGACCGCCTGATCGTGTCTATCGGGCGGGTGCCCAATACCGACGGCCTGGGCGCGGCCGACGTGGGACTCAAGGTCGACCCGCGCGGTTTCGTCGAGGTGGACGGGCAGTGCCGCACCAACCTCGCCAACGTGTGGGCGATCGGCGACGTCGTCCGCGGCCCCATGCTCGCGCACAAGGGCGAGGAAGAGGGCGTCATGGTCGCCGAGATCATCGCGGGCCAGAAGGGGCACGTGAACTACGACACGATCCCCTGGGTCATCTATACCGCCCCCGAAATCGCGTGGGTGGGCAAGACCGAGCAGCAGCTCAAGGGCGAGGGCACCGCCTATCGCTCGGGCCGCTTCCCCTTCGCGTACAACGGCAGGGCGCTGGGCAAGGGCGAGGCCGAAGGTTTCGTCAAGATCCTCGCGGACGAGAAAACCGACAAGGTACTCGGCATCCATGTCATCGGCGCGCTCGCCTCGGAGATGATCGCCGAGGCGGTGATGGCGATGGAGTTTTCGGCCTCCTCGGAGGACATCGCCCGCATCTGCCACGCTCACCCGTCGATGTCCGAGGTGATGCACGAAGCCGCCCTTGGCGTCGACAAGCGCTCGCTGAATAGCTAGATGCGCAGCTAGACCGGATGCGTGACAGCGCGCTCGACCTCGACGCCGGGGAGGGCATCGGCGACGCCCGGCTGGACGTCGTTTCCCTGTACCAGCAGAGCCTCGCCAGACGGGGCTTCGTCTCCGACGCGGCGCAATGGCGCGCGGTCGAGCGGCTGCAGCGCCTGTATGACGAGTGGATCGCGTACAAGGCGCGTCGCAACACCGCCTGGAAGCGCATGCTGGTCAAGCCGGACCTCCCCCGCGGCGTGTACCTGTGGGGCGGGGTGGGGCGGGGAAAAAGCTTCCTGATGGACTCGTTCTACCGCTCCGTGACCGTGGTGCGCAAACGCCGCGTCCACTTCCACCATTTCATGCGCGAGATCCATCGCGAGCTCGACGAGGTCAAGGGCACCGAGGACCCGATCGGCGAGGTCGCCGCGCGCACCGCCAAGCGGTACCGGCTCATCTGCTTCGACGAGTTCCACGTCTCGGACATCGCCGACGCGATGATCCTCGGTCGCTTCCTGGACCAGGTCATGGAGCGCGGCGTGGTGTTCTGCATGACCAGCAACTATTCGCCCGACCAGCTGTACCCCAACGGCCTGCAGCGCGAGCGCTTCATGCCCACCATCGAGCTCATCAAGTCGCGCATGGAAGTGGTCGAGGTCGACCCCGGCACCGACTACCGCAGGCGGGCCCTGGAACAGGTGAGGGTCTATCACATGCCGCTGGACGATGCCGCCGAGGCGGCGCTGGAACGCATCTTCGCCAACCTCAAGGACGTCGAGGAAGAAACGCATCCGCTTGACGTCGAAGGCCGCGAAATCCCCTACCGCAAGCGGGCCGGGGGCCTGGTGTGGTTCGACTTCGCCGTCCTTTGCGGCGGGCCGCGCTCGTATACCGACTATGTGGACCTCACCAAGCGCTTCCACACCGTCATACTGTCGGGCATTCCGCGCATCTCGGCGGCGAATGCCGATTCGGCCCGCCGTTTCACGTGGCTGGTGGACATCTTCTACGACGAGCGCATCAAGCTCATCTGCTCGGCCGCAACCGTGCCGGAAGAGTTGTACATCGCCGGCCCGGCGGGCGAGACTGCCAGCGTCGAGTTCGCCCGCACGGTGAGCCGGCTGGCCGAAATGCAGTCGAGCGATTACCTGCAGGCGCAGCGGCCCAAGCACTAGACCCAGGAGCGAGGAGCAAAGCATGGACAAGTTCAAGGCCTACAAGATCACCGAAGTCGACAAGAAGGTCAGCGCGGCCTTCGTCGATTTCACCCTCGACGAGCTCGACCCGGGCGAGGTCGTGGTGCGCGTTGCGTATTCGGACGTGAATTTCAAGGATGCGCTGGCGGCAAGCGGCAAGGGCCGCATCCTGCTGCGGCCGGAATGCATAGGCGGGATCGACTTGTCCGGTACCGTGGTTTCGTCCACCGATTCTCGCTTCGCCAAGGGCGATGCGGTGCTGGCCACAGGGTTCGACCTCGGGGTGAAGCACCACGGCGGCTACGCGGAGTATGCGCGGGTACCGGCGGACTGGCTTGTCAAGATCCCGCAGGGCATGAGCCTGTTCGACGCGATGGCGTTCGGCACGGCGGGCTTTACCGCGGGACTGGGCATCGTCCGCATGGAGCAGAACGGCCTCAAGCCCTCCAACGGCCCGGTGATCGTCAACGGCGCGACCGGGGGCGTAGGCTCGGTGGCCATCGATGCGCTTTCGCGCTTGGGCTATCACGTCGTTGCGCTGACCGGAAAGGAAGCCGAAACCGATTACCTGAAGAAGCTCGGTGCAAAGGAAGTCGTTCTGCGCCAGAGCCTGGATCTAACGAAGATCCGCCCATTGGACCGCGCGCAATGGGCCGGGGCGGTCGACAACCTCGGGGGCGAAGTCCTTGCGTGGATGGCAAGCGGCATGAAAATCGGCGGCACGATCGCCTCGATCGGCCTGGCGGCGAGCCCAACGCTCAACACTACCGTGCTGCCTTTCATCCTGCGTGGCGCGAGCCTGCTCGGGATCGACTCGGTGAACTGCCCGATGCCGCTCAGGCAGGAAGTCTGGCGGCGCCTGGCCACCGACATGAGGCCGGCGCATCTTAAGGACATGACCAGGACCGTCCCGTTCGACCAGCTGCCGACGGTGTTCAATGCGTTCATCGAGTCGAAGGCTACCGGGAGGACGGTGGTGGATATGGCGGCGTAGGGAGGACCCTCAGATAGGACAGAGCGTATTTCGCTTTTCCAAGTCTCGTGAGTTTGAGAAATGTCTTCGCTTGCGCGACGCGCAAGCGTTAAATTTCTCAAACTCACGAGAGATGTTTAAAGGCAAAGGCAGGCCTAAATACAAAGGCAGGCTTAAATCCAAAAGCGGTTAGCCGGTAAACGAAGCGCAGGAGACACTATGCCCAGCATAAAAGAATTCCACCGCCGCTCGATCGAGGAACGCGACGAGTTCTGGGCCAACGAGGCAGGGCGGATCGAATGGCACCGGCCTTTCTCTGCGGTGCTCGATTACTCCCGTCCGCCGTTCGCAAAGTGGTTTGTCGGGGGCGAGACGAACCTCTGCCATAACGCAGTCGACCGGCATCTCCTCTCCCGCGCGGACCAGAAGGCGCTCGTCTGGATCTCCACCGAAGTCGACCGGGAGGAAAGCATCACGTATCGCGAGCTGTACGCGGAGGTCCAGCGCGTCGCGGCGATGATGATGTCGCTTGGCGTCGGCAAGGGCGACCGGGTGATTGTCTACATGCCCAATACGCCGGAGGCGGTGTTTGCAATCCTCGCGTGCGCGCGCATAGGCGCGATCCACTCGGTGGTGTTCGGCGGCTTCGCGGCGGCAAGCCTCGCGGCGCGGATCGACGACGCCAAGCCCGCGCTGATGGTGACTTCCGACGGCGGCAGCCGGATGGGCAAGCCCATCCTCTACAAGGCGCTGGTGGACGAGTCGATCAAGCTGTCGAATTTCCCGCCCAGGCACGTGCTGATCTTCAAGCGCGGGCTCGACCCGCAAATGCCGGTGGTTGCCGGGCGGGACGTGGACTGGGCCGAATTGGCGCAGAAGCATGCCGGGGCGAAGGTGCCGTGCACCTGGCTCGAATCGAACGAGCCGTCCTACATCCTTTATACGTCCGGCACGACGGGCAAGCCCAAGGGCGTGCAGCGCGACGTCGGCGGACACGCCGTGGCGATGGCAGCCTCGATGGAGCACATCTATTGCGGCGGGGCTGGCGAGACGATCTTCACGACCTCCGACATCGGCTGGGCGGTGGGGCATTCGTACATCATCTATGCGCCGTTGATCGCGGGGATGACGAGCATCCTCTACGAGGGGGTGCCGGTGCGGCCCGACGCGGGCGTGTGGTGGAAGATCGTTCAGGACCACAAGGTCAAAGTGATGTTCTCGGCGCCTACCGCGATCCGGGTGCTCAAGAAGCACGACACCGCCTGGCTGAAGAAATACGACCTGTCGAGCCTCAAGCACCTGTTCCTCGCGGGCGAGCCGCTCGACGAGCCGACCCACGCCTGGATTTCGGAAGGGCTGGATAAACCGGTCATCGACCACTACTGGCAGACCGAGACGGGATGGCCCGTGCTCACCGCGATGCCCGGCGTGGAAGAGACGCCGATCAAATTCGGCAGCCCTTCGTTTCCCACCTATGGCTACGACCTGAAACTGCTGCGCGAATCGGATTCGAGCGAGGCCGGCGCCGACGAGAAAGCGGTGGTGGTCATCGAGCCGCCGCTGCCGCCGGGCTGCATGTCGACACTGTGGGGCGACGACGAGCGGTTCGTGAAGACCTATTTCTCGACGATTCCGGGACGCTTGCTCTACACCACCTTCGACTGGGGCATCCGCGACAAGGACGGCTACTACTTCATCCTGGGACGCACCGACGACGTGATCAACGTTGCGGGGCACCGTCTGGGCACGCGCGAGATCGAAGAAGCCGTCAACATGCACCCGGGGATCGCCGAATGCGCCGTGGTGGGCGTGGCCGACCAGCTCAAGGGACAGATGCCGATGGCCTTCGCGGTGGTCAAGGATCCCTCGCAGGTCGCAAGCGCCGAGGGGCGCATGAAGCTCGAGGGGGAGATCATGCGGACGGTGGACAAGCAGCTCGGCGCGATCGGGCGCCCGAGCCGGGTGATGTTCGTGACTCTGCTGCCGAAGACGCGCTCGGGCAAGGTGCTGCGCCGCTCGATCTCGGCGCTGGCCGAAGGCCGCGACCCCGGCGACCTGACGACGATCGAGGACCCGGCTTCGCTCGATCAAATCAAAACCGCACTGAAGGGAACCGCATGAAGACCCGTCCTGTCCTGACTCTCGAAGACTGCAAGAAAATGAGCATCGCCGCCGAAGCCGAGGCGAAGAAGAACCAGTGGGAAGTGGCCATCGTCATCCTCGACGACGGCGGGCACATCCTGCACGCGCTTCGAACCGACGGCGCCACGCCCGCCAACATCACGATCGCGATGGAAAAGGCGCGTACGGCGGCCCTTACACGGCGTCCCAGCAAGATGTGGGAGGAGCGCGTCGCCGGCGGCCGGGTCTCGATGCTCAAAATGCCGGGCGTGCTGCCGGTCGAAGGCGGCCTGCCGATCATCGCGGAGGGCACCTGCGTCGGCGGCATAGGCGTCTCCGGCGTGGCTTCGCACGAGGACGCGCAGATCGGCCAGGCCGGCATCGCCGCCCTCGGCGTTGCCTGAAACGGAATAAAGAAATCCTGGGCGCTGTTATCGAACCAGCGCACCAGGCGTTTGACCAGGCGCTTCACCAACCCACGGGAGACCCCTCATGAAAAGAACGGCCCTATCCGCAATTGCCCTGCTGCTAGCCTTCGCAGCCACCATCGCATCGGCCCAAGTCCCGTCGTACGGACAGTCGGTCAACCTCGAGCAGGCCAGGCGGGCCATCGCCGCCGGCATTGCCGAGGCGCGCAAGAACAACTGGCCCGTTGCCATTGCGGTATTCGACACGGCCGGCCAGCTGGTCGCCTTCGAGAAGATG
>JBBQNG010000119.1:0-12836 GCA_038329645.1 Burkholderiales bacterium
TGGCTGCGCTCCTATCCGGGCACGCTGCTGGTGGTCTCGCACGATCGCGACTTCCTCGACCGCGTAACCGAACGCACGCTCGCGATACTGCCAGGCGGCGATTCGGGCTCCGTGCGCCTTTACACCGGCAACTACTCGTCCTACGAGCAGCAGCGCGCCTCGGAGCTGATCCAGCAGGCCGCGTTCGCCACGCGCCAGGAGCGCGAGATCAAGCGCATCGAGAGCTTCGTCTCGCGCTTCAAGGCCAAGGCGAGCAAGGCGCGCCAGGCGCAGAGCCGCATGAAGCAGCTCGAGAAAATGGAGAAAGTGGCGCCCATCTACGCCGCGGACACGTTCCATTTCCAGTTCGAGGAGCCCGAGCGCCAGCCCGAGCGCATCGTTTCGCTCGAGGACGTTTCGATCGGCTACGGCGGGCGCACCGTGCTGTCGAACGTTTCAATGACGCTCACGCGCAACGACCGCATCGCGGTCATCGGCGCCAACGGCGCGGGGAAGACGACGCTCGTGCGCCTGCTGGCCGGCGAGCTCGAGCCGACGCTCGGGCGCCGCTCCACCGCGCGCGACATCGTCATCGGCTACTTCGCCCAGCACCAGATCGAGACGTTGCGCCACGACGAGACGCCGCTCGCGATGATGACCCGCCTTTTCCGCGCCGACCGCGAGCAGCACCTGCGCGACTTCCTCGGCGGCTTCGGCTTCGCGGGCGAGGCCGCGCAGCGCCCCATCGGCCCGCTCTCGGGCGGCGAGAAATCGCGCCTTGCGCTGGCCGCGCTGGTCAGGCGCCGGCCCAACCTGCTGCTTCTGGACGAGCCGACCAACCACCTCGACCTCGAGATGCGCCGGTCCCTTTCTATGGCGCTGCAGAGCTACGAAGGCGCGCTGATCATCGTTTCGCACGACCGCCACCTGCTCTCCACGTGCGCCGACCGCATCATCGTGGTGGCCGACGGGGGACTCACCGATTTCGACGGCGACCTCGAGGACTATCGCAAGGCGCGCCTGAAAACCGAGCGCGCGACCCGCGAGGACACCCCGAAAACCTCCCGCAAGGACGAACGCCGGGCCGACGCCGCGGCGCGGAGCGCGGCGCGCGAAGCGGTCCGCACGCAGCTCAAACCGCTCGAGAAAGAGTTGGCGCGTATCGAATCGCGCGTCACGAAGCTCGGCAAGGAAGCCGACGCAGCGCACGCGGCCTTGGCTGACCCGGCGATCTACGAGGAAGCGCAGCGCGAGCGCGTGAAAGAGCTCGTGCAGGCCGAAGCGCGGCTCAAGACCGAGCTCGCGCAGGCGGAAGACGACTGGCTGCACACCTCGGCCAAGATCGAGGCCTTGCGCACTCAATCCACCGAAGGCGCCGGCGAAACGGTCGGCTGACCGTCAGTTAATGGTCCGGGACTCGGACTCCTCTACCGGCTCGGCTTCCGCGCCCGGCAGCTTGAGCTCCATGTCCCAGTCGCTCTTGCTCACTGCCGCCTGCAGCAGCCTGCACACGGAATGCAGCAGCACCTCGTCGAGCGTCAGCGTGACCCCCTGGCCGTTGGACGGGTGAAGGGACACCACCGGCAGCCCCTTGGGATCGCTGCCGGTCTGGATGCGCGCGAGCAGCAGCGGTTCCGCCCCCAGCGGGGTCGACTTCGCCGCCTGCTGGAAAGGCTTGGAGAAATCGGCCTTCTGGACCGCCTTCTGGTGCTCCAGGCCAAGCAGGGCCTTCCTCACCTCGGGGCTGGCCTGCACCTTGATGCGCGGGCTCGCCTCCTCGGCCAGCTTGACGAGCAGGGGCCACAGCAACTTCACGAACCGGCGCGTCAGCCACATGCGCACTTCCGCGCCGTCGTCGGTCGACACGAGCATCAGCAGCCGGTCCTGCTCGGCGTTGAAATCGATCTTGAGCTGGTGGAGTTTCATGCGCCGAGTTTACCTCGACACCTGCCGCCGGGAACGGTGAGAATTGCACATGGAAACGACAATCGTGGCGGCGGCCGGGCCGGGCGACATCGAAGCGGCACGCACGCTGTTCCTGGAGTACGCCGCATGGCTCGGCGAGGACCTGTGCTTCCAGGGATTCGAGGCGGAACTGGCCGGGTTGCCCGGCGACTACGCCGGCGAGCGCGGCGCCCTGTTCATTGCGAAGTCGGGGGACTCGGCCGCCGGTTGCGTAGCTTTGCGTCCGTTCGACGCCGATACAGGCGAAGTAAAGCGCCTCTACGTGCGTCCGGCGTTTCGCGGCACCGGCCTGGGGGAAAGGCTGGCGATGCGGGCGCTCGAAGCGGCGCGCGACGCAGGCTACGACCGCCTGGTCCTCGATACGCTCGACAAGATGGGGGCCGCAGTGCGACTGTACGGGAAGCTCGGATTCCGGCCGATTGCCGCCTACTACGACAACCCCCTCAAGGGGGCGCTTTACTTCGAGCTGCGGATGCGCTGAAGAAGCGCGGTTGTCGAGCGCTCGTGCTCGAACGGGATCGACACCACCCGGCCGCCACGCGCGAGGACCGCCTGCGCGCCGACGATCTTGTCCACCGCCCAGTCGCCGCCCTTGACCAGGATGTCGGGGCGTAACGCCCCGATCAGCGCCAGCGGGGTGTCCTCCTCGAACCAGGTCACGAAATCCACGGCTTCCAGCGCTGCGATAACGGAGGCGCGATCGGCGAGCGCATTGACGGGCCGGTCGGGGCCTTTTCCCAGCCGCCTGGCCGAGGCGTCGCTGTTCAGCGCGACGACCAGCGCCGCGCCCAGCGCCCTGGCCGGTGCGAGGCAGGTTGCGTGGCCGCGATGGACGATGTCAAAGACACCGTTGGTGAATACCAGGGGGCGGGAAGCGCTCGCGATGCCCGCGGCGAGCGTCTCCGGCGCGCGGATCTTGCGCTCGAAGGCCGGCGGCGGGAATTTCACCGCGCTACTTGGCGGGCGTGTTGGCGGCTTCGGCTTTCGGCGGCGGCGGGCGGCACGCGTCGTCCGTCGTCTTGCAGTAGTCGAACAGCCGCACCACCTTGCGCACGCCGCCGGTGGTGCGCGCAATGTCGGTAGCGAGCTTCGCTTCCTGCTCGGTCACTATGCCGAGCAGGTAGACGGTGCTGTTCTCGGTGACGACTTTCACGTGGAACGGGTTGAAATAGTTGGCATCCACGAATCGCGCCTTGACCTTGGACGTCAGGTAGGAGTCGTTGGCGCGCGCCGAAAGGGCCGAGCTGCCTGCAACGGCGATTTCGTTGGTGATGCCGCGGACGTTAGTCACGCCGGAGACGATCTTCTCGATCTCGGCCCTGCTGGCTTCGTTGGTCACCTCCCCGGTCAGCAGCACGCTGCGGTTGAACGAGGTTACGTTTACGTGGGCCTTGTCGCCGAACCGGTCGCCGATCCGGTTCTGCGCGCGCAGCTCGATACCTTCGTCGTCGATCTGGGTGCCCGACGTGCGGCGATCGTTTACCGAAGTGAACGCGGCGCCCATCCCGACCGCGGCCACAGGCAGGCATCCCTGCATCGCGGGCGCCGCGGCGAGTGCGGCAATCAGTGCAAGCCAGCCGGCATTTTTCATTGTCACTTCGCTCCAAAGAGAACTGCGTCGATCCCGTCGCACAGGCAATGCAGGGTCAAAAGGTGGATTTCCTGGATGCGGGCGGTCACCGTATGCGGCACACAAATGTGCACGTCCCGCGGGCCAAGCATGCCCGCCATTCTTCCGCCGCCGCGCCCGGTAAGGGCCACGATTCCCATCCCCGCCGCCGACGCCACGCGCATGGCCGCCATCACGTTGGACGAATTTCCCGAGGTCGAAATCGCAAACAGGACGTCGCCTGCGCGGCCCAGCGCCTGCACCTGCTTTTCGAATACCTGGTCGTAGCTGTAATCATTTGCGATCGACGTCAGGGTCGACGTGTCAGTAGTCAGCGCAATCGCGGCCAGCGGTGGCCGTTCGACCTCGAAGCGATTGAGGAGTTCCGCCGAGAAGTGCTGCGCATCGGCGGCCGACCCGCCGTTGCCGCAGGCGAGGATCTTGCCGCCCGCGCGCAGGCAGGCCGTCATCATTGCAATGGCGCGCGCGATCGGCGCGGACAGCACGGGGGCGGAGGCCGACTTGAGGCTCGCGCCGGCGGAAAAATGCCCCGCGATGCGCGCTTCGAGCTGCGCCTGCGTCGCGGTGTCGTCGGAGTGTCCCATGCATGGATTTTACCGCAACATCATTCGACGAAGACCTCGAACGCGATGCGCCGCGCCGGATTCGGATGCCATTCGGATCGGCTGACCCTCGCGCGCAGCGTTTCGCCGCGATCGAGCGCCCAGGCAAGGGCCGCGTTCTCGCGACGCGGAACGTAGCCGAGCTTGCGGCCCCGCCATTCGACGCGCACCGCGTTCCTGTCGAAGGCATTGTCGGGTTCGCGCACCAGCGTGAGCTCGTCACCCCGGCGCACGTCTGGCAATACCGAGGCGGCCTCCGCGTGCCGGAATCCGGCCAGCGGGGAGCTCTGCACCAGCATTTTCACGCGAGCCTGTTGCTGCTGGGCGCATGCCGGAGATGCGGCCAGGGACGCTTGCGCGGCCAGCATCAATGCGACGACGAAGCGCCACTCACGCGCCGAACGCATTGCGTATCCAGCGGATGCGCGCCACATCGAGTGTCTGCAGCAGCAGCACGTCGAACCGGCAGGGCGCCTCGGGCCGCGCGGTCAGGAAATAGCGCGCCGCGGCAGCGATCCGCGCTTGCTTCTGCCCGGTGATGCTCTCCGCCGCCCCGCCGTACGCTTCGCTCGTGCGCAGGCGCACTTCGCAGAACACGAACGTGTCGCCTTCGCGCGCGATGAGGTCGATCTCGCCGTGGCGGCAGCGGAAATTGCGCGCGATGATCGCGAGGCCCGCACCGGTCAGCAGGCGCTCGGCGAGCGCCTCGGCCTGGCGTCCTGCGCTGGCGGTGTCCATGAGTGCTGCTCCCCTATGGTCAATATGGCGGATCGAATGGCGGATCGCGCGGTGGATCAATTGGCGCGGTTGCCCATCGCTTAACGAAGCCGCAGAATCGGCGTTGACCGGCCCTTGACCCACCGCCTACCCAAATCCCATGCCGCAGGAACAAACTCCCGCCGGAACCCTGTTTGTCGTCGCTACGCCGATCGGCAACCTGGCCGACCTGTCTGCCCGCGCGCGCGAGGTCCTCGCGGCCGCCGACCTGGTCGCCTGCGAGGACACCCGCACCACCCGTACGCTGCTAGCCGCCCACGGGATCGACGCGAAGACATTCGCATTGCACGAGCACAACGAGCGCACGGCACGGGCCAGGCTGGTCGAATGGCTCAGGGCAGGCCAGACCGTGGCGCTCGTCAGCGATGCGGGCACGCCCGCGGTCTCCGACCCCGGGGCGCTAGCGGTCGAGGCCGCGCACGAGGCCGGCATCCGCGTGGTGCCGATCCCGGGACCCAACGCGGCGATCGCGGCCTACAGCGCGAGCGGATTCCTTGCCGACCGGTTCCTCTTCGCCGGGTTCCTGCCCGCGACCGCCGGAGCCCGCCGCAAGGCGATTGCGGCCCTCGATGCGACCTGCCCGATCGTGCTTTACGAAGCGCCTCACCGGATCCTGGAAACCGTGGAAGACCTCACCGCGGCGTTCGGCCCGGAGCGCGAGGTGGTGGTGGCGCGCGAGCTCACGAAGAAGTTCGAGGAAATCGCCCGCCTCCCGCTTGGCGCGGCGAAAGCATGGATCGAGGCCGGTGCGCACCGGCAGCAGGGCGAATTCGTCCTTGTCCTCGGTCCAAAAGCCGCAGTGCATGCCAAAGACGATGGCCAGGCCGAGCGCGTCCTCACGGTGCTGCTCGAAGACCACGCGGTGAGCGATGCGGCACGCATCGCCGCGCGCATTACCGGCGGCTCCAAAAACGTGATTTATGCCCGCGCCCTGGAGCTGGCGGCCGGGCTTCCGGAGCCGAAGCCGCGCAAGCCACGGTAGAATCCCCTCCAGTGGACTCGTTCACCCTCACCCGCCCCGACGACTGGCACCTGCACCTGCGCGACGGCGACCACCTCGCATCGGTGCTTCCTCATACCGCGCGATGCTTTGCCCGCGCAATCGTCATGCCGAACCTCAAGCCGCCCATCAACACCACCAAGCGGGCGCTCGACTATCGCGAGCGCATCCTTGACGCCCTGCCGGAGAATTCGCGCTTCGAGCCGCTCATGACGCTGTACCTGACCGACGACACGCCGCCGGAGGAAATCGCGCGCGCGAAGCTTTGCGGCCGGGTGCATGGCGTGAAGCTCTACCCGGCCGGCGCCACGACGCATTCGGATGCCGGTGTCACGCGCATATCGCGGTGCTTCCACACGCTCGAGAAAATGCAGGAGCTCGGCATGCCGCTGCTCATCCACGGCGAGACGACGGACCCCGAGATTGACGTGTTCGACCGGGAAAAGGCGTTCCTCGAGATGACGATGGGCCCGTTAGTCGACCGGTTTCCCGACCTCAGGATCGTGATCGAGCACATTACGACCCGCGATGCCGTGCAGTACGTGGAAGTGACCGGGCCCAACATCGGCGCAACCATCACCGCCCACCACCTGCTCATGAACCGCAATGCTCTGTTCCTCGGCGGCATCCGGCCGCACAACTATTGCCTGCCTGTGCTCAAGCGCGAGGAGCACCGCGAGGCGCTGGTCGAGGCGGCGATTTCGGGCAACCCGAAGTTTTTCCTCGGCACCGACAGCGCGCCGCATGCAAAACATACGAAGGAAACCGCGTGCGGCTGCGCTGGCCTGTACACGGCTCACGCTGCCATCGAGCTTTACGCGAGCGCCTTCGAGGAAGCCAATGCGCTCGACAAGCTGGAAGGTTTTGCCAGCTTCCACGGGGCCGATTTCTACGGCCTGCCGCGCAATAAGGACCGGATTACGCTTACGCGCAAGGAATGGCGCGTGCCGGACAGCTACAAGTTCGGCGCCGACGAAGTCGTACCCATGCGCGCGGGCGAATCCCTGGCGTGGCAGCTGAGCTAGGCGCGGTCCTATCCGCGTCAGCGCTGGCCCATCCCGCGTTCGACCCGCTGCGTCCCCTGCTCGAGCGCCTCGGCAATCGCCCCGGTTGCGCCGAACTCAATGCATTGGCCGACGCGTCTGCATTGCCAGCGGCGACCCGCAGTGACAAGCGCCTGCGCTTCTGCCTGCCCGAGCCAGCCGGGAGCGTGCCTTACGAGCAGAAAATCTTCGACACCGGCCTGGTTGAGACACGCGCCGACAGCCTGCACGACCTCTTCAACGCGCTGGTCTGGATTGCGTTTCCGCTCACCAAAGCCGCCATCAACGCCCGCCACGTGGCGCGCTTGCGCGTCGAAGGCAAACTCCGCGGCCCACTGCGCGACCTGCTCACCTTGATCGACGAAGGCGGCGTGATCGTCGCGTGCGCCGAAGACGCGCTGCCCGGCTTCGAAGCGCTCATCAGGAGCTTCCGCTGGCAGGAGCTGTTCTGGGACCGCCGCGCCGGCCTCGTACGCGATGTCCGCTTCGTGCTCACGGGCCACAACGCGTACGAAAAGTCCCTCGCGCCTTATCCGGGGATCACCTGCAAGGCCCTGTTCGTCCCTACCCCGCGCGACCTCCTGGACGGACCGTATCCTGACCTGATTGCCTGGCTCGACGCCCGGGCTGCCGGGTGGATTGAGTCCCTGCCGGAGGACGCGAAGCCCCGCCAGATGGCGCCCTTGCCGGTATTCGGCTACCCCGACTGGCTACCGGGCAGCGCCGAGGCGGGGTTCTACGCCGACCGGCGCTGGTTCCGTCCTCCGCCCGAACCTGGGCGGGAACCGCCGAGAAGCTTGGGCGCCCAGCCTAATTCCGTGTAAAATCTCGCCTTTTTCTGCGGAGCCCCCAAATGTCCCGAGTCTGCCAGGTCACCGGCAAGAAGCCGATGAAAGGTAACTTGGTGTCCCACGCGAACAACAAGACCAAGCGCACCTTCCTGCCCAACCTGCACTACCGCCGGTTCTGGGTCGAGAGCGAGAACCGCTGGATCCGACTTCGCGTGTCCACCAATGCATTGCGTACGATCGACAAGAACGGCATCGACGCCGTGCTCGCCGACATGCGCGCCGACGGCAAGATCGCCAAAGCCGGCAAAGCCAAAGGAGCCTGACCATGCGCGAGAAGATCAAGCTCGAATCGAGCGCCGGCACCGGCCACTTCTACACCACGACCAAGAACAAGCGCACCACGCCCGACAAGCTCGAGATCAAGAAATTCGATCCGAAGGCGCGCAAACACGTGATGTACAAGGAAACCAAGCTGAAGTAAGCGCTGCCGGCAATGCCCGAAAAAAAGGCCCGCGACGCGGGCCTTTTTTATTGGATCGCCTGCATCCTCAGGCGTAGCGGCGCAGCCTCTGGCTGAACTCGGCCAGCGGCGCGATGCCGCTCGACTCGGCCCGGTGGCACCAGTCCTTGAACTCCTGCAGCAGCTGCTCCTTGGAGGCGTTGGAGCGCTCCCACAGGGCGATCAGCTCGTCGCGCATGGCAAGCACCGTCTCGAGCGCCTTGCTGTGCTTGAGCGCGTCGAACAGGCGCTCCTTGTCCGTCGCGGGCAGCGCCTGCGTGCGCAGCAGCTTGGGCTTCACCGACCGCAGCGATGCCGCCGAGGCGGGCGAGCCCTGCTTGAGGCGCACGATCTCCTGTGCGTAGGTCTTCTTGAGGGATTTCGCGTAGCGGGCGAGCACGTCGTACCGGTTGGCGATCACTGCGTGCAGTGTGTCCGAATCGAGGTCCGAGACCGGCTTGGCATCGGCGAAGCGCGGCCGCGGCGCGACCTTCTTGACGGTCGCCAGTCCCAGAGACTCGAGAATGCAGATGTACATCCAGCCGATGTCGAATTCGTACCACTTCGAGGACAGCTTGGCCGAAGTGGCGTGCGAATGGTGGTTGTTGTGCAACTCTTCGCCGCCGATCAGGATGCCCCAGGGCACGATGTTGGTGCTGGCGTCCGACGCGCCGAAATTGCGGTAGCCGAACCAGTGGCCGACGCCGTTGATGACGCCAGCGGCCCAGAACGGGATCCACACAATCTGGGTCACGAGGATCAGGAGGCCGGGCACGAGGCCGAACAGGAAGACATTGATGGCGCCCATCAGGGTCAGGCCCCAGATGGCGTGCGCGGAATACAGGTTGCGCTCGAAGTAGTCGTCCGGCGTGCCGTGGCCGTAACGCTCCAGGGTTTCGCGGTTATACGATTCCTTCACGTAGAGGAAGACCCCGCCCCACAGGACCCGGTTGATGCCGAGGATCTGCGGGCTGTGAGGATCGTCCACCGTTTCGCACTTTGCGTGGTGCTTGCGGTGGATCGCCGTCCACTCCTTGGTCACCATGCCGGTCGTGAGCCACAGCCAGAAGCGGAAGAAATGCGACGCGATCGGGTGAAGGTCGAGCGCCCTGTGCGCCTGGTGGCGGTGCAGGAAGATCGTCACCGAGGCGATGGTGACGTGGGTGAGAGCGAGTGCTACGGCTACAAGGCCCCACCAAGGCAGATCGAAAAGGCCGGAAAAGAGCATCGTAGGAAGGGTTTCAGGGGTTATGGAGGGTGGGAATTGCGCGCGATTCTACGCGAACGGCCTCCCCGTGCAAGAGCTAAATGGTGACCTTTTGTGAGAACTCAAGCCGGCCCTCCGGGCAGCATCCTAACTTCCCGCTGCGGAAAGGGAATTTCGATCCCACGGGTACGGAATTCGGACAGGATCGCAACGCTGATATCGGAGCACAGGTTCTGGCGGCCTTTCTCGGGATCGTCGATCCAGAATCCGAGCTCAAGCTCGATCCCGTTGTCGCCCAGTGTTGTGACAATCGCATTCGGCGGCGGTTCCTTGAGCACCCGCGGATGCCGCGACGCTATCTCGGCGAGCAGTTCGAGGACCGGCTCCACCGGGGTAGAGTAGGCCACCGACACCTTGACGGCAAGGCGCAGCTGCTTGTCCGCATAGGTGTTGTTGAGCACCGTCGCGGTAATCAGCGTGTCGTTGGGAATGATCGCCTCCACGCCCGAGAGCGAACGCACTACTGTGTAACGCGTGGTGATCTGGCGGACCTCCCCGTAGTGGTTGTCGGCCGTGATCCAGTCGCCGATGCGGATCGAGCGGTCGATCAGGATGATGAAGCCGGAGACGTAATTGCTGGCGATCTTCTGCAGGCCGAAACCCAGCCCGACGCCGAGCGCACCGCCGAACACGGACAGCACCGTCAGGTCGATGCCCATCACGGGCAGCACGATCAGGATCGCGATCACCACCAAGGCAGCCTTGACGATGCGCGCGAGCACGACGCGCATGCTGGTATGCAGGGTCTCGGCGCGCATCAGCCTCGATTCGGCGACGCTCCCCGCCCATAGAGCGAGCAGCAGGGTGCCGAGCAGCCAGAAGGCGGACTCGAGGGCCATCATCAGCGAGAAGTGCTGCTTGCCGATCGTGACCCTGACGCCGTCGAGCGCATCCTGGATCCCGGGCAGGAGGCCGGTCAGGTAAAGCACGACCGCAATCCATGCCGTCGCGGAAACCGCGCGCTCCCACGCAGCGAGCATCCCTCCGGGCGGAAACGCAAGCCGCAGCAGGTAGACGACGAACCGGATTCCGGCCAGCGAGGCGAAAACGGGAATTGCGACGGAAAGGAGGTTGGCGTGGCTCCAGCGCGAAAGCAGGCTCCGCGCAAGGACCAGCAGGACCACGACCATCAAGGGGAAAAAAATCCGGTTGAACCCGCCCGCGCCCACCCGGACCGCCGTCGACTGGCCTTCGGATGCCCGCACGCGCGCAAAGCGCGCGAGAACCCAGGCGAGCAGGACACTGAGAAGGAGCGCGCCCGCCTGCCATAGGACGTCCGGCTGCCGAAGCTCGCCCAACATTTCGACGAACACGCTCTGGATCGAGTTACCGGCCATAAGTGGGGGGCGTCGGCCGCAATCCCGCGCGCTGGGGCGCAGCCTGTCTGTAATATGCGGTCGTCAGTTTACGGACGTCTCCTTGTTTTCAGCAAACCGCAGCACGCCCGCCCGAGCCCATGTCGCCACGCACCCTCCGATTCCTTCTCCCGCTGCTGCTCTTTGCGCACGCCGCCCACGGCGCAAGGCCGTTCGTAACCGACGATGCGCGCGTCGTCGACGAAGGCGGCTGCCAGGTCGAGACGTTCATCAAGCGACAGAGGAAGCTCGACGAGCGCGAATTCTGGTTCCTGCCCGCATGCAACCCGTTCGGGCGGGTGGAAGTCACGGTCGGCCGCTATTGGGTCGACGGCAACGTCCCAGGGGACAGCCAGGTCAACATCCTGCAGGCAAAGACGCTGCTCAAGGCCCTTGCGACAAACGGCTCCGGCTACGCGATCACGGTGGGCGCCGGTCGCGTAATGCCCTCCCAGGCGGCGCACACTCTCAATCCCTTTGTAAACGCAATCGGGAGCTTTTCCTTCGCCGACGACCGGGTTGTGCTGCACACGAACGTCGGCGCAGTCCACGACCGGCAGGCGGCCATGGTCCGCGGCACCTGGGGAATCGGCGCCGAGATCGCTCTGCACTCGAGGTTGTACGGGATTGTCGAAACCTACGGACAGCGGGCCGACAAGCCGACGCGGCACATCGGCTTGCGCCTCTGGGTCGTTCCGAACAGGGTGCAGGTCGACGGCACGATGGGCGTGCAGAACTCGGGTCCGCCCGAGAGGGATTTTCGCTCGCTGGGCCTGCGCGTCCTGTTCTAGGCTTCCTTCTACGACTGCCGCTCGAACGCCGCGGCGAAGAACCCGTCGGTCCGATGCAGGTGCGGGAACAGGCGCAGGTTCGCGCCGGTGTCCAGCGCAATCCCCTGCGAGCGCAGGATTTCGGCGCACGACACCTGCGCGTAAGCAGGATGCGACGCGATGAACTTTGCCGCGATCTCCTCCCCCTCCTCCTTCAGCACGCTGCAGGTCGCGAACACCAGCCTGCCGCCAACGCGGGGCAGCCGTGCGGCAGCCGCCAGGATGCGCGACTGCTTGTCGACCAGCTCCGCGACATCTTTCTCGCCGAAGCGCCACTTCAGGTCCGGGTTGCGACGCAGTGTGCCGAAGCCCGAACAGGGCGCATCGACAAGCACGCGGTCGATCTTGCCCGCGAGCCGTTTGGCGCGCAGGTCGTTTTCGTTAGCGATCGCTATCGGGTGGACATTCGACAGGCCCGAGCGTGCGAGGCGCGGGTCGAGGCCGGCGAGTCGCTTGGCCGACACATCGAAAGCGTACAGGCGGCCGGTGTTGCGCATCAACGCCCCGAGCGCAAGCGTTTTCCCACCGCCACCCGCGCAGAAGTCCACTACCATTTCGCCCCGCCGGGGCGCGACGATTGCAGCCAGCAATTGGCTGCCTTCGTCCTGGACTTCGACGCGCCCGTCCACGAAGGCGGGCTGCTTGTTGATTGCGGCCTTGTCGGCGAGCCGGATGCCGACGGGAGAATACGGGGTGGGCTCGCCCGCGAGCCCGGCCGATTGCAGGGCTGCAATCGCTTCGTCGCGCGAGGCCTTGATCGCGTTGGCGCGCAGGTCCATGGGCGCCGCCCCGAGCAACCCTTGCGCAATTGCTCGCGCCTCGACCTCCCCGTACTGCACCACCAACCGCCCCCATAACCAATCGGGAAGGTCGGCCTGCAGCGCCGGTGATTGCTCATCGAGGTGAAATGCACGCGCGCGTTCGAGCAGCGGCAGATCCTTCTCGCGCACCGCATCGCCAACGGCGCGCACCGACAAACCCTGCACGCGCACGAGGACGGCAAGGACGAGCGAATAGGGCGATTCGGATTGCGCCGCCGCAGCAAGAGACCTCCGCCTGCGCAGAGCTGCAAACACGGTTTCCGCCACGAAGGCGCGG
>JBBQNG010000120.1:0-12827 GCA_038329645.1 Burkholderiales bacterium
ACGTTTCGGCGTGCACGAAGGCGACGATCTTCGCGTCGCGGTTCTTCTTGAGCGTGTCCTCGAGCTTTTGCGGGTCGACGGGCTCGCCCCAGTTGTCTTCCACGAACACCGCCACGCCGCCGGCACGCTCGACGTTCTCGATCATGCGCCCGCCAAACACGCCGTTGCGGCACACGACGACTTTGTCTCCGGGCGCCACCATATTGACGAAGCAATACTCCATGCCCACCGAGCCGGGACCGGACACCGGGAACGTGAGCGGGTTCTTCGTCTGGTACGCGTAGCGCAGGAGCGACTTCAGCTCCTCCATCATCTCGACGAAGATCGGGTCGAGATAGCCGATTGCCGGCTGGCTCATGGTGGTCAGCACGCGCGGGTGGATCTCGGTCGGGCCGGGACCCATGAGGGTGCGCTGCGGCGGGTGGAACGACTGGATGCGTTTCGCCGGGGCAAATTTGTTCATGGCTTCACTCCCAAGGACGGCGCCGGCGAAATCGTCGGGCCTGGATTTCACTCGAACGGGTTTGCGCGCGGCCGCATCGTTGAGCACGTCGACGGCGAGGATGCGCCCGCCGGTCAACTGCTCGACTTCCATGGCCCAGCGCGCCGGCACGTAGCCGGTCTTCACCCAGTTGTTCACCACCGCGCGATCGAGCTGGAAGGCGCGGGCGACATCCGCCTGGCTGCCGAAGACCTCGACCAATCGCTCTGCGCAGTTCATGTGGCAGATTCTAACTGACAAAATAATTTTGACAAACCCACGTTGCGGATGCGGATTGCGGAATGCCTCCTTGACGCTGGAACGGTCGAGGGTAGACTGGTTCATTCTGAAAACATTTGTTCTTATACAGAACTTAAGTCCCCGACTCGCGCCAAAGGAACCTCCATGAAAACCGGCCAACCCGTTGAATTAAAGCCAGAAACCGTAGCTGAAGCGTATTTGGCCCTGCTCGCCTCGCGGGACGTGGACTATCTGTTCGGCAACTCGGGGACCGATTTTCCGCCCCTGGTTGAAGCGCTCGCCAAGGGCCGTGCGCTGGGGTGGCAGATGCCAGAGCCGATCATCGTGCCGCACGAAAACGTCGGCGTCGCCATGGCGCACGGCTATTACATGGTCACCGGCCGGCCCCAGGCCATGATGGTCCACGTCGGTTTGGGCACGGCAAATTCGATCAACGGCATTTTCAATGCCGCGCGACAGAACATCCCGATCCTTTTCACCGCCGGCCGCACCCCAATCACCGAGGGCGGCCTGCTGGGCTCGCGCAACAACTACATCAACTGGGCGCAGGAGCAGTTCGACCAAGGCGGCATGCTGCGCGAGTTCGTCAAGTGGGACTACGAGCTTCGCCATCCCTCGCAGATCGAATCCGTGGTCGACCGTGCTCTTGCCATCGCGAAGAGCGAGCCTTGCGGCCCGGTCTACCTGACGCTGCCGCGCGAGGTGCTCGCGGCGGACATCGGGACGACGAAAATCGGCTCCCGCACGACGATCGCACCCATGAGCCCGCCCTCCGCGGACCCCGACACGCTCGACGAAGTCGCCAAGCTTCTGGGCAATGCGAAGAACCCCCTGATCATCACTTCCAATGGCGGGCGCACGGTCGAATCGTCCCAGGCGCTCACGCGCCTGGCCGACGCCTTCGCGATCCCTGTAATCCAGTACCGGCCGCGCTACCTCGCGCTCCCCGCCGACCACCCGATGAACTGCGGCTACGATCCGCACGCAATGATTCCCGACGCCGACCTGATCATCGCGGTCGACAGCGACGTGCCATGGATCCCCGACAGCGCCAGGCTGAATCCCGAGTGCATGGTCGTGCATATCGGCGTCGACCCCCTGTTTGCGCGTTACCCGGTCCGCGGCTTCCGCACCGATATCGCGCTGGCGGGCAGCCTTGCGCCCACGCTCGACCGGCTCACCGAGCGCACCGAAAAGTACGCGGGATCGGCGACCAAGATCGCCGCGAGGCGTGCTGCCGTTTCGCAGCAGTCGGCCGATTTCCGGCTGCGCATGCGCATGGCCCCGGGCTCGGGTCCGACGACCGGCCGGATCTCGACCAAGTGGATGACCCACTGCATCAACAAGGTGGCGGACGACAACACCATCCTCATCAACGAGTACCCGCTGGTGCTGGAGGAACTCACGATCAACCAGCCCGGCCGCTATTTCTCGCATCCGCCCTCGGGCGGCCTGGGATGGGGCATGGGCGCGGCGCTCGGCGCCAAGCTCGGCAAGCCCGACGCGACGGTCATCTGCGCGATCGGCGACGGCGCCTACATGTTCGGCAATCCCACCCCGACCCACTTCATCGGCGAAGCGCACAACCTTCCCGTGCTCTATGTGATCAACAACAACGCGCGTTGGGGCGCGGTGCACCGCGCCACGCTCAGCATGTACCCCAAGGGCCATGCGGCCGGGGCGGAAACGCCGCCGTTCTCGGTGCTGGAGCCCTCGCCGCGCTTCGAGGAGGTCGTGCGCGCTAGCGGCGGCTACGGCGAAAGGGTCGAGAGCCCCGCCGAGATGCTGCCCGCGCTCAAGCGTGCGCTGAATGCGGTGAACAACGAGAAGCGCCAGGCCGTTCTCAACGTATGCACCGAGGTCAACTACAACCGCACGAGCTGATCGAGGGATTTTCGCGAATGAAAGTTCTTAGCGTAGCTGCCGCACTGCTGTGTGCCGTTCCCTGCTTCGCGCAGGCCCAGGCTTTCCCGTCGCGCCAAATCACCATCGTCGTGCCGTACCAGCCCGGCGGCACCAACGACATCATCGCGCGCACGCTCGCACCGCGGCTCAGCGAAGGCCTCGGGCATCCGGTGGTGGTCGAGAACAAGCCCGGCGCCGGCGGCAACCTTGGCGCGACGCTCGTCGCAAAGTCCAAACCCGACGGCCACACGCTTCTAATGGCGCCGGTCGGGGTACTCGCGATCAACAAGTGGATCTACAAGGACATGGGGTTCGACGCCGACAAGGAGATCGTCCCGATCGTGAACACAGGCTCGGTGCCCAATATGCTGCTGGTCAACAACGCCGTGCCCGTATCGAGCGTCAGGGACCTCGTTGCGCTCGCCAGGGCGCAGCCCAACGCGATCAACTTCGCGTCGATGGGCACCGGCACCACCGGCCACCTGTGCGGCGAGATGTTCAAGATGGCGGTCAACGTGCAGGCGACGCATGTGCCGTACAAGGGCAGCGCGCCTGCGCTTCAGGACCTGCTCGCCGGGCAAGTGCAGATCATGTTCGACAACCTGCCCACTGCGCTCCCACGCGCGAAAAACGGGCAGCTCAAGGGGCTCGCGGTCACCAGTCTCAAGCGCAGCCCTCTGGCCCCCGAAATTCCCACCATGGATGAAGCCGGGGTACCCGGCTATGAAGCGACCGCATGGTTCGGCGTGGTCGGGCCCGCGGGAATGCCCAAGCCGGTCATCGACCGCCTGAACGCCGAGTTCGTGAAGGCGCTGCGCGATGCGCAGAATGCGCCCAAGCTCGAGTCGCAAGGGCTCGCGATCATCGCCGACAGCCCGGAGCATTTTGCCGCATACATCGCGGCCG
Source organism: Burkholderiales bacterium (assembly GCA_038329645.1). Lineage (GTDB taxonomy): Bacteria > Pseudomonadota > Gammaproteobacteria > Burkholderiales > SG8-39 > SZAS-79. The sequence goes on from JBBQNG010000120.1 coordinate 3,554, forward strand.
AATCGCAGAAATGGCGCAAGGTCGTCACCGCCTCGGGCGCCAAGGCGGACTAGACGCGCGATGCGCCGCGAATTCGGGCACCTGGTCTATGCGAGCGGCGAGAAGCTCGCGACGATCACGTTCAACCGCCCCGAGCGGCTGAACGCGATGTCGTACCCGGCCAAGCACGACTTCAAGGCGGCGCTCGAGCTCGCGGCCGGCGACGACTCGGTCCGCGTGCTCGCCCTGCGCGGCGAAGGGCGCGCTTTCTGCACCGGCATCGACTTGAAGGACCTCTCCACCGGCAAGATCGGCGCGGACAATTTCTCCCTCTGGGAAGAGTGCCTGCGCCTGATCGAAACCATGGACAAGCTGGTGATCGCGCTAATGCACGGCTATTCGCTTGGCGGCGGCGTGCAACTCGGCCTCGCCTGCGACCTGCGCGTCGGCACGCCGGCTTCGAAATTCGGCCTGCCGGCGGCCAAGGAAGGACTGCTGCCCGGGCTCGCCGTGTGGCGCCTGGCGAAGTTCGTGGGCATGGGCCGCGCCAAGGAGCTTGCGTTGTGGGGCGAGCCGATCGACGGCACCGAAGCGCTGCGCATCGGCCTCGTCACACGCCTCGTGTCGGACGAAAACCGCGACGCCGAATTCGACGCGCTGGTGGCGAAGACGGTCGCCAACGCTTCGCAGGGGGCTCGCGCGACCAAGCGCGCCATGAACCTCGTGTCCACCGCCGACTTCGAAGCGGCGCTGGCGATCTACATGGACTTCCAGCGCGAAGGCCTGGGTTCGGCGGACTTTGCCGAAGCGATGCGCGCCTACCGCGAGAAGCGTGCAGCCCGGTGGAGCTGAAATGACCCCCCAGGACGACCGCTTGTCCGCAGCGCTCAATCCGCAATCCGTTGCCGTGATCGGAGCGTCCGAGAACCCCGAGAAGATCGGCGGCCGGCCGATCAAGTACATGCTGCGCGCCGGTTACAAGGGGCGCCTGTACCCGGTCAACCCTAACCGGACCGAGATCCAGGGTCTCAAGGCGTATCCGGACATTGCTTCAATCCCCGAGGCCCCCGACCTCGCAATCGTCGCGGTTCCCGGCATGGGCGCAGTGGCTGCCGTTGCCGCGTGCGCCGAGCGTGGCGTCAAGGTCGCGGTGGTAATCACCTCCGGCTTTGGCGAAACCGGCGAAGCCGGCAAGCAGGCGCAAGACGAAATGGTGCGCAGCGCGCGCGCCACGGGCATGCGCATCGTGGGACCTAACACGCAGGGCATCGCCAATTTTTCCAACGGCGCGATCGCCACGTTCTCGACCATCATCAGCGAGGTCGAGCCGATGGACGGGCCGGTCGGCATCGTGAGCCAGTCGGGGGCGATGAGCGTGGTGCCGTATGCCTTCCTGAGGAAACAGGGCATCGGCGTGCGCCATACCCACGCCACAGGCAACGAGAGCGACCTCACCGTGGCCGACTTTGCCCTCGCGGTCGCGCTCGACCCCGAGGTCAAGCTGCTGCTGCTCTACCTCGAAGCCATCGCGGATCCCGCAAGACTCGCTCGCGCGGCGCAGGTTGCGCGCGAGCGCGGCCTGCCCATCGTCGCGCTCAAGGCGGGCGTTTCTGCGCGCGGTGCCGCCGCAGCCAGCTCGCACACCGGGGCGCTTGCCACGGAAGACCGCGTAGTCGATGCATTCTTCCGCCAGCACGGCATCTACCGCGTGCCGGACATCCGCAGCCTCGTGAACGCGGCGGACCTCTATCTCAAGGGCTGGAGGCCGCAGGGCCGGCGGCTGGTGGCGATCAGCAACTCGGGCGCCTCCTGCGTGATGGCCGCCGACGCAGCCGAGAAGCATGGCCTCGCGCTCGCCCAGTTCGACGAGCCCACGCGCGCAGAGTTGCGCGCCGTGCTGCCGGAGTTCGGCGCTTCGGGCAACCCGATCGATCTCACCGCGGCGCTGCTCACCAACAGCGGCATGTTCAGCGACATCCTGCCCGTGCTCGCGAAACGCGACGCGACCGACGCCGTGTTCGTCAGCCTCGCCGCTTCCGGCCTTGGGTACGACGTGCCGAGATTCGTGCGCGACTGCGCAGCCTATGTGGCCGCAACAGGCAAGCCGCTCGCGGTGGCCGCGCCGCTGGAGACGACTGCGCAGCAGTTCCGCGACGCAGGCCTTGCCGCGTTCGCGCATGACATCGACGCAGTCGCCGCGCTGGGGCAGTTCATCCAACACGGCGAGCAGATGCGCCGCGCGGCGGCAAAGCCGATCGACTTCCCAACCGTGAAGCTGCCCGCGGGCGCCGGGCGGTTCCTCTCCGAAGCCGAGAGCCTCGGCCTGCTTGCCGCCCACGGCTTCCCGGCCGTGCCGTTCAGGCTGTGCAGGACCGGCAAGGAGGCTCTCGCCGCGTTCGAGGCGCTCGGCGCACCGGTGGCGGTGAAAGCCTGCTCGGCCGCCATTCCGCACAAGTCCGAGCACGGCCTCGTCCATCTCGATTGCAGGACCGCGACCGCGACCATAGCGGCGTTCGAAGACATCATGGACAAACTGGGGTCGATGCAGGTCGCCGACAACGCGGTCATCGTCGCGGCGATGCGGCCGGCGCAGCACGAGTTCGTCGTCGGCGCTCGCCTCGATCCGCGCTTCGGCACGCTGGTGATGGTGGGCGACGGCGGCAAATACGTCGAGGCCCTGCCCGACATCGCCTTGCTGCGCTACCCGTTCGGCGAGGACGACGTGCTCGAGCGCCTGCACACGCTGCGCATCGCGCCGCTCTTCGCCGGCGTGCGCGGGGAGGCGCCGATCGCGCTCGGAGCGCTGGCCAAGCTCGCCGTGCGGCTGGGCGCGCTGCTCGATGCTTCCGGCGGCTCGATCGCATCGATCGACCTCAACCCGGTGATGACCGGAGCGTCTGACAAGGACACGGTCATCGTCGATGCCCTCATCGAACGGCGGCAGGCATGACGCCCCATCCCGGATTCCCGATCACGGCGCGCGAATCGGGCGGCCAGTTCGTCGAGGCGTTCGCGCGCGGACTCCTCGTAGTGATGGCCTTCGGCGAGGGCCACGAGCGCATGACCCTGTCGCAGGTCGCCCAGCGCGCGGGGCTTACGCGCGCGGGTGCGCGGCGCCTGCTGTACACGCTCGAGCAGCTCGGCTTCGTCGGCCACAAGGCGCGCCTCTTCTTCCTCACGCCGAAGATCCTGCGCCTGGGCTACGCATACACCTCGTCCTCGCCTTTCTGGGGATACACGCACCCGATCCTCGAGCAGCTGGTTGGCGACGTGCAGGAAACCTGCACGCTCGCGGTGCTGGATGGGACCGAAATCGTCTACGTGATCCGCAACTCGGTGCGCTCGGTGGTGACCGGCGGGTCGGTCGTCGGCACGCACCTGCCGGCTTATGTGACTTCGATGGGCCGCATCCTGCTGGGCGGGCTGCCCGCGCGCGAGCTCGACGATTATTTCGAGCGTGCCACCCTGCAAAAATACACCGAGCGCACGGTCACCGACCGCGAGGAGCTCAGGCGCATCATCGATGCGGACCGCGAGCAGGGCTGGTCGTGGATCCAGGGCGAACTCGAAGAGCACATCTGTGGCCTCTCGGTGCCGGTCGCCGATCACGAGGGCCGCATCTGCGCTGCGCTTAACCTCAGCGTCAATTCCCTGCGCATGACCAGGGAGATCGCGCTCCACACCATGCTGCCCAAGCTCATGATCGCCGCGGAGCAGCTGCGCCGCGGGCTCGAGCTGCGGGCCGGCTAGTATCCGGAAAATGTACCGATATCGGTACAAAAACAGCTGTAGAATGGCGCCAGAAGCGGATCTACCAAACCTAATTCCTCAGAATCCGATCCGGACCGATGCGCCCCACGAGCGGCAGCTTGAGCGCCGGGTCGAACGGGTTGAGGCCGAAAGTCAGCCCCAGCACGTTCACCTCCAGCCCTTCCACACCGCTCGCGGTAATCGCCAAAAGCCCGCCGACGCTGGCCTGGCCACCCCCGCCGCTCGGCGCGGCGTCGAAAAGCTGCTGGTTGTAGTCCTTGCCGATCGCGGTCGGCGGCAGGTCAACCTGCAGCTCCGGCACCGCGCGCGTGATCCAGGCGGTGAAGGTGTTCGAATTCGGTCCTGGCCAGACCGTGTATTCGCCAGCCCAGGGATAGCTCCTCGCGGCGGCATCGATGCGCGCGATCAGCGCCTGCGCCGCCTCGCCGCGCTTGTCGGCGAGAAGCTCTGGGGCCGCACCGTACCAGCGCGCATCCGGTACACGCGTGTGGACTGCAACAACCAAATCGCCCCAGCGGGCGCGCCAGCCGATGACCTCGTAAACGGTGTACGCGTCGGCGCCGGCAGCCTTGGTGGCGACCCAGGTGTGCACGCCGAACAGGCCGCGCCAACCGAAGGCGCGGGCCGCATAGACCTGCACCACCGCTTCTTGGGCGACCGACGGATCCGGCGCGCTGCCGACCGGCTCATGGCTGGCGGTGCGCCAGTCGCCGCGCAGGCTCGCGCAGCCGGTGGCGAGCACCACCAGCGCCAGCGTAAAGAGCATCAAACGGCGGAATGTCTTCTTGAACAGGGAGGCCATGCGCCTACTTTACCCCGCCGGACATGCATTTCACGCAATAGGTTGTAGCAAACACGTTACCGCCCGTAACATCGACCGATCATGGACCCCATCGACCGCCTGCCGCTTTCCCCCGACATTTCGCGCGATTCCGTGCCCGTGAAGTGGCCGGACGGCAGGAAATGCGCGGTGATGATGACCTTCGATTTCGACGCCGAGACGATGTGGCTCTCGCGCGACACGTCGAACGCGCGCCGCCCGGCCCTGATCTCGCATGGGACCTACGCCGCCAAGATCGCGATCCCCGAGATCCTGCGCGTGCTCAAAGACGCCGGTGTGCCTGCCACATTCTTCGTCCCGGGTTGGACCGCCGAGAACCACACCGCGCGCGTCGCGCAGATCATCGAGGCCGGCCACGAGATCGGCCACCACGGCTACCTCCACTTCTGGCCCGAGCCCGACAAGCCTGCCGAAGAGGAACGCGAGATCGAGCTGGGGCTGGAGTCGCTCGAGCGCCTGTTCAAGCTGAGGCCCCGGGGTTACCGCTGCCCCGCGGGCGAGACCACCGACCGGCTGATCCCCCTTCTGCAGAAGTACGGCTTCGCGTACGACAGCTCCTTCATGGACGACATCCACCCTTACGTGCACACCCGCGCGGGCAAAAGCACCGGCGTAGTGGAAATACCATGGCACTGGTCCTTGGATGACGTGCCCTTCACGGTCTACAGCCTGCGCGGCCAGCGCGCCATCCAGACCAATGAGCACATCCTCGCGATCTGGAAGGCCGAGTTCCACGAGTATTACGAGCGCGGTGCCCTGTTCGATCTCATCATGCATCCGCAGGCAATCGGGCGGCCTTCGCGCCTGGTGCTGCTGCGTGAATTCATAAAATTCGTCCGCACCTATCCGGATGTATGGTTCGCCACCGGGACCGAGGTCGCCAACCATGTGCTTAAGGTAATCAAATGAATGCTCCCGCCGCCAAATACGACCTGTTGCTCAAAGGCGGTCGCGTGGTCGATCCGGCGCAGGGAATCGACGCGATGCTGGACGTCGCGATCCGGGGCGGCCGCATCGAGAAGCTCGCCGCAGGCATCGAAGCCGCCTCGGCAAGCGAGGTGAAGGACGTGAGCGGCCTCATCGTCACGCCCGGCCTCATCGACCTGCATGTCCATGTCTACCAGCACGTGACCGATTTCGGCCTCAATCCAGATGAGGCCGGCGTGCATTCGGGCGCGACGACTATCGTCGATCAAGGGAGCTGCGGCGCGTGGACCTTCGACGGGTTCAAGGTTTTCCTGGTCGACCAGGCGGTCACCGAGACTCTGTGCTTTCTTTCGGTAAACCTGACCGGGACGCTGCGCGGCTCCAAGGGCGGGCCGATCGCGCAGAACCCGCAGCTGATCGACCTCGACGTCATGCAGCGCCTCATCGAGAAGTACCCGAACGTCATCCGCGGCATCAAGGGGCACGGCGAATCGGGCAGCTGGTCGAACTACGGCAGCGTGATGCTGCAGCGGGCGCGGGAGATTGCCGACCGCACCAGCCTGCCTCTGTATGTGCATACCGGGGAACTGTGGAAGGTCGACGAGCGCAATCGCCCCCGTCCCGAGTCCGTGCTGCCCGAGGTGCTGCACTTCGCGCGCCCGGGCGACCTGCTGGCGCACTGCTACTCCAGCCGTGAGGACGGCATCCTGGGCAAGCGTGACAAGCCCTCGCCCGAGCTGCTGGACACGCTCGCTTCCGGCGTGCATCTCGACCTGGGACACGGCGTGAATTTCAGCTTCGACACGGCGCGGCGAATGATGGACGCCGGCCTTTTCCCTTACACGATCAGCACCGACGTGCAGGGCGATTTCTCCTCGCACAACGACGACTCCAAGCTCGACTTCAGCCTGTGCGGCGCGATGTCGAAGCTCATGGCGCTCGGCCTGGACCTCGATTTCGTCGTGCGTGCGACCACCCAGCATCCCGCCGAAGTCCTGCGCATGCAGGACGAGATCGGCTCGCTCGCGCCCGGCAGCCGCGCCGACGTCAGCGTGCTCGAGCAGGTGAAGGCGCCTTGGACCTTCCGCGACCGCCTCGGTGGCTCGGCGGTCGGCCAGTCGCGCCTCATCCCGCGGCTCGTGGTACGTGCCGGCCGCGCAATCGTCCCGAGCAACCGCCTGGTGCGCGACGTGGGTGCGGCACGGGAATTGCTCCCCGCTTAGCGCCCCTTCCCACCGTAACTTTTCCTCAGAGACCCCGATGACCGTGAATATTATCCGGCGGCGCGTCGTCGCCGCGATGGCCCTTGCCGCGCTCCCGCTTTCGCTTCGCGCGCAGGCCGATTTCCCTTCCAAGCCGATCCGCATCGTCGTGCCGTTCCCCGCCGGCGGATCGCTCGACAACCTCGCCCGATTACTGTCCGTCAAGATGACCGAGAGCCTGGGCCAGAGCGTCGTCGTCGACCCGCGTGCCGGCGGCGCCACGGTCATCGGCACCCAGATCGTGCAGAAGTCGCTCCCCGACGGCTACACGCTGCTGCTCATGGCCAACGGGTTCCTGCTAACGCCCATGCTCATGCCAAAAGCACCCTGGGACCCGCTCAAGGATTTTGCCCCGGTCTCGCTGCTCGCCCGCGTCAACCAGGTGCTCGTCGCGCATCCGAGCTTCGGGCCGCGCAATCTGAAAGAGCTTGTCGCGGCGGCCAAGGCAGCGCCCGGCTCGATCAATTTCGCTTCCTTCGGCAATGGCACTTCGTCGCACCTGGGCGTCGAGCTCTTCAAGAAGGAAGCCGGCATCGACATGACGCACGTGCCCTACAAGGGCGTTGCGCCGGCGCTGCAGGACCTGCTCGGCGGCCAGGTAAAGCTCTTCCTCACCAATTTTCCCGAAGTCCTTGCCCATATCCAGGCCGGCAAACTGCGTGCGCTTGCGGTTGCGGACGACAAGCGCCTGCCCCAGCTGCCCGACGTGCCGACGTTTGCCGAACAGGGCTTTCCCGGGTTTTTCGTCTACTCGTGGTACGGATGCGTTGCACCGGCGGGCACCCCGGAGCCTGTGCTGAAGAAACTGCACGGCGCATTTGCGCAGGCGCTGCGCTCGCCCGACGTTGCCGAACGCCTGACGGCGCAGGGCATGGTGATCCTCAACTCCTCGGGGGAAGAACTGCGCCGCTTCATGCTGGCCGAGCAGGCCCGTTACGCGGAGCCGGTGCGGCTCTCGGGCGCAAAGATCGACTGACGCGCTAGCCTTCTTCGGTGAGGTCCGCGAATTTCGGCTCGCGGTATTCGCGGAAGCTTTCCGGATCGAAGGCCTTATCGCCCTCGTCGTTCGTGCGTCCCGTCGGCGCAAGCCCGGCAAAATCGAACAGCTTGCGGTCCATGAGGTGCGACGAGCGCACGTCGGAAAGCGCACGCAGCATGGACTCGATGCGTCCCGGGAATTTCTTCTGCCAGTCCCTCAGCATGCCGCCCACGACCTGGCGCTGCAGGTTGGCCTGCGAGCCGCACAGGGTGCAGGGGATGATCGGAAACTGCTTGAGTTCGGCGTACGCGATGAGGTCCGACTCCGGCACATAAGCCAGTGGCCGGATGACGACGTGCTTGCCGTCGTCCGACACCAGCTTGGGCGGCATCGCCTTCAGTTTTCCGGCGTAGAACAAATTCAAGAAAAAGGTGGCGAGGATGTCGTCGCGATGGTGGCCCAGCGCGATCTTCGTCGCACCGAGTTCCCCGGCGACCCGGTAAAGGACGCCGCGCCGCAGCCGCGAGCACAGCGAGCACATGGTCTTGCCTTCGGGGATCACGCGTTTGACGATTGAATAGGTGTCCTGCTCGACGATTCGGAACGGCACGCCGCGCGCCTTGAGGTATTCGGGCAGCACATGCCCGGGATAGCCCGGTTGTTTCTGGTCGAGGTTGACGGCGATCAGATCGAAGCTCACCGGCGCCTTCTCCTGCAACGCAAGGAGCACCTCGAGCATGCCGTAGCTGTCCTTGCCGCCCGACAGGCAGACCATCACGCGGTCGCCTTCGCCGATCATGCCGAAATCGACGATCGCGTCCCCAACCAGACGCCGCAGGCGCTTGGCGAGCTTGTTGGCTTCATGTTCCGACTTGCGCGGATCCTTGCGCGCGGAAGGAACGATGCTGATCGGCTTGGTCGTCATGGCGCTCAGATGTTGATGCTGCGGCCGCCGTCGACGGCGATGATCTGGCCCGTCACATAAGGCGCGTCAGCCGCGAGGAAAAGCACGGCGCGGGCGATGTCTGCGGGATCGCCAAGGCGCTTGAGCAGGGTGTCGCCGATGATGTGCTCGCGAACGTCCGCCGGGAACTGCCCGTCCTCGGGCCACGCAATCGCGCCGGGCGACACGCCATTGACCCGCACGTCGGGCGCAAGTTCCATTGCAAGCGAGCGCGTGAGCGCGGCAAGCCCGGCCTTGGCGATCGTGTAGACCACGTAGCCCTTGAGCGGGCGGTCGGCATGGATATCGACGATGTTGATGATCGATCCCTTGGTCTTAACGAGCTCGGGCGCCGCGGCCTGCGAGAGCAGCAATGGCGCTTTCACGTTTGCGCCAATGAGTTCTTCCCAGCCCTTGTCCTCGATCTCGCCGACCGCGGTCGGAAAGAAGCTCGAGGCGTTGTTCACGACTACGTCAAGACGGCCGAAACGTTCGACCGCGGTGCGCACCAGCAGCTCCGGGGCGCTGTGCGCGAGGAGGTCGGCCTTGACCCGGCGCGCGCTGCCGGCGCG
>JBBQNG010000121.1:0-12702 GCA_038329645.1 Burkholderiales bacterium
CATTCCGCCTCGCTTGCCGCGGCGTTATCGATCGTGCCGGCCATATTCACGGCAACGTCCGCGCCGCCAAGGTCTTCTTTGTGCATCTTGTGCCCGAGCGAGCGTTCGACCACGGGCGGACCCGCGGCGAAGATCTGCGCACTGCCTTTCACCATCACGGACCAATGCGAGAGGATTGCGCGTCCCGCCGGCCCCCCGGCGGCCGTGCCGAGCACGGCAGAGACGACCGGCACTTCCGCAAGCAATTGCACCGATCGACCGAAGCTGTGGACTCCCGGGAAGGTGGTGTACCCGCGGCGCTTCGCCGAAGTCACCGTGCCGCCTGCGCCGTCGCACAGGTTCACCAGGGGGATGCGATATTGGTGCGCCAGGTCCTCGACGAATCCGCCCTGCCCGCCCTTGCGCCGGTCGCTGCCCCCGCTCGACCCGCCGCGAACGGTGAAGTCCTCGCCGCCAATGGCAATGGGCCGGCCGGCAATCGTGGCCAGGCCGCCTACGTAAGGCGCAGGCATGACCTTCACCAGCTTGCCGTCCTCGTAGGTCGATTTTCCCGCGAGCTTGCCGACTTCCTGGAACGAACCCCGGTCGATCAGCTTTTCGATGCGTTCGCGCACCGTAAGGCGCCCCTGCGCATGCTGGCGCTCGATCGCCTCCGTCCCTCCCATTCCTTCCGCGAGCTTGCGCCTCGCGGCAATGTCGTCAGCTTCGGCTTTCCAGCTCATGGTTCTCCCCAGTCGGACGTCACTCAGGTCTCGAGGATCGCGAGGACCTGGCCTTCGGAGACTTCCTCGTCTTTCTGCACCAGTATCGCCTGCAGCTTGCCATTGACGGGAGCAGCCACCGGGATCTCCATCTTCATCGATTCCAGGACCAGAAGCGTCTCCTCTGCGGCAACCGCCTGGCCGGGCTGGGCGACGACCTCCCAGACCTTGCCTGTTACCTCCGATTTGACTTTCAGCGTTGCCATTGCTTCTCCTCAGTGTCTGTCATGAATCATTTTGAATTCAGCAACCGCGCAATGTCCTCGAGCGACCCGGCGACCCGGGCACCGGCGGCAGCCAGCAGTGTGCGCTTAGCCGTCGCACTGTCATTCTCCCCGTGAATCACCGCCGCGAAGTGCCCGAAGCTGACCCCGGCCGGATAGTCCTCCTGGAACCGGCCGGCAATCAGCGCCACGACGGGCTTCTTGATGAGGCCGCCCTCGATCGCCTGGGCGACTTCGATCTCATGGGTCCCGCCCGGCTCGCCAAAGATCACACACGCATCGGTCCCCGGGTCGGATTCGAACAGTTGAAGGATTTCGAGCATGCGCAATCCAACGATCGGGTCCCCGCCCATCGAGATGCAGGTGGAGGTGCCAAGGCCCGCACCGGTGAGCGCATGGCAGATCTCGGCCGACATTCCCCCCGACCTGGAGCAAACGCCGATGCGCCCGGGGCCATAGATCAGGTTTGCCCGGTCTCCCCCGATTCCGCCGATCTTGCCTTGCCCCGGCGAAATGAGGCCGTTGGTGTTGAATCCCACCATGCGCGCACCCGCCGCGCGCGCGAAAGCAACCGCGGCGGCCGCATCATGGCGGGGGACATTTTCGGCAAAGCAAGCAAGGATCCGGATCCCACCCTCGACCGCCTCGAACACTGCATCCTTGACCGAGCGCGCCGGAACGTACACGGCCGACGCATTCGCGCCGGTCGCGGCCACCGCGGCGGCCACAGTGTTGAAGATCGGCACGCCTTCGACTTTTTCGCCTCCCCGCCCCGGCGTGACGCCGGCGACGATCTGCGTCCCGTAGTCGAGGCAATACCTGATATCGAAACGCGCCTGGGCACCGGTCGCACCCTGGACCACCACGCGTATGTCGCTGTCGATCAGGATGCTCATGTAGAGCGCCTGGGCTGCGCGCCAGGAGTCACCGCGGCGACGATCTCGCGCACGCCGTCCTCGAGGCTCGCGCCGGGAGCGAGGTAGCGAATCCCTGGAATGCCGGCAACCATTGCGCGAGCCTCTTCCTCCCTGGGACCGAACACACGCATGACGATCGGAAACCGGGTCGTGTCCACACCGCTGCGGTTGAGGGAAAGCACCAATGCCTCGGTCACCAGTGTGCAGGGCAGCATCTGAAGGTAGTTCATGCCGACCAGCATCCCCTTGGCCTGCGGATTGGAAAAGATGGCATCGAAAAGCGCTGCCGGCTTTTCGACATTCGTCGGGCTCAGGTCCGAATGATTCGCCGGCCGCCCGCCGGCGGCGATCACCAGGTCGTGCTGGAGCAAGCCAGCGCCGCCTCCGGCCATGAACAGGGCGATGTCGCCCGGGACCTCGGTGTACCGGATCGCGCCACCGGGGAATTTCCGGTCGGCTTCGATGACGGCGAGTTCGCGTTCGTTGAGGGGCCGCCCCCCCGGACCGGCATCGGCCAGCCCGAGATCGCGCCAGCCCGGATGTCGAAAAAGCGCGTTGTCGTCGATCTCCATCATCGCCCCGACGATCGAAAGGCCGCCGTCGTCTGTCACGCCGATCGGGTTGACCTCGAACATCAGTGCATCGGCCGCGCAGAAGGCTTCGTAGAGTTTCGCAGTCAAGTCGGCAAGCGGCGGGATGAGCTTGCTTGCAACTCCGGTCCGATCCCATAGTCCGGCCGCACGCCAGGGCGAAAGTCCCCGCAACGGATCGATCTCCATCCGGACAAGGTCGTCCGGGCTCTCAGCGGCAACCGCCTCGATATCGACGCCGCCACGGCGCGATACGACGACTTCCGGCGCGAGCCTGCCAAAGCCAAAGCTGAGGTACAACTCATCCTTGATCGCTACGGCCGTTTCGACGTAGACCTCCCGGCAGCGCTGCCCGGCGACTTCCATGCCAAGCATCTCGCGAGCCGCGTCGCGCGCCGCATCCGGGGTGCCGGTGAGCCTCACGCCACCAGCCTTACCCCGCCTTCCGGCCGCCACCAGCGCCTTGATTGCGACACGGCCACCAAGCTCAGCCGCCACCGAAGCGGCTTCGTTCGCCGTGGCGGTCGTCCTGCCAGCCGGCACAGGCAGGCCTCGTGCGCTCAGCCACGCCTTTGCGCGGTCTTCAAGCAGCTTCATGTCGCATAATTCTTGAACATTAGTTTATGTGGAATCAGCGTATGCGCGGTCCGAACGACAATTATTATCTCGGATATGTAATATCTACCGGTGCGGCGACCAATCCCCGTGGGCGAGCCAGTGCTCCAGCATCCACAGGCGGTCGACGCCCCAGATCGGCTCCGCATCGACGATGAAGGTGGGCACGCCGAAGACGCCCTTTGCCACCGCGGCCGCCACCGCATCCCTGAGCGCTGCCTTCATCTGCGCCGAATCGATCGCCGCGATCAGCGCGGATCGATCGACGCCCAGCGCGGCGGCGACCTCGGCAACCGCCTCTGCCGGCGTGATGTCGAGGCCCAGCACCCAGAGACGCTCATAGATCCTGTGGGCGAAGCGAACGGCAAGCTGCGGGTTTTTCGCCTTGAGCCACAGGAAAGCGCGCGAAGCCGCCAGCGAGTTCACGCCCTCGACGGCGTGCTGCACCATCGGCACGCCCAGCAGCCTCGCCATCCGGTCCTTGTCGTGCCGGACGTAGTCCTTCTTGAGCGGGGTCTGCATCAGCGGCGGCAGGCCCATGATCTTCATCACCGTGATGCCGAGCAGCACCGGCTTCCAGTCCACCTCGCGGCCGTAGCGCGCGGCCAGCGCCTCGATCTGCGTGGATGCGAGATAACCGTAGGGGGAGATCGGGTCGAAGTAGAACTCGATCGGCGCGCGGCTTGCCGCCAACTCGCGCTACTCCAGCCTGATGTTGGCGTCGCGGATGATCTTCCCGTACTTCTCCGAGTCCGAGGCCATCTGCGCGCGCAGCTCCTCGGGCGACGATGGCGCCGCCTCGTGGCCGAGCTTCTCATACGCCTCCTTTGCTTCCGGCGTGACGAGGTATTTGCGCATTTCGCCGTTCAGGCGAGCCACGATCTCGGGTGGCGTGCCGGCGGGCGCAAACACGCCGAACCATACCGTCACTTCGTAGCCCGGGAATCCGAGCTCGGCCATCGTCGGCACGGTGGGCAGGAATTTCGAGCGCTCGAGCGAGGTCGCCGCCAGGGCGCGCAGCCGCCCGTCCTTGATCGTCGGCCCGACCACCACGAGGTCGGCCATCATGGTTGTCACGCGGCCGCCGAGCAGGTCGGGCAGCGCCTGCGCGTAGCCCTTGTATGGGATGTGGGTGATGTCGACGCCGAGCTGCCGCTTGAGCACTTCGAAGCCCAGGTGGCCGGCCGTGCCGTTGCCGTTGCTCGCATAGGTCACGGCGCCGGCCTTCGATTTCGCCAGCGCAACGAGCTCGGCCACCGAGTTCACCGGCACCGAGGCGGGCACAACGAGGAAGAACGGCAGGCGCGAAACCAGCCCCACGGGAACGAAATCGCGCTGCGCATTTATCGGCGACTTGGCGCCCATGAGCGCCGGCGTCACGACCATCGTGGAGGCCGCGCACAGGAACAGCGTGTACCCATCCGGCGCCGACCTGGCCGCGGCCTCCGCGCCGATCATGGTGTTGCCGCCGGGCCGCGCGTCGATCACGAAGCCCTGCCCGAACGCCTTCGACCAGTGGTTGGACACCAGCCGCGCCGCGTTCTCGGCACCCGCCCCGGGTGGGAACGGGATGATGACGCGCACGGGCCGATTGGGCCACGACTGGGTGTGCGCCGCGGTCGCGAAGAGTGCCGTCAAGAAAAAAACTACGACGGATGTCTGCAGAAGTGTCTTGCGATTGTGGCGCATGGTGTCTCCCCCGTGAGGCGCCATTTTATCGGTACTATGGGCGCATGAGAGTCATCGCCCAGGAAATCCAGGAACTGCGCAGCGTGATCGCCGCGGTGCTCGACCCGGCCGGGGTGCTCCTCGAGGCCAATGCGGGCTTCATGCACCTGCTGGGCACCAGTCCGGCGCGGCGCATAGGCGCCAATGTCGCGCTCCTGTTCGCGCAGCCCGTGTTTGCCGAGCTCGGCACGGTAAAGGCGGCCGAAGGCGGCCTGGTTTTCCGCGGGGCGATCAAGGTCTTCGACGCCTCGGGGCGCACGCTCGAGCTGCCGGGGCAGGTGTGGCGAACCGCGTACGGCTTCAGCATCCTGGCCGAATACGACATCGATTCGCTGCGCGCCGCCGACCACCAGCGGGAAGCAGCCGGGGCGCAGCGCGAAGTCCGCGTCATGGAAGCGTCCCTGACCGACAAACTCACCGGCACGGGCAACCGCGAGAGGCTCGACGAGGCGCTCGCCACGGAAATCAGCCGCGTGCGGCGCACCGGCCTGGCGCTCAGCGCGCTAATGTGCGGGATCGACCGCTTCGAGCAAATCGACGAAAAGCACGGCCGCGAGGGCGCCTCCAAGGTACTCGTGCGGCTGGGCTACCTGCTCAAGCTGCTCACCCGGCCGACCGATGTCGCCACCCGCTCCCAGGGCGACGAGTTCGTCGTGGTCCTGCCGCACACCAACCTCCAGCAGAGCGCCGTCGTGGTGCGCAGAATCCAGGGCGCACTGGCGGCGAACCTGATCGAACCTCTCACCGAACCGGCCGGCGCGAGCTTCGGCGTCGCGGAGTTCCAGTCTGGCGAAGAGACGGGCTCGTTCCTCAAGCGCCTGCAAGCCCTCCTGGGGAAAGCGCGTGATTCCGGGGGCACAGCGGGACTGTAAGCGGTTCCTACAGCGGATACCTGCGGTGCTCCGGGCTATGGTGTGGCAATAGCAGCCCGCCGCCCTACCTGACGACGATATCGTTGCGTACGCGACGCACCCCGGGGGTCCGGCTCGCGATCCGCTCCGCCTGGTGCATTTCCTCCGACGACCTCGCCACGCCTCCGAGATGCACCACACCCTTGTCGCTTTCGACCCGGATATCAAGCGCGCTTACCACCCGGTCGGCAACGAACGCGGCCTTGATCCTCGTGGTGAGCGCGGCATCGTCGATGAATTCGCCCGTCGTTTCCTGCGGGCCGGCACAGGCGGCCGTGACACACAGCGTGCAGAAAAGCGCGGCACGCGCCAGGCGGCGCAGAGGTTCGGTCATGGGAAGGGTTCTCCGGTTGGTAGGGATGGGATGTAAAAGCCCGGCGGTTCGCACCCGGGCGCTCGAGATATCGTGCATGACAAGCCGTTGGGCCTGGACAAGCTCAGGCGGATCCTCGCGTCCGCGCCGCCGCTCCCCGCCGGCCAGGCGGAGGAGGTGCCGCTGCGCGGCGGACCTCGGCCAGCCCGGGTAAAGACACCACGAATTCGCTGCCTTGGCCGGGGCCGGCGCTTCTCGCCTCCACCGTCCCGCCATGCAGCTCCACCAGGGTCTTCACCAGCGTGAGCCCGACACCCAGTCCGCCCTGCGACCCGTTCGCGCCGCGGTCAAGCTGCACGAACGGCAGGAAGATGTCGAGCAGCTTCTGCGCCGGCAGGCCGATGCCCGAGTCGCGCACCCGGATGACGGCGGCGCCCGCCTCCTCCTTGAGCTCCACCGAGATGCTACCGCCGCCCGCAGTGTATTTCGCTGCGTTGTGCACGAGGTTCGCGACAATCTGCACGGTGCGCGCGTAATCGCCATCTAGCATGAACTCGTTTTCGGGGACCGACAGCTCGATCTTGTGGTGGCGGGCTTCGATCAGCGAACGGTTGGTCTCGACCGCCGACTGGATCGCCTGGGCGAGGTCGAATTTCTGGCGGCGCAATTCGATCTTGCCGCGCGTGATGCGCGAGATGTCGAGCAAGTCGTCCACCAGGTGTGACAGCAGTGAGGACTGCCGGTCGATGACGTCGCGCGCAAACGCCATCTTCTCGGGCGCCAGGTTGCCGACCTTCATGAGCTCGGTGGCATTGCGGATCGCCGACATCGGATTGCGCAGCTCGTGGGACAGCATGGCGAGAAACTCGTCCTTGCGCTCGTCGGCTTCGCGCAGCCGCCGCGAGGTCTCCTCGGCCGCCAGCCGCGCGGCCTGCTCGTGGGCAAGGGCGACGCGCTGCTCGGCCTGGTCGCGGACCTGGGCCGACATCAGGAACAGGTCGACGAATACCTTCACTTTGGTGCGCAGCACTTCCGGCACGATCGGCGTCAGGATGTAATCCACCGCGCCGAGCGAGTAGCCGCGCGCGAAGTGCATTTCGTCGGCGTATGCGGTGATGAAGATGATCGGCGTATGCGCAGTCTTCTTGCGCTCGCGAATCAGCGACGCCGTCTCCAGGCCGTTCATGGTCGGCATGTTGACGTCCATCAGGATGACCGCGAACTCCTGGTCGAGCATCGCCATGAGCGCCTCTTCGCCGGAATGGGCGAGCACGACGTTCTGCGCCAGGGGCTCGAGCAGCGTGCCCAGCACGAGCAGCTTGTCCGCGCGGTCGTCGACGACCAGGACGTTTGCGGCGGAGGCCATCAATTGACGACCAGGGTCGACGGATCCATGACTTGCATTGGGCGTTTTCCTTCGCCGATCGGGATGCGCGCGCTTTTCATCGCACATCGCCTCCCGGATTTCGCAGATGACAAAACACTCGAACCATCATAGCGAACACGAGCGCGGGTATACGCGGCGTCAAAAAGAAATCCTCTTCCGCGGTGCCGAATTTGCATCACCGTGTAAAAGTTACATAGACCCCATCGCTTCAGCCCGCGAGCAGTTTCTTCAGCACGCCGAAGTCCAGCAGCTTGTCCAGGCAGTCGTCGAAGCCGGCTTGTTTTGCCGCCTCAAGGATCGACGGCTCGAGGTCCGCGCCGCTGATCATCACCAGGCGCATCGACGATGAAGGAAACTGCGCGCGCAGGCGGCGCGCCGCCTCGTAGCCGTTGAGCTTCGGCATGTTGACGTCGAGCAGCACGAAATCGGGACCCCACGCGGTCGCCATGTCGACGGCCTGCTGGCCGTCATGCGCCGAGCGCACCTCGTGCCCCAGGTCGCTCAAGATCGCTCCGAGCGATTCGCGGACCGCCTCGCTGTCGTCTGCGATCAGGACCCGCCGGCCGCGCTCCGTTGCGCCAGAACTGCTCTTTTCCTGCGCAGCGGATGCGGACGGATCGCCAGCAGCCGCAGCGGCGGGCGCCGCGGCCTCCAGCAGCGCGGCCATTGCCTCGAGCTGGCGCTCGATTATCGCCACGGTCCCAAGCAGCTGCCGGTCCTCCCCCGCGCGCAGGCGCATCAGGTAAGCCGCATTGCGGATTGGCGCAATCCGGTTGCGCAGGTCGTGGATCAGGACTCGGAGGTCTTGGTCGAGCATAAGGTTCCGGTAGCCGGATCCCTGAATGGGGGACCAGGCGAAATAACGCAAGTTAACATTTTCCTGCGCACGGCACGGCAGGACATCGCCCCGACAGCCAGTACTTTTTCACGGACAAGCACTGTCCGTTTCGCCTATGGCAGGCAGGGTCAAGGACGGATACCATTCACGCGCCGTGCGGTCCGCGCGGCGCGAAGGAAAAGAAATGGCCACCCCCGGAAACGAAAATCCCCCCCCCACCGCCGAAGCGCGCGCCGCGCAGCTTACGCGCCTCGCCGCGCATCTGATCCGCGTTGGCGACAATGAGAAGGCGCGCCTGGCGCGCGAGCTGCATAACGAGCTCGGCGCGAATCTCACCGCGGCGAATCTCGACGTTGCCGCGGTCGAAGACAAGCTGAAGGCTTCGGACCCCGCCCTCGCCGTGCGCCTGCGCCGCGCGCTGGATTCGCTGCGTACCGTAGTGAGCCTGAGCCGCCGCGTGATCGAGGATCTGCGACCCAGCGCCCTCGACAACATGGACCTCACCGAAGCGCTGCGGGGGTTCTGCGAGGAATTCACCGAGCGCACGGGCCTCGAATGCAAGACGGCGCTCCCCGACATCGAGGCCCCCAACCGCGACACTTCGATTGCGCTGTTCCGGGTCGCGCAGCAGGCGCTCGAAAATGCCGCCTCGCACGCACACCCTTCCGAAGCGTCCCTTACCCTGTCGCGCGAAGACAACGGCCTGCATATGCTCATAACGGACAACGGCTCGGGCATTCCCGCGGATGCGCTCGATCGGCCTGTCGCGCACGGGTTGCTGGAAGCGCGCGAGCGCATCTCCATGGTAGGCGGCACGTTCGCTGTCGGCCGCGGAGAAGGAAATCGCGGAACCCGCGTGGAAGTCTTCGTGCCCGACAAGTAGCGGCGGATTCGCATTTCCCCTGAATGCCCCGTGCCATGCAGGGCGCCGGAAGCCGTCTTTGTAGGCGTTTATCCTACAAAAGAATCAGCCGAACCCGGATCACCCGCGCGCACGCCCATGCCGAGAATATAAACACCTACAAGAAAACATCAGTACTTGGATAACGCATTTAGGAGAGATCGATGTCCGAAGCCACGAGCGTTCGCAGCGAAATCTTGGATTCGCCGCCGTTTAACATAGGCACTCTCCAGGCGCTTACCGCAGGCATAGCGCAACGGCAGACGCCTGTGCGTCCGCGCGCCATCCTGGGCAGCCGCTTTGGCGATCTCTATGGCGCATCGCCGATCATGCAGCAATTGTTCATGCTGCTGGGCAAGGTGGCCCCGTCCCAGGCGATGATCCTCATCAAGGGCGAAAGCGGGACCGGCAAGGAACTTGCTGCCACCACGGTCCACAAGATGAGCACGCTGAGCGAGCAACCCTTCGTCGCGGTCAACTGCGGCGCGTTCCCGCCCAGCCTCGTGGAGGCCGAGCTGTTCGGCCACGAGCGCGGCGGGTTCACGGGGGCCGTACGCTCGAGGAAAGGATGCTTCGAGCGCGCCAGCGGCGGGACGCTGTTTCTCGATGAAGTCACCGAGATGCCGCTCGACATGCAGGTCAAGCTCCTGCGCGTGCTCGAGACCGGGCGCTTCTGCCGCGTCGGCGGCGATACCGAGATCGAGGTCAAGGTGCGCGTGATCGCCGCCACCAACCGCTGTCCCGACCAGGCGGTCAAGGCCGGGCTGTTGCGCGGCGACCTTCTGTACCGCCTTTCGGTGATTCCGGTCGACCTGCCGGCGCTGCGCGATCGCGGCTCCGATATCGACCTGCTCGCGCAGCTCTTCCTCGACCGCCTGAACGAGGAAGGCAGCACCGCGAAGACGTTTTCCGGCGAATCGATGCAGTTCCTCCACGCGTATGGCTGGCCCGGCAACGTGCGCGAGCTGAAGAACCTCGTCCAGCGCGCCTACCTGCTCGCCGACGATTCGCTCCAGCTGGGCGTGGCCCGCGCCATGTCCACGTCGGCCCCCCACCAGCAGCCCGACGACCGCGTCATGGTCGCGCTTGGCACCAGCCTGGCCGAATCCGAGCGCAACCTGATCTGCGCGACACTCGACCGATGCGGGGGCAACAAGACGCGCACGGCGGAGATACTGGGGGTAAGCCTTAAAACGCTCTACAATCGACTGCACGAGTACGGCGGCATCGGACGCCAGCCGGCTCGCCGCGAATTCAACAGTTAGCCGTCGGCGCAAAAGGACCAAAGGGGATGCAAATGAATCCGCAGATCAAGATTCTGGTGGTGGACGATCATGCGGTCGTCCGGGCAGGCCTGAGAAATTTCCTCACCGACACGCCGGACATGCAGATCGCGGGCGACGCGAAGAATTCCGACGAGGCCCTGCGGTTCGTGCGCGGGGAGGACTGGAACGTGGTCCTGCTCGACATCTCGCTGCCCGACAAGAGCGGCGTGGAGATCCTCAAGCAGATCAAGCGCGAGAAGCCCAACCTGCCGGTGCTGATCCTGAGCATGCACCCCGAAAACCGCTATGCCGTGCAACTGCTGCGCAACGGCGCGAGCGGCTACCTGCAGAAGGAAGCCATGGCCGGCGAACTGGTGAGCGCGATCCGCACCGTGGTTTCGGGCCGCAAATACGTCAGCCCGGCGGTGGCGCAGCTGCTCGCGGTCGACATCGACGAATCGAGCGACGGCCCGCTGCACGGCACGCTCTCGGAGCGCGAATTCCAGATCTTCTGCCGCCTCGCGCAGGGGCAGGGCCCGACCAAGATCGCCGAAGACCTCAGCCTGAGCGTAAAGACCGTGAGCACGTACCGCATGCGCATCCTCGAGAAGATGAAGATGACCAGCAATGCGGACCTTACGTATTACGCGATCAAGAACAACCTTGTCGACTGAAAGCGCGCACGCAATGCGGGTCTTCCTCGTCGAGGACCTGCCTGCGGTACGCACTTTGGTTATCGAGAACCTCGAGGATATCGAGGGGCTGGAGCTTGCCGGCTGCGCCGAGACCGAGGACGGCGCCCTGTCCTAGCTGCGCACGCACGACTGCGAGGTGCTGATCCTCGACCTCGAGCTCAAGCAGGGCAACGGCATGGGAGTGCTTAAGCAGCTCGCCGCTGCAGGGGCGCGCCCGGGTCTGGTCAAAATCATCTACAGCAACCACGTCGGGCCGAACATCCGCCGCGTCGCGGCCAGGCTCGGCGCCGAGCACTTTTTCGACAAGTCGCTAGATACCCCCCAGCTGCGCATGCTGCTGGAGCAGATGTCGGCGCAGCGCGCCTCCTGAGGTGACTGGCTACGCGACGAAAGCCGCCGCGGCATTGACTTGCCACGGCGTTTCGGTTTGCACGACCTCGGTGTCATTGGGAGACTCGACATAGTTGCTGTCGATCACTTCGATGGCCGGGCCGGCCTGGGATCTGGGCTGGAAATCGGCGCGATGCTCCACGCTTCCACACGCGGCAAGGCTGAGGGCGAAGAGGGCCGCAAGGGCCTGTGCGCTGACGCGTGTCCGGGATTTCATTCGATCCCCCCAAAACGGCAGGCTCGCGGTTGCGGACCCATTGCCGTGTAAGAATTACCGATGGCCGCAATCTAGCACGTCGAACGTAGGTAGGATGTAGGAAAGCGCCTACAAAAGCTCGCGGAGACCGCTTACACAATGTCTTTCTTATTACGAATCGTTCTTATCGGGCTTTTGGGCGCCGGCGCGCCAGGCAACGCCATTGCGCAAATGTTCCCCGCGCACCCGGTTCGCCTCATCGTCCCCTTCCCCCCGGGCGGCCCCACCGACACCTTCGCCCGCCTTCTTTCCAACCGCCTGCAGGAGACCTGGAAGCAGCCGGTCGTCGTCGAAAGCAAGCCTGGCGCCGGAACCGTGGTCGGCACCGATTTCGTCGCCAAGTCCGCGCCTGACGGCCACACGCTCGGCATGGTGACCATGGCCCATGTCATCAATCCTTCCCTGCGGCGCAACCTCCCGTACGACACGCTGAAGGATCTCGCCGGCGTGACGCAGTTGAGCCTCCTTCACCTGCTCGTTGCCGCGCATCCGTCGCTCGAGGCGAACACGCCGGCCGAGCTGATAGCGCTGGCGAAAAAACGCCCCGGCAAGATCACCTACGGCACTGCAGGGGCCGGCACGTCGTCGCACCTGGGTACAGAATTGCTCAACGCGATGGCCGGCATCCAGCTGGTCCATGTTCCCTACAAGGGCAGCGCCCCGGCCCAGAACGACCTCCTGGGCGGGCGCATCGACCTCATCGTCGACCCGCTGCAGCCGGCGCTTACGCAATATGCGAAAGCCGGCCGCATCAAGAACATCGGCGTAATGGGCGCCGCGCGCACCCCTCTTGCTCCGGACCTGCCGGTGTTTGCCGAAGTCGTTCCGGGATTCGACGCGGTAGGCATGTTCGGGCTGGTGGTCGCCGGCGGCACGCCGCGCGAGATCGTGCAGCGCATCCACGCCGACGT
>JBBQNG010000122.1:0-12684 GCA_038329645.1 Burkholderiales bacterium
GCGGTGCTTGAGCTGGCGGGTGACGTTGGTCAGGCGCGTGCCGAACACGAAAACGCTCACCCGGTCGCGGTCGTTGGTGATGGCGTGGAGGAAATGCAGGAACATGCGCGCGTAAGGATTCATCGAGCCCGAGATGTCGCAAAGCACGACCAGCGGCGGGTGGAGCGTCTTGGGCGCGGTGCGCACCAGCGGGATCATCGCGCCGCCCTCACGCAGGCTCGCGCGCAGCGTGGCCCGCAGGTCGACGCGGGCACCGCGCGGGTCGGGTGCTTGGCGGCGAGTGCGCACCTCGGGCAGCGGCAGGCGCAGCTGGGCGAGCATCTTCTTGGCCTCGGCGAGCTCGGCGGCGGACATGGTGTCGAAGTCCATGCGCTGCAGGACTTCCCTCGAGGAGAAGGTGAGCCTCGCATCGAGGTCCACTTTCTGCTCGGGCTGCTCTTCGGGCTCGTCGCGCTTGGGCTGGTTGAAAAGCGAATCGGTCAGCCGTTGGCTCTGCTCCTCCTCCTCCTTGCCGGTTTTGCCGTAGGTCGCCGGCAGCAGCGCCTGCATCATCTTCTCGAGCAGCTTGGGGTCGCGCCAGAAGATCTGGAAGGCCTGGTCGAAGATCGGGCGCTGCTCTTCCCTCGACAGGAAGATCGCCGACATCGTCCAGTAGAAATCGTCGCGGCGCGCGGTGCCCGCGAGCTCGATCGCCTGCATGCAGTCGATTACGCGATCCGGCCCCACGCGCAGGCCCGCGCCTCGCAGGATGCGCGCGAAGTGCATGACGTTCTCGGCGAGCTTACCTCGCCCTGGCGATTGGTCCGGGACCAGCAGCATGGCTTTCGGCCGGGCGCCGCGGTCAGGCCGCGGCGGCGGCTTGCGCCTCGGCGGTGAGGCGCTGCGCCTCCTCGCCCGCTATGCGCTCGATGTCGTCCTGGTACTTGAGCAATACGCCGAGCGTGTCGTTCACGATCTGCGGGTCGAGGGCGATCTTGTCCAGCGCCACCAGCGCGTTCGCCCAGTCGATGGTTTCGGCCACGCCGGGAAGCTTGTAGAGATCGACCGTGCGCAACCGCTGCACGAAAGCCACGATCTCCTTCGACAGGTTCTCGGCGGCCCTGGGCGCCTTGCGGCGCAGGATGTCGAGCTCGCGCGCCGCGTCCGGGTAGTCGACCCAGTGGTAGAGGCAGCGGCGCTTTACCGCGTCGTGGATTTCGCGCGTGCGGTTCGAGGTGATCACCACGATCGGCGGCTCGGCGGCCTTGAGCGTCCCCGTCTCGGGGATCGTGATCTGGAAGTCGGATAACACCTCGAGCAGGTAGGCCTCGAACGGTTCATCGGTGCGGTCGAGCTCGTCGATCAGCAGCACCGGCGCCTTGCCGGGCTTGCCTTCGAGGGCGCGCGCGAGCGGTCGCTTGATGAGGAAGCGCTCCGAGAAGATGTCGGCGGCGAGCTTGTCCTTGGATTTTTCTCCGGCGGCCTCCGATAGCCGGATCTCGATCATCTGGCGCGAGTAGTTCCATTCGTACGCCGCCTGCGCGATGTCGAGGCCTTCGTAGCACTGCAGCCGGATCAGCTCGCGGCCGAGCGACGCGGCCATCACTTTCGCGATCTCGGTCTTGCCGACCCCCGCCTCGCCCTCGAGGAACAGCGGGCGCTTCATTGCCAGCGCGAGGAAGACCGAGGTCGCGAGGCTGCGGTCGGCGACGTAGTCCGCCGAGGTCAGCAGCTTGAGGGTGTCGTCGATGGTGGTGGGGAGCTTTGCGATCATGTTTGCGGGAGTCTGGGCGAAAGAGCCGCATTTTCCGGCATTTCCCCCGCACCGGCTAGGGGAAGCGTTGGCTATACTAGGTTTTCTATTTAACTAGTATAGCTGGGGGTAGCGCGGGTATACTAGGAAAGCAAAATCCTAGTACAGCGATGCCGAACTACGCCGAACTCCCCCTGTCCGCCCAGACCGCCTACGCCCAGTTGCTCGAGGCGACGCTTGCGGCCGACCACCTGCGCTCGGTGGCCGATCTGAAGGGCTCGTTCGCGGCCAAGGTGTCGAAAGGCAGGAAGTACTGGTACTACCAGTACTTCGAGCCGTCCGGAAAGCTTCGCCAGGTTTATGTCGGGCCCGACAACGACGCCGTGCGGGCCCTGAGGGAACGCAGCAATGCGCCGACGGCTTCGCGCCAGCTGGGCCCCCTGGCGCGCTCCGCCACGGCCCTGGGCTGTACGGAGATCCTTCCCAGGCACGCCCGGGTGCTGGCCAGGCTCGCCGAGTACGGCTTTTTTCGCGCGGGGGGCGTTCTCATCGGGACCCACGCCTTCCTTGCATTCGGCAACATGCTCGGCGTGAGGTGGGCCGATTCCGATCGCACCCAGGACGTCGATTTCGCGCATGCGGGCAAAAGCCTGTCGATCGCGCTGCCGAGCAATATCACCATTAATACCGACGCGGCCATCAAATCGCTGGAAATGGGGTTCCTGCCGATCAGCAGCCTCAATTCCGAAGCCGGGGCCACGTACCTGAACCCGCGCGAGCCCGAATTCCGCCTCGACTTCCTGACCACCAGGCACCGGGAGCGGGATAAAACCTACAGCCACCCGCAGCTGGGCGTAAACATGCAGCCGATGCCGTTCATGGAGTATTCGCTCGAGGATGTGCAGCAGGGCGTGCTCTTTTCGGGCGATACCGTGGTGCTCGCGAACGTCCCGAGCCCGGCCCGCTACGCGCTGCACAAGCTCATCGTGTACGGCGAGCGCAAAGGCGCGTTCGCGACCAAATCCGCCAAGGACATCAAGCAGGCCGGCCTGCTGCTCATGCGGCTCAGGGAGCTGCGCGCTTCGGACATCGCCGAGGCATGGGCGGATCTGGTCGCGCGCGGCCCGGGCTGGCGCAGCCGCGCCAGGAACGGCGCGGAGGCGCTGGCCAGGCAGTTTCCCGAATTGCACGTGAAGAAGCTCCTGGCCGAATCCCCGATCGCGGCGCCGAGGAAAAAGAAAGCTCCGGCGCGGCGCGCGGCCGCGGCGAAGCCCGCCAAGGCGAAACGCCGCAGCGCTCCCGGCTAGTGCGTCCTGGCTGCGGAACGCAGAACCCGGATAGGGATTTGCAGGGCATCATTCGAAAATGAAAGCCGCGCCGTTCGAGTACTCGAGACCCGCATCCCTCGCCGAGGCGTGCGCCCTGCTCGCAGAGCATGGCGCCGACGCCAAGCTCATCGCCGGCGGGCAAAGCCTGGTGCCGATGATGGCCATGCGCCTTGCGCGGCCGGCGTGGCTTGTCGATATCAACCGCCTCGACGAGCTCAAGCGGATCGCGATCGAAGGCGATGCGGTGGTCGTCGGCGCCGCTGTGCGCCAGTGCGTTATAGAGCGCGATCCGGCCGCGCGCGAAAACCTGCCGCTGATCGGCAAGGCGCTCAAATGGGTAGGCCACGTGCAGACCCGCAACCGCGGCACGGTCGGCGGATCCATCGTGCATGCGGATCCTTCAGCCGAGATTCCGCTCGTCGCATGCGTCCTTGATGCAACGCTGGTACTGCGCGACGCGTCCGGGACGGCCGAAGTGCCGGCGCGCGAGTTTTTCTTCGCCCCGATGGTCACCGCGATCGCGCCCGAGCAATGCCTGGCGGAGATCCGCTTCCCCATCTGGAAGGGGACGCGCATAGGCAGCGCGTTCGACGAGGTGAGCATCCGGCACGGCGATTTCGCGCTGGTGTCGGCGTGCGCGCAGGTCGCCCTCGATGCCGAGGGGAAATGCTTGCGCGCTGCCTTGGGCATCGGCGGGGCATCGCCCTTCCCGCACGCATTGCCGGAAATCGGCGCGATGCTCCAGGGCAAACGGCTCGATGACAAGGCGATCGCGGAAGCGGCGGATGCGGCCGCCGGCCTGATCGACCCCGATGGCGACCTGCACGCCACGGCAGACTATCGACGGCACCTGGTCCGCGTGCTGGCCGCGCGCGTGCTCAAGGCCGCAAAAGAGGACGCCAAATGAGCGAGCGCCTGTATCCCGTTTCGCTCGAGGTCAATGGCAAACGCATCGAGGCCGAAGTCCCTTCGCGCCAGACGCTGGTCGACTTCCTGCGCGACACCCTGCGCCTCACCGGCACCCACGTGGGTTGCGAGCACGGCATCTGCGGTGCATGCTCGGTCCTGCTCGACGGCGAGCCCGTCCGCTCCTGCCTCATGTACGCGGTCCAGGCCGAAGGGTGTTCGGTTGTCACCATCGAGGGGCTCTCGCAGCCCGACGGCACGCCGGGCGCGTTGCAGGATGCCTTCTGCGAAGCGCACGCATTGCAGTGCGGCTACTGCACGCCGGGAATGATCGTGGCCTCGCACGCATTGCTCGAGTCGAATTCCGCGCCCACCGAAGCGCAGATTCGCGATGCGATCGGCGGCAACCTGTGCCGCTGCACCGGTTACCAGCAGATCGTCGAGGCGGTGCAGCTTGCCGCCTCGAAGCGTGCCAAAGGCGCCAAGTGAAATCGTTCCGCTACATAGGCAAAAAGCGCCGCACCAAGGAAGACCCGCGCTTCGTGACCGGCCGCGGGCGCTTCGTGGCCGACATCGCGCTTGCCGGCATGAAGCACATCGCGCTCGTCACCAGCCCGCACGCCTCGGCACTCATCAAGGCCATCCGGACGGACAAGGCCCTCGCGATGGAAGGCGTGCACTACGTGCTCACCGGCGAGGAGCTGTGCGCCAATGTCGACCCGCTTTACGTGGGAGTCGACGCGCCAAAGGTCGCGCGCTACCCGCTCGCGCGCGGCGTCGTGCGCTATGCCGGGGAGTGGGTGGTGGCCGTCGTCGCAGACTCCCGCGCCCTCGCCGAGGATGCCGCGGAAAAGGTCGAGATCGACTACGAGCCGACGCCGTACGTGCTCGACCCGGAAAAAGCGATCCTGCCCGACGCCGTGCTGGTCCACCCGGAGCACGGCAGCAACGTGCTTTTCAGGCGCAAGTTCGTCTGGGGGCCAATGGAAGCCGATTTTGCGCGCTCGAAGCACAAGCTCTCGTTTCGCGCACGCTGGGGGCGCAGCGCGACCGTGCCGATCGAAACCTTCGGCGTCGCGGCGAGTTGGGATCCGGGCACTCAGCTGCTCGACATCTGGGCCTCGATCCAGATGCCCAAGTTCCCGGACCAGGCCGCGCGCGCCCTGCGGCTTCCCGGCAATGGAGTGCGCGTGCATTTTGACGTGGATGTGGGCGGCAGCTACGGTGTCAAGCGCGGCATCAAGCACACGGTCCTGGTCGGCTACCTCGCGAAAAAGACCGGCCTGCCGGTGCGCTTCATCGAGGACCGGCTGGAGAACATGCGCGGCGGTGACATGCACGGGCCCGACCGCATCTTCGACATGACGGTCGCGTTCGATGCCAGTGGCACGATTAATTCGCTCAAGATCCGCGCGCTCGACGACGTGGGCGCCTACGCGGGTCGCTCGCCGCTCCAGCTCGGCAAGCCCGTGGGCGCGATCGTCGGGCCCTACAAGATCACGAGCGTCGAGTACGAGCCGATCTCGGTGCTCACCAACAAGACCGCGCAGGAAGCGGTTCGCGGCTTCGGCCAGGCGCCCACCAACTACGCCATCGAAACCGCCATCGACCGCGTCGCGCGCCACCTGGGCATGGACCGCATCGAGCTGCGCAAAAGGAATTTCATCGCGAAGGAACAGTTCCCCTACCTGATTCCTAGCGGCTCGACGTACGACAGCGGCGACTATGTCACTGTGCTCGACAAGGCCTTGGCCGCCGTGTCCTATCCCGAGCTTCTGGCCTCGCGCAATGCCGCGAGGAAAGCCGGCCGCCTCGCGGGCATCGGCATCGCCACGTGCCTAGAGCCTTCGGGCGGCAACTCCGCGTTCGAGCCGTTGTTCAACCCGAAAAACCAGACGACCACCTGGATGGATTCGTGCCTGGTTAAAGTAGACATCTCGGGCGCGGTCATCGGCGTGATGAATACGTCCACTTCGGGGCAGGGTCACGAAACGCTGGTGGCCACGGTGGTGGGCGAAATCCTCGAGCGCGATCCGGACACGATTCGCGTGGTGCATGCAGACTCCCTCAACGCGCTGCCTTCGAACAGCCCGGTCGGCAGCCGCATGGCGATCATGCTCGGCGGCGCAGCTGCGGGCGCGGCAAAGAAGGTCAAGGCGGCCCTGGTCGCGATTGCCGCGCACAACCTGAAAGTCCCCATCGAATCGCTCGTGTACTGCGACGGCAATATTTCCGCCACAGGCGAGCCGGGAAAGTCGCTCTCGTGGGACCAGCTCGTGGAGATCGCCCACCGCCAGTTCCATAACCTGCCGCTGGGCCTCGAGCCCGGGCTGCAGGCCAAGTTTGTCTGGGAAGTGCCCACGGGCGGGGGCCTGCCCACCGCCGACGGACGCATCCAGATGTACCCGTGCTATTCGTTCGAGGCGCACGTCGCGCTCATCGAGATCGACCCGCTCACGGCGCAGCCGAAAATCCTGAAGTGTCTCGTCGGCCACGATTGCGGCACGATGATCAATCCCGATATCGTGCACGGCATGACCTACGGCGGCATCGCGCACGGGATAGGCGCTGCGCTGTACGAGAAATTCGCGTTCACGGACAACGGCCAGCTCGCCAGCCAGACCTTCATGGATTACCTTATGCCAAGCGCGCTGGAGGTGCCGGGGATCGGGATCGTCGACCACTGCACCCCGTCGCCGCTCACCGAGTTCGGGCAGAAGGGCTCGGGTGAGGCTGGTTATCTCGGCGCACCCGCGGCGATCGCCAGCGCGATCAACGATGCCCTTTCACCCCTCGGGCAATCGATCGACGAGCTGCCCATGACGCCGCTCGCGATCTGGGAAAAACTACAAGGAGCGCAAAAGCGATGAATCACAAGATCAAGCTGTTGGGAGCGGTTGCGGTGCTTTGCTTTGCGACCGGCGCTGTATTCGCGCAATCGTGGCCGACCAAGGCCGTCAAGGTCATCGTCGGCCTGCCCCCCGGCAGCAGCACGGACATTGCGAGCCGCGCGATCGCCGAGCGCCTGACCGCGCAGACCGGCCAGATCTTC
This sequence comes from Burkholderiales bacterium, assembly GCA_038329645.1. GTDB lineage: Bacteria > Pseudomonadota > Gammaproteobacteria > Burkholderiales > SG8-39 > SZAS-79. The sequence continues at coordinate 7,019 of JBBQNG010000122.1, forward strand.
GTGGTCGAGAACCGTCCCGGCGCAAGCGGCAGCATCGCCATGAACATGGTCGCCAAGGCCGATCCCGACGGCTACACGATCCTCGTGATGTCCTCGTCGTGGACCGTGACGCCCTCGACGATGGCCAACCTTCCCTACGACACCCTCAAGGACCTCTCCGGGATCACCATGCTCGCCGACATCGCCAACGTGCTCGCGGTGCGCTCGGACCGGCCCTACAAGTCGGTGATGGACCTCGTGGCCGATGCCAAGTCCAAGCCGGGCAAGATGAACGCGGCCGTGATCGGGCTGGGCAGCGCGACGCACCTCACCACCGAGCGCTTTCGCCTGAGCGCGGGGATCGAAGTCACGTCGATACCCTACAAAGGCACGCCCGAGTCGTTGACCGACGTGCTCAGCGGCCGCGTGGACTATTGCTTCTGCCCGATCGGCAACGTCATGCCGATGGTGAAGGACGGGCGGCTGCTCGCGCTGGCCGTCAGCTCGCCGCGCAGGACCAGCAGCCAGCCCGACATCCCGACCACCCAGGAAGCCGGGGTGCCGAATTCCACGCAGCCTTTCTGGGTCGGCATGGGCGTGCCCTCGAAGACGCCACGCGAAATTGTAAATCGGCTGCACGCCGAAACGGTGAAGGCGCTCCAGTCGCCGGAGATCAAGGCGCGCTGGGCGAGCCTGAACCAGGACGTCCACATCTTCTCGCCCGAGGAGTTCGACGCGTTCCTGCGCGAGGATGCGGCGAGCAACGCCGCCCTGATCAAGGCCGCCCACCTAAAGTTCAACTGAGGCACGCCGGCACGATGATCATCGACATCCACGCGCACTACATCCCCAGGCTGTTGTTCGAGCGGTTCGATTCCCAAAGGTCCCAGTTCCCGTCGGTGGTGCTCAAGCGCGAGAACAACACCAACCGCATGCAGTTCCCCGGCGGCGAGCTGACCCGGCCGATCATGCCGAAGCTCTCCGACCTCGCCGACCGCATCGCATGGATGGACAGGAATGGCATCGACCACCAGCTCGTGGGCGGCTGGCTGGACAGCTTCGGCTACGAGCTGCCCGCGCAGGAGGGCTTGGCGTGGAGCCGCTACATCAACGCCTGCATGAAAGAGGAGCTCGCCGGGCAGACGCGTTTCACGCCGCTTGCCACGGTGCCCCTGCAGGACGGGAAACTGGCGGCCCAGGTGCTGGGCGAAGCGCTGGGGGGGGGATTCGGCGGCCTCATGATCGGCACCTTGCCCAAGGGTCAGGGCGGTAACCTGGATGACCCGGGCCTCGATCCGTTCTGGCAAGCCGCCTCCGACCTCAAGGCCGGCGTGTTCCTGCACCCGATGTTCCTGTGCGGCGAGCCGCGCCTTGCGGACTACGACCTGGTGAATGCGATCGGGCGCGTGGCCGACACGTCCATTGCGGTCGCGCGATTGCTGCATTCGGGACACCTGCTCAAGTATCCCGGCGTGAAGCTGGTGATTTCACACGGCGGCGCGGCGCTCCCCTATGTGCTGGGCCGCCTCGCGCGCAACTTCACCATTGCCCAGGGCAAGTACGCCGACCCGAGAAAAGGCTTCGAGGCCCTGTACTTCGATTCGATCGTCTTCGACCGCGATGCTTTCGAATTCCTCGCGGGCAAGGCGGGGGCCGGCAAGATCATGATGGGCTCCGACATGCCGTTCCCGATCGGCGATCCTGAGCCGCAGAAGCTGATCCACGCGGCGCACGTGAACGAGGCGGAGAAGACGGCAATGCTTGGCGGCACGGCCAAAGGCGTTTTCCGCGTGCGTCCCGATTGCTGGTGCAGACCCTGAGATGGCGCTCGAACTCAAGGGCGAGCAAACTTTCCCTGTCGGCCAGGCGGAGCTGTGGAGGCTCCTCAACGATCCCGACGTGCTCGCAAAGACAATCCCCGGCTGCAACGCGGTGCGCGCATTGGGCGACGACCGCTACGAGATGGGTCTCAAGCTCCAGGTCGCGAATGTCTCGGGCGAATACATGGGCAGTGTTGCAATCACCGAGAAGCGCGAGCCCGAGCATTACGTGCTCGCGGTCGAAGGGCAGGGCTCGATCGGATTCATGAAGGGCAGCGCGGCCTTCGAGCTGGCGCCCAAGGGTGACAACGAAACCCTGCTTCAGTACGCGGGCAGTGCGGAAGTCGGTGGGGTTGTAGCCGGCGTCGGTCAGCGCGTGCTTTCTGGCGTGGCGAAATACATGGTGGGGCGCTTCTTCAAGGCGCTGGAAAAGCACATCGCCGACACCCGGGTGGCCTAGGCAATGCTGCCAATTTTGGCCTGAGTCCCGCGTGTTTACTGGATTTTCCGGAGAAATGCTGCCATTGGTATATCCGACAAGGGGAGGCTACAACCTGATATTGCCGGCGCGAATGACCTTGTCCCATTTCGCGACTTCGCCAAGGAGCTCGGCCTGCAGCGCTTCCGGCGTGCTCGTCGCGACTTCGGTCCCTTGCGCCGCAAGCTTGGCGCGCAAATCGGCCAACTGCAGCACGGCGCCGGTCTCGCGGTTGAGCAGCGCGATCACTTCCTTTGGCGTGCCCGCAGGCGCATAGATGGCGTAGTCGGTCACCGACACGACGCCGGGCACGCCTGCCTCGGCCATGGTCGGCACGTCGGGCAGCAGCGGGGAACGCTGTGACGACGCTACCGCCAGCACGCGAAGCTTCCCGGAGCGCAGGTGTGTCAGGTAGGCGGGCAGGCTGTCCAGCGCCATGTCCACGCGTCCTTCGAGGAGGTCGGGAAGGATCTGCGTCGTTCCCTTGTACGGTATGTGCGTCATGTCGATCCCCGCGGCCTGCTTGAACAGCTCGCCGGTGAGGTGGATCAGGGCGCCGGTGCCGGAAGAGGCGAATGTGAGCTTGCCGGGATTCGCTTTCGCAAGCGCCACCAGCTCGCCCACCGAGTTCGCGCGCGAGGACTGCGGTACTACAAGCGCAATCGTGCCCTGGCCGATCTTCGCGACCGGCGCGAAATCGCGCCGGATGTCGAAGGCGAGCTTCGGGTACGTGAGATGCACGATCGCCTGGCTGCCGATCGGCCCGATGAGGAGCGTGTAGCCGTCGGGCGCGCTTTTCGCCACCGCCTCGGTGCCGATCGTCATGCCGGCGCCCGGTTTGTTGTCGATCACGATCGGCTGGCCGAGGCGCGGGGAAAGCTTCTCGCCGATCGCCCGCGCAACGATGTCCACGCCGCCGCCCGGCGGGAAAGGGACGACGAAGCGGATCGGCTTGGAGGGATACGGCTGCGCGAAAGCGGCGAGTGCGGAGACGAGTAAGCAGGCTCCGGCAAGGGTCGAGCGGATTGCAGCCATCTCTTTTTTGTCCGGACGCAGAAGTGCCTCAGTATAGCGGCTGCCTCTTTTCGATCTCACCATGCCTCGGACACCCGCCCTTCCCCGGAACTACCCCTGCCCCTGCGGCAGCGAGCTGACTTACACGGTTTGCTGCCAGCCATTCCACAAGGGGCTGGCCGAGGGCATCAACGCTCCGACGCCCGAAGCGCTCATGCGATCGCGCTACAGCGCCTATGCCGTCGGCCTGATCGACTACCTGCTGGCGACCTGGCATCCATCCACGGGCCCGGGCGAGCTCGAGCTCTCGCCGGTGAAATGGATAGGGCTGGAGGTGCTGCGTACCGAAATGTCGGGCGATGCGGGCGTGGTGGAGTTCGTCGCCCTGTGCCGCGTCAACGGACGTGGGCAGCGCATGCACGAGGTGAGCCGCTTCGTGCGCCAGGACGGGCGCTGGTATTACATCGATGGGACGGTTGTCGAGGAGAGCTGAGCAAGTTGGTAGGATGCGCCCATGAAACTGACACCTGCACAAATTGAGGAATACCGCCTGCGCGGCTATATCGTCGCGCCGAACCTGTTCACGCCTGCCGAGATCGGCGTGCTCAACCGGGATCTCGATGCCTATCTGGCGCAACCCAAGGAGGAGATCCACCTGCAGCGCCGCGGCTCGGAGACCGCGCGTCTGGCCTATGCGGCGGATCGATATTCCGAAGCCTTTCGGCGGTTGGTGCGCCACCCGCGCTGGATCGAGCCGGCGAAGCAGCTTTTGGACGACGAAATTTATATCCACCAATTGCGCGTCAACCCGAAAGCGCCGTTCGACGGCGAGAGCTTCTGGTGGCACCAGGACTACGGCACCTGGCGCCTCGAAGACGGCATGCCCGCCCCGCGCGCGCTGATGCTCGGCGTGTACCTGGACGACGTGACCGCGGCCAACGGGCCTCTGCTGGTCATCCCCGGCTCACACCACCATGGCGCCATCGACGAGATCCACCCGGATCGCAACGCGGGCGGGTACACGGTGGCCGACATCGATCGCCCGGCCATAGCGCGCCTGGTGGAGGCGCACGGGATCGATGCGCTGACTTTCCCAGCCGGCACCGCGGTGTTCATCAACTGCAACCTGGTCCATGCGTCGCCGGAGAACCTGACGCCGTCGCGCCGCACGATCGTCTACCTGAATGCCAATGCGGTGAGCAACCGCATTACGAAGCCGGTGCGCGCCGAGCACCACGCAAGCCGCGATTTCACGCCGCTGGTGCCGCTGGCGGACGACTGCCTGAGCGTGCGCTTCTAGGTTTTGAAGTCGCTCGCCTCGTGCCTCTCGCGCAACTGGCCCGTGGCGTCGCCCCAGGTGCGGTTGACCCTGCGGCCGCGCTGGACGGCCGGGCGTAAAGCAATGGAATCGGCCCAGCGCTGAACGTTCTTGTAATCCTGCACGCTGAGGAATTCGCCCGCCTCATAGAGGACGCCCTTCGCCAGTCCCCCGTACCACGGCCAGATCGCGATGTCGGCGATCGTGTAGTCGGCGCCGGCGATGTATTCGTTGGCGGCGAGTTGCCGGTCTAGTACGTCGAGCTGACGCTTGACCTCCATCGCGAAGCGGTCGATGGCGTATTCGATCTTGGTCGGCGCGTAGGCGTAGAAGTGGCCGAACCCGCCGCCGAGATACGGCGCCGCGCCCATCTGCCAGAACAACCACGACAGGCACTCGGGCCGCTTGTTCGCGTCCTTCGGCAGGAATGCCCCGCCGAATTTCTCGGCGAGATAGAGCAATATTGCGCCGGATTCGAACACGCGGGTCGGGGCAGGCGTGCTGCGGTCGAGCAGTGCTGGAATTTTCGAGTTCGGGTTCAGCGCGACGAAGCCCGAGCCGAACTGGTCGCCCTCGTTGATGCTGATGAGCCAGGCGTCGTACTCGGCGCCCGAGTGGCCCAGGTCCAGGAGTTCTTCCAGCATCACCGTGACCTTGACGCCGTTCGGGGTCGCGAGCGAGTAGAGCTGCATCGGGTGGCGCCCGACCGGCAAGACCTTGTCGTGCGTAGCGCCGGCAATGGGCCGGTTGATGCTGGCGAACTTGCCTCCGTTGTCTTTGTTCCAGGCCCAGACTTTGGGCGGCGTGTAATCGGGTGCGTCGTTCATGGGCGTGGTGCTCCGTTTTTAAATGCTGCCACTTTTGGCCCGAGGTCCTATCCAGGAGCCGAAATGCAGACAAATTGCTGCCATCGGCCCGCTCAGACCGGGTACACCAGCAGCACGTCGATGCAGCGCGAATCGAGTATCACGCGGCGTTCCTTGAATTTCGGCCCGCCGCTATCGAGCACGATGCGGTCGAGGTACTTGCCAATCGCAAAAAGGTCGGTCTCGCCGCT
>JBBQNG010000123.1:0-12526 GCA_038329645.1 Burkholderiales bacterium
GCTTTACGGCCCTGCGCATGAAATCGCTCGCCAACGTGGGCGCCTACGTTTCGAATTTCGGCGCCTGCGTGCCGGCCATGTCGGGGGCGCGCGCGCCGACCGGCGTGTACGCCATTCCGGTGCTCGATCATGAGGTGCGCATCCTGTTTACCAACACCGCTCCGGTGGACGCCTATCGCGGCGCGGGCCGTCCCGAAATGGGCTACCTGCTCGAGCGGCTGGTGTCGACCGCGGCGCGCGAGCTCGGCGTCGACCCGGTCGAACTGCGCCTGAAGAACCTGGTGCGCGCCGACCAGATGCCTTACAGGAACCCCGCCGGCGCCGTTTACGACTGCGGCGATTTCGCCAAAATCCTGCGTGGCGCGATGAAAGCCGCCGACTGGGAAGGCTTTGCCGCGCGCAAGGCGGCCGCGGAAAAGCGCGGGCTGCTGTATGGCCGCGGCGTCGGCTGCTATGTGGAAATCACCGGCAGTGCACGCACGAGCGAGAACGTGCTCATGACGGTGGAAGCCGACGGCACAGCGACGCTGGTGTCCGGCACGCAGCAGATCGGCCAGGGCATCCAGACCGCGTACGCGCAGATCATGGCCGACCTGCTAGGTGTCGCGCCCGAAGCCGTACGCATCACGCAGGGCGATACCGATATCGCGAAGACCGGTGGCGGCGCGGGCGGGTCGCGCACACTGCAGGTCGGCGGCAGCGCCACCTTGGTCGGTGCACGCGTGCTCGTCGAAGCAGGTCGCCAGCTTGCCGCCAAGGCGCTCGAGGCCGCGGCGACCGACATCGAATTCTCCGCTGGCCACTATCGGATTACGGGGACCGACCGGTCGATTGGCCTGGTCGAGCTTGCGGGCGAACAACCCGGGCGGCGCATCCGCATCGAGCACACCGAAACGGTGGCCGGCCAGACGTGGCCGAACGGCTGCCAGATCGCCGAAGCCGAAGTCGACCCGGAAACCGGCGTGGTGCGCATAGCCCGGCTCGCCGCTGTCGACGACATAGGCAGCGTGATGAACCCGCTCATGGCCGAGGGTCAGGTGCACGGCGGCATTGCGCAGGGGCTCGGGCAGGCCTTCATGGAGGAATCGGTCTATGACGAGACCGGGCAGCTGCTCACCGGCTCGTTCATGGACTACGCGATGCCGCGCGCCGAAGCTATTCCCGATCTCGAGACGGGTTTCGACCAGTCGGTGCCGAGTGCGCTCAATCCGCTGGGGGCGAAGGGCGTCGGCGAAGCGGGATGCCACGGCGCGATGCCGGCCGCGGTGAACGCGGTGCTCGATGCGCTTGGCAAGCGGAACACGAAAACCCTGGACATGCCTCTGACCTCGGAGAAGATCTGGCGCGTGCTGCAGGCGGGAGCGGCATAGGGCGCAGAGCAAGAAAGTATAACTTTACTTTAGTAATAATGGCTCTGTGAGCCAATGTATGGATAGTTATAATGTCAAATATAGAAATTTTAATTTAACTAAGGCGCTGACATGCCAACCACCACAAATCGTAAAAGAGCCAAACTGAATATGCATCGACGCGACGACTTTTATGATGCGGCCTCGAGGCGCTATACCGAGATTGTTGCCTCGGGAATGACGATCCCTTGGAATGAGATGAGGGCCTATCTTGAAGACCGCGCCGCAGGACGAGCGGCCGTTCCTCCGCTAGCAAGGAAAATAGCGCGGTAAGAAAACGCCCACCAGAAAGGCGCCGCGGATTGCTGCGGTCCGGAGAGAAGTCCCCGATGTTCCATCCCTGTCACCACGCCCTTGCAACGCCCGACAAGCCCGCGTACATCATGGCGCGCTCGGGCGAGACGGTGACTTACCGGCAGCTCGAGGCGCGCTCCAACCAGGGCGCTCACCTGTTCCGCTCGTTTGGCCTCAGGCGCGGCGACGCGATCGCGCTGATGATGGACAACAATGCGCGCTATTTCGAAATCTGCTTTGCAGCGCAGCGCTCAGGACTCCTGTTCACCGCGATGAGCTCGCGCCTTTCGACCCAGGAGGCCGAGTACATCCTTGCCGACTGCGGTGCGAAAGTGCTGCTCGTGTCCTCGGGCCTCGCGGCGCAGGCCGCCGAGCTGCTTGGCAAGAACCCGCAGGTGCGCATCCGCTACTCCGTCAACGGCGAGTTGCCCGGCTACGCTTCCTGGGAGTCGGCGCGCGACGCACAGCCTTCTACGCGGATCGCCGACGAATCCGCCGGCCGGGACATGCTGTATTCCTCCGGCACCACGGGCAGGCCCAAGGGCGTGAAGACCGAGCTGCTCGATGAGGCGATCGATGCGACCAGCACGCTGACGATGGTCGCCAAGAAGCTCTACGGCCTGGGCAGCGACTCCGTCTACCTATCTCCCGCGCCGCTCTATCACGCGGCACCTCTGCGCTTCAACATGACCGTGATGCGCTTCGGCGGAACGTCGGTGATCATGGAACATTTCGATGCCGAGGAAGCCCTGCACCTTATCGAGCGCCACGGCATCACGCACAGCCAGTGGGTGCCGACGATGTTCGTGCGCATGCTCAAGCTGCCGCCCGAGGTCCGCGCGCGCTGCCGGCACGATATGCTCAGGGTCGCGATCCACGCCGCGGCGCCGTGCCCCGTGCAGGTGAAGGAGGGCATGATCGACTGGTGGGGGCCCGTGCTGTACGAGTACTACGCAGGGACGGAGGGCAACGGGTTTGTGGCCTGCACTTCCGAGTCGTGGCTCGCGCACCGAGGCACGGTGGGGAGCGCGCTCGTGGGCGAGGTGCGCATTCTCGACGACGACGGCAAGGTGCTGCCGGCCAACGAGACCGGCACGATCTATTTTGCCAACGGTCCTGCTTTCGAGTACCACAACGATGCGGCGAAGACTGCTGAGTCAAAGAGCGCCGAAGGCTGGACCACACTCGGCGACGTCGGTTACCTCGACGCCGAAGGCTTCCTGTATCTCACCGACCGCAAGCACTACATGATCATCTCGGGCGGCGTGAACATCTATCCGCAGGAAGTCGAGAACCTGCTGGTGACGCACCCGAAAGTGATGGATGTGGCCGTGATCGGCGTGCCCAACGAGGAATTCGGCGAAGAGGTAAAGGCTGTAGTGCAACCGGTGGACATGCACGCCGCGGGCGCCGCGATGGCCGAAGAGCTGATCGCCTATTGCCGTGCCAGCCTGTCGCACATCAAGTGCCCGAAGACGGTCGACTTCGAGGCGGAACTGCCACGGCATCCGACGGGCAAGCTCTATAAGCGGTTGTTGCGGGAGCGGTACTGGAAGGCGAAGCCGACCTAGAGGCACAGGAGCAACAACGCCAACGCCATCCCGTAGTGCAGGATCTCGATTGGCGCAAATCCCCCGAGCGTCAGGTTCCCCGCCACCAAACCAAACGTGGCCACGAGCATGACCGCGCCAGCTATTGGACGCACGGCGCGCCGGCCAATCGCGCCAGCGAGTATCGCTAGAGCACTGGCCGCAGGCACGATCTGTCCCCACAGCGCGAATCCCGCGCCGGCCACGAGGGCGATCCCGATGGCACTGCCTGCAAGGAGCGACAGTGCCGCACCACGCACGGTCTTCGCGGCTTTGCTGTCGGGCCACACGAGGCTCGCGGCCAGGAGCGGCAGCGCCGCGGTGCTGCCGATGAGTGACAGGAACCGGTGCGCGCCGGTGGCTTCGGCGACGCCCGAGAACCGCAGGACGCCGAGAATCGCGGCCAAGCCAATCGCTCCGCATGCGAGCGCCACGCCGGGGCGCGTCTTTGCCGCGCACAGCACGATGAAGAGGCAGGCGAGCGCAAGGACGCCATCGGAAACCGCGTAACCGGTATTCACGCCGGTGCCGGCGACGAGGCTCGCGAAGTGAGCTGCCAGGCGCTGGCAAGGGCGAAGACGACCACGATGGCTTTGGTCCAATCGGGCGCAGTCCAGCCGAACCAGGTTGGCGCAATCGCAAACGCGGCACCGAGAGCGATAACCCGCGTTGTTTCGAATGCGCGCGCGTGACGCCGGCCCTCCATGAGCGCGCCAATGGCGAGCGTGGAGGCGAGGATCAGGAGCGCATAAGCGACGCGCCCGGTGTCACCCAGCGATTTCTGCACCGCGATGAAATGCGAGATGAGCGGTACCAGAGTAGCGTACTGGACAGATGCGTAGATGCGCACCGCCGGGGCCGTGCCGGTCGAAAACCGCTGGAAGTTCGGCGCGTCGAACTCGGCCTGCAGCGCATTGTCCTTGCCGTGTTCGCCGGGACGGCTGAACAGAACCGCGAGCTTTGTGCGCACGCCTTTGGCCGCAACCGCCGCACGCCACAACTCATGAAACACCTGCAGGTTGCCCCACAGGGGGTTCCAGCTGCGCAGCGGTTTCCTAACGCCGTAGACCACTTTCTCCGCCTCGCGCTCCTCGACGTACGAGCCGAAGATCCGGTCCCAAAAGATGAAGATGCCGCCGTAATTGCGGTCGATGCAGTAGTCGTTCTGGCCGTGGTGGACCCTGTGGTTCGAGGGCGTGACGAAGATGCGGTCGAGCCATCCCAGGCGCCCGACCAGCTCGGTGTGCACCCAGTACTGGTACAGCAGGTCGATGAGACCCACGGTGACGAACACCACGGGGGGCACACCGATCACGGCCAGCGGCGCATAGAACACCCACGCGAAGAGGGGCGAGCTGGAGGACTGGCGCAGCGCGGTGCTCAGGTTGAAATATTCTGACGAGTGGTGCACCACGTGCCCCCCCCAGAAGAGGGCGACCTCGTGGCTCATGCGGTGGTACCAGTAGTACGCGAGGTCGTAGGCAAGGAGCGCGAACACCCACACCAGGGGATTCGAAGCGGAGAGCTCGAACGTGTGGAACTGGTCCCACACCGCGATGTAGAGGCCGAGCGTGAAGACACGCGAGAAAGCCGAAGCGAGCTGGCTCAGCACGCCCAGGTGCAGGCTGGTCAGCGCATCGGGGATATCGTAGGTGGGGATGCCGCGCCGGCGCGCGATCCAGGCCTCCAGCATGATGGTCAGCATGAACACCGGGATCGCGTAGACGATTGGGTTCATGGTCGCAAGCTACTGCAGCGAGGGAACCGGGGTAATTTGTCCGCTCGCCAGTCCGGCCATGATTTCCCGGTAGCGCTCGGGCGGCGCTATTCCGAGCCTCGCGCGCAGTTCCTCCAGCGGCTCGCGCATCATCGCCTCCACATCCTCCCCCGCAAGCCACGCGGCGGCCCGCCCGTGACGCCAAGCTTCGAGCACAGTCGAGCGGACCGGGGCGCCGGCCATCGCCTTCGAAATCTTCACCGTGCCAAGCAAAGAGATCACCGCAAGGCCGAGAGAAAGAGTCTGCGCATACGTAAACGCGACCAGGCACGTCTCGCCTAGCGGGTCGCGGCCATAGCCGCTAAGGACGTGACAGAGATCGTGCATGTCGCGGATGCGCTCGCGAAACAGCTGCTCGTCCGCGGTGGGTGCCGGGAATTTCTTCTGCACGAGGGACGCTTCCACGAGGCCTTCGGCTGAGATGTTTTCGCGGGTGACGAATTCGTAGTAGGCCCGCCCGAGGGAGCCGGCCGGAAGGCGCGCCAGAGCGGCGCGATCGCAAAGGACGGGCAGGAGCGAGCCATTCTCTGCCAGGACCGCGCGGCCAGCTTCGGTCCTGCGCAAGCGTTGCGCTCCTCGTAGCGAGGATTTTCCACGCAACGAGGACGTGATGACGAACACCTGGCTCGTGTCTTCCCTGTCGTTGAGCAGGCGCCGCATCGCGCGGAACGCCGCCAGCGGCCGCATTTTGTGGCTTGGGTCCATGGCCTATTATAGGCAACCGTGAAGCCTGTCCTCATCCTGCTTTTGGCTTTTGGCTTGCGTGCCGGCATGGCCAGCGCCGCGGAAGAGCTCGTTACCACTGCACAATTCGCAAACGGCGAGCCGATTCCCTACGTGCTCGATTCGGTCAGCCCGAATCCCAAATACGTGATCATCCTTTTCCCGGGCGGCACCGGCGTCATGAACCCGCGAATACGGGACGGCAAGCTCGTCTACGACTTTGCGGGCAATTTCCTGATTCGGGCGCGCAAGTACTTCGTCGACGAGGACTTCGCCACCGTGGCCACCAACTCTTCGGACAGCGAAGAGCGCATCCAGGGCGTGCTGGAGGACATCAAGCGGCGCTACCCGAATGCGAAGATCTACCTGGCCGGCACCAGCAACGGGACGTTTTACACGATGAAGCTGGCCGGATACCTGCAAGACAGGATCGCCGGCGAAATCCACTCGTCGTCGCGCGCCCAGATCTACTCGTTCAACGCGAAGGAATTCAGGAACCGCCACCTGGTCATCCACCACGTCAACGACTGGTGCCGGGTGACGCCTTACAGCGCCGCGCTGCGTTCGCACGAGAAATTCGGCAACGACTTCATCGCCATGGAAGGCGGCGTCTCGACCGGCAACGAATGCGAAGCCTTTGCGCACCACGGCTTCAACGGCATCGAGCGCGAAACCGCGCAGGCGATCAAGGCCTGGATCCGCAAGGGCGGCTGAGCCCACTTGCTTTGGGCGTAACCGCCCCCAATGTAGGGGGGGCCAGGCGCCCGGACTTCATAGCTCCCTCATGCTCAGACTCTACAGCCTGGTAATCCTCCTTCATGCCTACATCGGCTGGCGGCTGCTGCCCGACCTGGCTGCGGTCAGCCCGCCTGCGGCCGCGGCATTGGCGCTATGGCTTGCGCTGTCGGCGTGGCTGACGCCGCAGGGATTGTTCGCGCGGAGCAAAAAGCATCGCGCGCTGTCCGATGCACTGGTCTGGGCGGGCGCAATCGCCATGGGCTCCTTTTCTTCGCTGTTCGTGCTGACAATGCTCCGCGATGTGGGCCTGCTCGCGGCGGCCGCGGTCGACCTCGTTTCCCCTGGATCAATCGCGCTGGGCAACCTGCAATCCTGGAGTGCGATTGCGATACCCGTCCTCGCGGCCTTGCTGACGCTCGTAGGCCTGTACAACGCGCGTCGCAGGGCCGTGGTGCGATCGGTGGACGTTTCGATCGCGGGCCTGCCGCAAGCGCTGCACGGCTTTACGATCGCCCAGATCAGCGACATCCACGTCGGGCCGACGATCCGGCGCGCGTATGTGGACGCAATCGTGAACGCGGTAAACAGCCTGAATGCGGACATGATCGCGGTAACCGGGGACCTCGTGGACGGCAGCGTCGGACAGCTTGCGCATCACACCGAGCCGCTGTCGCGTCTTGCGGCGCGCCACGGCAGCTACTTCGTCACCGGCAACCACGAGTACTACTCCGGCGTGGGCGGCTGGATCGAAGAGCTGCGCAGGCTGGGATTGCGCGTGCTGATGAACGAGCACGTGGTGCTGCGGCACGACGGCGAGGAAGTCGTCGTCGCGGGCGTCACCGACTTCAGCGCGCACCACTACCATCCTTCGCACAGGAGCGATCCGGCGGCGGCCATGGCCGGCGCTCCGGCCGAGGCGGGCGTCAGGCTGTTGCTCGCGCATCAGCCGCGGTCCGCTTTCGCCGCGGAACCCGCCGGCTTCGACCTGCAGATCTCCGGTCACACGCATGGCGGCCAGTTCTGGCCGTGGAATTTCTTCGTTAAGCTGCAGCAGCCGTTTACCGCCGGATTGCGCCGCCTGGGCGGCCTGTGGGTCTATACCAGCCGGGGGACGGGGTACTGGGGCCCGCCCAAGCGACTCGGCGCGCCATCGGAAATCACCCACTTGCGCCTCGTGCCCGCCTGATTTTCGGAAGGGCTAAACTAGGGGCCCTTCGTCAAAAAAGAACCCCCCCATGGGCAAGCTTCTCCTCGTCTGGCTGATCAATGCGCTGGCCCTGCTTGCGCTGCCGTACGTGGTTCCTTCCGTGCAGGTCGACGGGTTCGTCACGGCGTTGGTTGCTGCCCTCGTGCTCGGCCTGGTGAATTCCCTCATCCGGCCCGTGCTGGTCCTGCTGACTTTCCCGGTGACGATCGTCACGCTCGGGCTGTTCATCTTCGTCATCAACGGGCTGCTATTCTGGATGGTGGCTTCGTTCGTCGAGGGCTTCCATGTGGCCGGCTTCTGGTCGGCGGTGTTGGGCGCTATCGTCTATGCGCTCATCTCATGGGCGGCCAGCACGTTGGTGTTCGGTGGCAGGAAGCAATGACCGCGCACCCGAAAAAGGAAAAGCACGCGCGGCCGATCCGAAAGAAGCGCGATTTCGAAGGGGCCGCCGCGGCCGCCAAGCGGCTTTCGGCGCAAGCGGTCCTCGACGCGGAGGCGGAACGCCGCCTGCAGGCGCTGCTGCATGAAATGGACAAGTTCGACGAGCCCCGGGACGACGACCCCGGGCCGCCGGACGAATCCTACGACGAGCCGAAGCGTGCGAGGCGCTGGTCGGACGACAGCGCGGAAGACGCGTGACCCGGCGCCAGCCCGGGCTCAGTTGACGCAGCGCTCGAGGCCTTCCCAGTAAAGCCTGCGCAGCTGGTACTTCAACAGCTTGCCGCTCGGATTCCTGGGCAAGGCGGCGAGGAAATCGATGCTCTTGGGGCACTTGAAGTGCGCGATCTGCCCGCGCGCAAAGGCGATGATCTCTTCGGCCGGCGCGGCGGCACCGGGCTTGAGCACCACGCAGGCCTTGACGGCCTCGCCCCATTTTTCGTCTGGCACGCCGATCACGGCGACGTCCGCCACCGCGGGGTGCTTCATGAGCGCATTCTCGACTTCGGCGGGATAAATGTTCTCGCCGCCCGAGATCACCATGTCCTTGATGCGGTCGTGGATGTAGAGATACTCGCCGCGCAGGTAGCCCGCATCACCGCTGCGAAACCACCCGCCGTCCTCCCCGTGCCCCTCGGGAAACACATCGCGCGTGGCCTTCGGGTTGTTCCAGTAGCCTTTCATGTTCTGCCGGGTGCGAATCCAGACCTCGCCGACTTCGCCCTCCGGGGCGGCGGTCCCCGCCGCATCGACGATGCGCAGCTCCACGCCGGGCAGCGCCTTGCCGGCGGAGCGCAGCAGTCCTGCCCGGGGCCCGTTCGGCGCATGGTCTTCAGGCGGCAGGAAGGTGACGGCGCCGGTCGTTTCGGTGAGCCCGTACACCTGCAGGAAGCCGCACCCGAACACGCGCATCGCGTCGAGAAGCACTTTTTCGCTGATCGGCGCCGCGCCGTACGCAATGCGTTCGAGCGACGCATAGTCGGCCTTGTCGGCGCCCGGTGTGTTGACCAGGACCATGATCATCGCGGGGACGAGGAACATGTGGGTGACGCGATGCTCGCCGATGGCGGGAATGATTTTTTGCGGGTCGAAGTCGGGCTGCAGCACCGTTTCCCCGCCCAGGAGCAAGGTGAGCAGCGCGAGCTCCATGCCGGCGATGTGGAACGAAGGCAGCGCATTGAACATCACCGACCGGCCGCCCTCGAATCCCCAGACGTCGCGAAACAGCGTACGCGGCAGGAGCAGGTTGGCGTGCGTCAGCTCAACGCCCTTGGGCAGTCCCGTCGTGCCGGACGAATAGAGCTGCAGCGCGGTGTCTTCGCCGCAGGCCTGGTGGCTTTCAGCCAGGGGCTCGAAGCCGGCATACCAGTCGTGGAAGGCCTGATGTCCCGCTTCATGGTCGGTGGCGAGAGTGAGGGCCAGCGACGGGTACTTCCCCTGGGCGAGCACTGGGAGGAAAGCAGCATCGGCCATAAGGAACCGGGCCTTGCCGTCGTTCACGATGAATTCCACCTCTGGCGCGGCAAGGCGCCAGTTGACCGGCATGAACACCGCGCCGAGTTTGCAGGCGGCGAGCGTGAGCAGGATGCATTCGGTAGTGTGCTTGGTGAGCGCCGCCACCCGGTCACCGGGGCCCACGCCGAGCGACTTGAGGCCTTGTGCGATCCGGTCGGAGGCGGCGCCGACTTCGCGCAAGGTCCAGTTGCGGGTCGGGGTCCGGTAGGCGACCGCGTCGGGCCTCGCCGCGACGACTGCGCGCACCACGGTAAGCAGGTTTTCTTCCGCCATGGTTCCTCCCGGTTGGGCAAAGTATCGCGCAAAGGTTGCGCAATTGCAGCGCAATTCGAACCCGGTTAGTCTCGCTGCATGGCGGGGGAGAGGAAGAAGGCCGTGAAGCTGGTGGCGAAGCCGCGGGTGCGCAAGTCCGCCGCGGGGCCGCGGCACCGGCACTCGGTGTACGTCATCGAGCTCAGCCCCGAGGTGCTGAACGAGGGACGCTTTCGCAGGGCCAACCCGGACTACGATGTGACCAAGCCCTGTGTGTATGTCGGCATGACGGGCCTGTCGCCCGAGCGCCGTTTCGAGAACCACAGGAAAGGCATCAAGTCGAACCGCTTTGCACATCAGTACGGGCTGCGGCTCCTGCCAAGGCTGTATGCGTACTGCAACCCGATGCCCTACCGCGCGGCGCAGGACATGGAAATCGAACTGGCGATCGGCTTGCGTGAAGAAGGCTACGGCGTCTGGCAGGCGTGATCGGCAAAACCGGAGGATCGCATGAGCACATTTGAAGACGTTCTCTACGAAGTAAAGGACCGCGTTGCGGTGATCCGGCTCAACCGGCCGGAGTCGCTCAACGCCTTTACCGCGGCAATGGGCGTCGGCCTGAGGAAGGCGGTCGCCGCCGCGGTGGCTGACGAATCCGTTCGCGTCATCGTGCTCACGGGCGCGGGCCGCGGGTTCTGCGCGGGCGCGGACATGAAGCTGCTGCAGGGAATCAAGACCGGCGCGGCCAGCGCATCGAGGAGCCCCGACGAGGACGCGGGTGCGCCCGATTTTTCCTCCGATCTCGGTCCCGATGTGTCCGGCCATTACGGCGGGCGGTTCGGTTACATGCTCAAGGCGCGCAAACCCATCATCGCCGCAATCAACGGCCCGGCGGCGGGTCTCGGCCTTGTGCTCGCGCTTTACGCCGACGTGAGGTTCGCGGGCAGCGATGCCAAGTTCACCACCTCGTTCGCGCAGCGCGGGCTGATCGCGGAACATGGCGTGAGCTGGCTTCTGCCAAGCCTCGTGGGCCCGGCCCATTCGCTCGACCTGCTGCTGTCGGCGCGCAAGCTCGGCGCGGCCGAAGCCGAGAAGATCGGCCTGGTCAACAAGGTTTTTGCCCAGGCCGCTTTCATGGACGAGGTGATGGCCTATGCGCGGACCATGGCCGACACCGTTTCGCCGCGCTCCACCGCCGTGATCAAGGCGCAGATCTGGAAGTCGCCCTTCCAGGATTTCGCAGCCGCGCTCGCAGTGGCCGACAGCGAGATGCAAAAAAGCTTCAAGAGCGAGGATTTCAAGGAAGGCGTGGCCCATTACGTCGAGAAGCGCGCAGCGGCGTTCAAGGGCCGCTAGGCGCGATGGCCGGGACCGGCTACCTGCGGTTGCGCCAGGTCTGCCTGGTCGCTGCCGACCTTGCGCAGGAGACCGAGCGCGTCGCGAGGGTGCTTGGTCTCGAGGTTTGCCATCGCGACCCCAATGTCGCCCGCTACGGCCTGGAGAACGTGCTTTTCCCGGCCGGCACGGATTTCATCGAGATCGTTTCGCCGACGCGCGCGGACACCGCTGCCGGCAGATTTCTTGAGCGCAATCACGGTCGCCACGGCTACATGATCATCATGGACTGCGATGACCCCGAGCGGCGCCAGGCCCACTGCGAGACCCTGGGCGTGCGCACGGCCAACCTGATCCGGCATGGCGACTACATTGGCGTGCAGCTGCATCCAAAGGATACCGGCGGCGCCATGATCGAATTCAACCGCACGACCGATGGCGCCGATCCCATGGGGCCTTACGGGCCCGCGGGCTCGGCGTGGCAGAAGCATATTCGGCGGGACGTGACGCAACGCCTGCGGGCGGCGGAAATCGAATGTCCCGACCCGGCCGAATTCTCCTCGCGCTGGGGCGAGATCGTGGAAAGGCCGGTGCAAATGCTGCCAAACGGCCGATTTCGTATCGAGCTCGATTCCGGTGCGCTGCATTTCCTGCCGGGCGACAGCGCCCAGGCTGTATTCGCGGAGATCGAAATCCAGGTCGCCAGCCGCGCCCACGTCATGCGCGCGGCGCAGGAGCTGGGGTGCGTCGGCGCAGGCGGCGTGCTCAGCCTGAGCGGGATACGCGTGCGGCTAGCCGAGGCTGCGTAAGCGATGAATACCCGACCACCGTTCATGCACGCCGACCTCGCGCGGCTCGTCGATCCGCGCACGATCGCGATCGTGGGCATGTCGCCTCGCCCGGGCGCCTTCGGCATGCGCTCCTTCGAGAACCTGCAGCATTTCGGCGGCGAAATATTTTTCGTCAACGGCAAGTACGACCGGATCGCCGATCGACCCTCGTACGCGTCGATCTCCGACCTGCCCAAGGCGCCCGATGCGGTGGTGCTCGTGGTTCCAAAGGACGGCGTTGAAGCACTGCTCATCGAAGCGGCCGATGCGGGCGCGGGCGGCGTCATCGTCTATGCGTCGGCCTACGGTGAAATGGGCGAGGGCGCCGGCCAGGCGGCGCAGGACCGCATCGCCTCGATTGCGCGCGACCGGAGCCTGCGCGTGCTCGGACCCAACTGCATCGGCCTGGTAAACAACAT
>JBBQNG010000124.1:0-12424 GCA_038329645.1 Burkholderiales bacterium
CGAGGTGGTGAACCGGATCCGCTCCAGGCCGTCGATCTCCGCAACGTGCAGCAGGAGTTCGGCGAAGTCCGCGACCGATCCGCCGTGCATCGCGCCGCGATACGCATTGACGTTCTGGCCGAGGAGGGTGACTTCCTTCACTCCCCGTTCGGCGAGATCCGCGACCTCGGCGATTACGTCATCGAACGGCCGCGACACCTCTTCTCCCCGCGTATAGGGCACCACGCAGAAGCTGCAATACTTGCTGCAGCCTTCCATCACCGACACGAATGCCGACGGTCCCTCGACGCGGGCGGGAGGCAGGTGGTCGAACTTCTCGATCTCGGGAAAACTGACATCGACCTGCGCGAGCCCGCTGCGGCGTCTTTCTGCCAGCAGCGCGGGCAGGCGGTGCAGCGTCTGCGGGCCGAATACCACGTCCACATAGGGAGCACGCGCGACAATCCCTGCGCCTTCCTGGCTGGCCACGCAGCCGCCGACGGCGATGAGCAAGCCGGGTTTTGCCGCCTTGAGGTCTTTCGCGCGGCCGAGCTCGGAAAATACCTTCTCCTGCGCTTTCTCGCGTACCGAGCACGTATTGAAGACGATGACATCCGCGTCCTGCGGGTGCTGGGTGGGATCGAGTCCCTCGGCTGCCGACAGCACGTCCGCCATCTTCGCGGAGTCGTACTCGTTCATCTGGCAGCCGAACGTCTTGATGTAGAGCTTGCCGGCCATGGCCTTTGCCTACGGCTTCTTGTCCGGCTTCGCCGCTTCTTCCTGCGTCAGGATCCAGACGCGATGAACCTGGCCGGCGGGGTCGCCTATGTATTTGACCAGCAGGCCGTCCTGCGGAAGGGCGCTGGGCAGGACGATGCGGTTGTCGGTACTGCGGATTTGCGCGCCCGGCGTCAAGCGCACCTGCTTGCCATCGAGCTCGACGATCATTTCGCGCACGTACCGCATCGTCGCGCGCTTTGCATCCTCGGGAATCGAGCGCAGCTGCGCGTACGCAGAGACGACGGATGCCGAAATCGCAAGCGCCATTGCAACGGTGAGCAGGTGTGTGCGTGACACGGAATATGTGGTGGTGATAGGTGGACTTGAACCACCGACCCCAGCATTATGAGTGCTGTGCTCTAACCAGCTGAGCTATATCACCGGAAAGTAAGTCTCGAAAACGGGCGCGCATTGTCTTTTCTTCGGCTTTGGGGGTCAAGGCCGATCGACGACGACAGCCGGATTCTAACGCTATTTCATGCAGTTAGGTAGAATGCGCGATGCGGTTTGACCTGATCGTGGTTGGCGGCGGCGTGGTGGGCGCCAGCATAGCGCGTGCCGTCCGCGGCATGTCGGTTGCGCTGGTGTCGGGCGGCCGGCCACCGTCGGCGCAGGACTATCCTCCGGGAGAGTTCGATGCGCGGGTCTACGCGCTTTCCCCCGGCAGCGTTGAGTTCCTGCGCTCCATAAGGGTCTGGGATGCGATAGCTGCGGACCGGTTGACCCCGGTCCACGCGATGCAGGTGTTCGGCGATTCCGAAGGCGCGCGCATCGGATTCGACGCCTATCGGGGTGGGGTTGCCGAGCTCGCATGGATCGTCGAGGACCGCGTGCTGCAGGCGGCCCTGTGGAATGCCCTGGGTTCCCAGGATGGCCTCGAGCTATTCGTGCCTTCGCGTTGCGAATCCCTTGAATCGGGTGAGAGGGCCACGCTTCGCCTGGCGGACGGCCGCCGGCTTGAGGCCGACCTGGTGGTGGGTGCCGATGGCGCCGACTCGTTCGTGCGCAACGCAGCCGGGATTGAGGTCGCCGAAATGCCGTACGGGCAGACCGCCGTGGTCGCAAATTTTTCGTGCGCGCAGCCGCATCGCAATGCGGCGTACCAATGGTTCCAGGCAGGCCCGGTACTGGCGCTGTTGCCGCTGCCGCGCGGGCAAGTCTCTATGGTGTGGTCGGTGCCCGAGCAGGACGCCGCGCGCCTCATGACCCTGGATGCCGGATCGCTCGGCGAGGCAGTCACCGCGGCATCGCATGGAGTGCTGGGAACGCTTTCGAGCGTCACGGCGCCGCAGGCGTATCCGCTGCGCCGGATCAATGCCAGCCGCATGGTGGCGCCGCATGTTGCGCTTGCGGGAGACGCTGCGCATGTCATCCACCCGCTTGCCGGCCAGGGGCTCAACCTCGGGTTGCAGGATGCGCAGTCCCTCGGCGCGGTTCTCCAGGGGCGCGCGCCGGTGCGTTCGGCAGGAGACTTTCACCTCCTGCGGCGGTACGAGCGCGACCGAAGCGAAGCTATACTGGCCATGCGTACGGCTGTGCATGGATTGCAGGCGATGTTCGAATCGGGCAGTCCGTCCGTCCGCCGCCTGCGTAGTCTCGGGCTGAACTTTACCGACCGGTTGCCGGTCATAAAAAACCTGCTTTTGCGCCACGCGCTTCATTGACCGCCGGAGATTTCATGGCCCGATCCCTGTGTATTTTCCTTGTCTTGCTGGCGGCCACGCCGGCCGGCGCGGACGAGCAATCGATCCGCCGCAGCATCGAGCCCAAGCTCAACGGCGCGAAGATCGAGGCGGTGCAGCCTTCGCCGATCCCGGGGCTGATGGAGGTTCGCTTTCGTACGCCGCAGGGCATCCAGATCCTCTATACGGATCCCAAAGGCGAGAACATCGTGCAGGGTGAAATCTTCGAATCCAAGAGCGGCCGCAACCTCACCGATGAGCGCCTGAGCAAGCTCTCCGCGATCAGGTTCGATTCGCTGCCGTTGGACAAGGCAGTGAAGATCGTGCGCGGCAATGGGAAGCGTGTTGCGGCGATGTTTTCGGATCCCTATTGCCCCGCTTGCCAGTCCTTCGAACAAACGCTCCAGCAAGTCGATGACATGACGCTTTACGTGTTCATGTTTCCCGTCATCCGCCCCGAGCGGATCGACGACTCGAAAAGTATCTGGTGCGCGCCCGACCGTGCAAAGGCCTGGCTGGACCTCGCCTTGCGCAAGAAGGCACCGGCTGCTGCGACATGCGAAAACCCGATTGAATCGATCGTCGCTTTCGGGCAGTCGATAGGCGTGCGCGCCACGCCGACGCTTTTTTTCGAGAACGGCGAAAGGCAGCAGGGCGGGTCTTCGCTGAACGACCTGCGCACGCGCCTGGACCTCGCCGCGAAGGAAGGCCGGCAGGCCAAGGCACGCTAGGAGGAGGCGCTACTGCTTGGGCAGCAGTTCGCCGCGCGGCCAGAGCAGCCAAAGCCTGCCCTGCTGCTGCATGCGGCCCGCCTCGGCCCCGGCATCCTCTCCAGTGCCCCAGAAGAAATCCGCGCGGACCGCGCCGCGAATCGCCCCGCCCGTGTCCTGGGCCATCGCCAGCCGCTCGAGCGGGCGATCCGAAAGCGGGTAGGTCGTCTGCAGAAAGACTGGAGCGCCGAGCGGGATGTAGCGCGGGTCGACCGCAATGCTGTAGCCCGGAGTCAGGGGGGCCCCCAGGGCCCCCGGCGGCCCGTCGAGGGGATCCTTGGGCGGCGGCAGCTCGCGAAAGAAAACATAGCTCGGGTTGGCGTTCATCGCCGCCTGTAATTTTTCGGGATGGGCGGCGGCCCACGCTTTGATCGCCTGCATCGACGCTTCCCCGGGCTTGAGGTCGCCCCGATCAATCAGGAAGCGCCCCAGGGACCGGTAAGGGTGGCCGTTCTGGTCGGCGAAACCCAGTCGCACGCGCTCCCCCGAAGCGAACTCGACCTGCCCGGATCCCTGCACCTGCAGGAAGAAAAGATCGACTGCGTCGGCCACCCAAACCAGGGCTCGTGCGGCAATCCGCGCAGGGCTACCCTCGATTTCGGCGCGCGAATAGTAGGGCACGAGCCGCCCGCCCTGCAGCCGGCCGCGCAGCCGCAGGTTGCGCAATTCGGGATGCAACTCGGCCAAATCCACCACCACCAGGTCTTCGGGCACGCCATAGACAGGAAAGCGGAATCCCGCCTCGGGTGCGCGCCGGCCTTTCAGGATCGGCTCGTAGTAGCCGGTGATCAGGCCCTGGTCGCGTCCGTCCGGCGCGACGACACGATACGCGGCGAACCGGATTTCGAAAAATTTCCGCGCGACCTGCTCGTTGTCCGGCGCCAGCGCGCGTGCCTCGGCGCACGCCCCTTGCCACGGTGTTCGGCCGCTCACACGCGAACAACCCGAGACGAAGGCACGCAAGCTCGGAACGAAGCTCGCGGTCGCCCAGGCCGGAACTTCGCTCCAGGGCGTTTCCTTGTAGGTCGCTTCCGTCGGGACCGGCTTTGGCGGCAAGCAAACCGGGCACGGCGGGCAGGGGGCCGCCGGGAGACACGCCGCCGCCGGCCCCGTTTCAGCAGGTGACTCAGCCTGCGATCCATTGTCCCTCTTGTTTGCGACCGGACTGCAGGCGCCGAGCGCGGACGCAAGTAGAATCGCACCCATTGCCGGGAGGACGGATCGGGCTATGTGGGTCATCTTTCTTGAAATGGGCGTGGCGCTCGGACTGCTGCTGCTCATCGTGTGGTGGACCTGGCCCAAGAAGCGCCCGGGAGACGACGAGAAAAAGTAGGCCGCGCTAATGCAGGACCCGCGGCACCGACAGCGTGAACTCGGGAATCGCCGCGTCGAAACGGGACCCGTCTTCGCCGACCATTTGGTACGTTCCGCGCATGGTGCCCACCGGCGTCGCTATCGAGGTGCCGCTCGCATATTCGAAGGACTCGCCGGGCTTCAGCATCGGCTGGGCGCCGACCACCCCGAGCCCGCGCACCTCCTGCACCTGGCCGCGCGCGTCGGTAATGATCCAGTGCCGGCTGATCAGTTGCGCGCTCGCGTTGCCCGCATTGCGGATCGTGATGGTGTATGAAAAAACGTACCTGTCGGCGGATTCATCCGACTGATCGCTCAGATACTTCGTCGTGGCGCCGACCGAGATGTCGTAGTGCTTTTCCTGACCCATGTGGGCAATTGTACCGGCTCGGGCGGCCCGCACGGGGATCGGGCCAGGCATGCCGGGATACAATGCGCGTCGCCATGAAGTTTCGCATCGCACCAAGCATCCTTTCCGCCGATTTCGGGCGCCTCGGGGAAGAGGTGCGCGCAGTCATCGCGGCCGGGGCCGACCTCATCCACTTCGACGTGATGGACAACCATTACGTGCCGAACCTCACCATCGGGCCGCCGGTTTGCGAGGGGATCCGGCCGCATGCAAGCGTGCCGATCGATGTGCACCTCATGGTGAAGCCGGTCGACCGGATCGTGCCGGACTTCGCCAGGGCGGGCGCGGGAATCATCAGCTTCCATCCGGAAGCTTCGGAGCACGTCGACCGGACCATCGCGCTGATCCACGATCACGGATGCAAGGCCGGGCTGGTGTTCAATCCCGCGACTCCGCTTTCATACCTGGACTACACGCTCGACAAGATCGACCTCGTATTGCTGATGTCGGTCAACCCGGGCTTCGGCGGCCAGGCGTTCATCCCTACGGTGCTCGGCAAGATCGCCGAAGTGAGGCGGCGCGTCGATGTGGCCGCAAAGGCCACCGGGCGCGAAGTGTGGGTGGAGGTCGATGGTGGCGTGAAGGTCGATAACATTGCCGCAATTGCCGCCGCCGGCGCGGACACCTTTGTCGCGGGGTCGGCGATTTTCGGGTCGCGCGACTATGCGAAAACCATCGCGGAGATGCGCGCAGCGCTCGCAGCTGCGTGATCGACAAGGATGCAATCCGCGCCGTCCTGATAGACCTCGACGGGACGCTTCTCGATACGGCTCCCGAAATCGCCGCGTCGGCCGCCGATATGCTTGCCGAGCTCGGCCTCGAGCCGGTCGCGGTCCCGCTGGTGAGGGATTTCATTGGTAAAGGCATCCCGAGCCTGGTGCGAAGGACGCTCGGGCAATCGTTGGGCCGCGTTCCCGACGAGCGCCGGATCGGCTCCGGCATCGAGAGTTTTTTCTTCCACTACGAAAAGCGCAATGGTCAGCTTGCAACCGCCTATCCCGGCGTGCGCGAAGGCCTTACGACTCTGTACTCCATGGGCTTCAGCCTCGCCTGCGTGACCAACAAGGCGGAGCGATTCACCCTCCCGCTGCTGAGATCCACCGGCCTCGAATCGTTTTTCTCCGCGATCGTTTCCGGGGATACCGCGGCGAGGAAAAAGCCGGCACCCGACCCGATCCTGGCCGCCTGCCGGCAGCTCGGCATTGCGCCGCGCGAGGCGGTCATGGTGGGCGATTCGACCAACGATGCCCTGGCCGCCCGCGCCGCAGGCTGCGGCATCCTGCTCGTGCCCTATGGGTACAGCGAGGGCGTCGAGGTGCAAAGCATCGATTGCGATGGTATAGTTCCCACGCTCCTGCATGTCGCAGGACTTCTTTCATTTCAGTCGTGAACCCCGCCCGGACAAACTGGAAACTCTACTGGTCTAGCTGGCGCCCCTGGCGCAGCTAGGCCATCTTGCGCACCCGGCGCGGCACGGGTGGCGCGAGGCAGGACCCGCCGCAGGCTAGTTGCACGTCCAGTCAACACCGGTTCTTTAGTGGGAGATTCACATGACTGAGCTCGATTTCGATCAGCTCGCCAGCCAGGGCTACAACCGGATCCCGGTCATCGCCGAGATCCGCGCCGACCTCGATACCCCGGTCGCGCTCTACCTCAAGCTCGCCAACAAGCCCTACACCTACCTGCTCGAATCGGTGGTCGGCGGGGAGCGATTCGGCCGCTATTCGTATATCGGCCTGCCTTCGTCGGAGCGCATCGAGGCGCGCGGCACGAACGTTTCCGTCCACCGCCGCAGCCCCGACGGCGAAGAGAGCGTGGAGCGTTTCCCCGGCACGGACCCGTTCGTGTTCGTGCGCGACTACCTTGCGAAATTCAGGGCCGCGCCGCTGCCGGGTCTGCCGCGCTTTGCGGGCGGGCTGGTCGGCTACTTTGGCTACGAAACGGTTCGGTTCATAGAAAAGCGCCTGGCCGCGACCGCGGCCAAGCCCGACCCCCTGGGCACGCCCGACGTGCTGCTGATGCGCTCGGAAGAGCTCGCGGTGATCGACAACGTGCAGGGCAAGCTCTACTTCGTGGTCTATGCCGACCCGGGCGAGCCCGATGCGCTGCGGCGCGCGCGCGGGCGCCTGGCCGAACTGCAGCGCCGTCTCTCGCGGCCGTTGAACCATGTGCAGCGTTCCTACGCCGGCGACGATGCCGTGCGCTCTTCGTTCACCAAGGAAGCGTTCGTAGACGCGGTAAGGAAGACCAAGGAGTACATCTACGCGGGCGACGCGATGCAGATCCAGATCTCGCAGCGCATGTCACGGCGGTTCACGGCGCCCCCGTTCGCGCTCTATCGTTCCCTGCGCGGACTCAACCCGTCGCCGTACATGTTCTATTTCGACCTCGGCGACCACCATGTGGTTGGGGCCTCGCCGGAAATCCTCGTGCGGCTCGAAGGCGACACCGTCACCCTGAGGCCGATCGCCGGGACGCGTCCGCGCGGCGCCACATTTGCCGCCGACCAGCAGGCCGCCGAGGAGCTGCTCGCCGATCCGAAGGAGCGTGCAGAGCACGTCATGTTGATCGACCTTGGGCGCAACGACGTGGGCCGGGTGGCGCGGATCGGCAGCGTGAAAGTCACCGAATCGATGACCATCGAGCGCTATTCGCACGTAATGCACATCGTGTCCAACTGCGAGGGCCAGCTTGCCGAGGGGCTCGATGCGTTCGACGTGCTCAAGGCTACCTTTCCCGCCGGCACGATCAGCGGCGCGCCGAAGGTGCGCGCCATGGAGATCATCGACGAGTTCGAGCCGATCAAGCGCGGTTTGTACAGCGGGGCCGTAGGCTACCTCGGGTTCAACGGCGACATGGACCTGGCGATCGCGATTCGCACCGCCGTGGTCAAGGACGGCACGCTGCACGTCCAGGCCGCCGCGGGCATCGTTGCCGATTCCGATCCCGAAGCGGAGTACCAGGAAACGCTCCACAAGATGCGCGCGGTCCTGCATGCCGCGGAAAGCGCGCTGGCCGAGACCACCCAGCCGGTCTCGGCCTAGGAGGTGCCATGCTGCTCATGATCGACAACTACGATTCGTTCACCTACAACCTCGTGCAGTACCTCGGCGAGCTCGGCGAGGACGTGCGCGTATTCCGCAACGACGAGATTTCGCTGGCCGATGTGGCCGCGCTCGGGCCGCAGCGCATCGTCCTCTCGCCCGGCCCGTGTACGCCCAACGAGGCGGGCATCACGCTTGGTCTGATTGGCGAGTTCGCCGGCCGCATTCCGATCCTGGGGGTCTGCCTCGGGCACCAGGCCATCGGCCAGGCGTTCGGCGGCAAGGTGGTGCGTGCCAAGCGGGTGATGCACGGCAAGACGTCCCAGATCGAGCATTCCGGCCGGGGCGTTTTCCGCGACCTGCCGGTCGGTTTCGCGGCCACCCGCTACCACTCGCTGGTGATCGAGCGCGAAAGCGTGCCCGATTGCCTCGAGATCACCGCGCATTCGGAGGACGGCGAAATCATGGGCGTGCGGCATAGGGAATTCGCGGTCGAGGGCGTGCAGTTCCACCCCGAGGCGATACTGACCGAGCACGGCCACCAGCTTCTTAAAAATTTCCTGCAGGGGTGAGGAGAATGAAAATTTCCATCGCAGACGCAATCCAGAGGACGGTCGAGCACCGCGAGATCTTCCACGACGAGATGCTCCATGTAATGCGGCAGATCATGAGCGGTGAGCTCACCCAGGCCCAGATCGCGGGCTTCGTGATGGGCCTGCGCGTGAAGAAGGAAACGATCGGCGAGATAGCGGCCGCCGCGCAGGTCATGCGCGAATTCGCCACCACGGTCGAGGTCGCCGACGACAAGCACCTTGTCGACACCTGCGGCACGGGCGGGGACTCGGCACATACCTTCAACGTTTCCACTGCCGCGGCGATCGTCGCCGCCGCCGCCGGCGCCAAGGTCGCCAAGCACATGGGGCGCTCCGTATCGTCGTCGTCAGGAAGCGCGGACGTGCTCGAGGCGCTGGGCGCGAACATCGCGCTCACGCCGGTGCAGGTCGGCAACGCCATTGCCGAAGTTGGCCTGGGCTTCATGTTCGCGCCCAGCCACCATGCGGCGATGAAATATGCCGCGCCGGTGAGGAAGGAACTCGGCGTGCGCACGATCTTCAACCTGCTCGGCCCGCTCACCAATCCCGCCGGCGCAAAGAGCCAGGTGATGGGCGTGTTCCATCCCGACCTGGTGGGGATCCAGGTGCGCGTGCTGCAAAGGCTGGGCAGCAGGCACGTGATGACGGTCCACGGTCGCGACGGCCTGGACGAGATCTCGATCTCCGGCGAGACGATGATCGGCGAGCTCGTCAAGGGAGAGATCCTCGAGTACACCGTGCACCCTTCCCAGTTCGGGCTAGAGATCTATGACCGGCGCGCAATCCAGGTAAGCACCGTGCAGGAATCGAAGGAAATGATCCTCGCCGTTCTCGACAACCAGGCCGGGCCGGCCCTCAATATCGTGCTGCTCAACGCGGGCGCAACGATCTATGTGGCGGGCCTCGCCAAGACGCTGGGGAGCGGCATCGAGCATGCGAGAAAGGCGGTCGCCGGCGGCGATGCGCGCAGGAAACTGGACGAATACGTGGCATTTGCCGCGCGCCACGAGGCAAAAGGCTGAGCGCCAGTACGGAAAAAGCGGACAATTCCTGCATAGCACCTAATGAGAGAGCGCCATGACGGAACTCAAGCTGAACTTACCCGATGGGCTGGCCAAGGAAGCCGCCCAGGCGGGGCTGCTTTCCACCGACGCAATCCAGCGCCTGCTGCGCGAGGAAATCCGGCGCCGGCAGGTCGGAGAACTCGTGGAGGCGATGGACCGCATGGCCGCTGTCGAGGGCGAGCCCATGACGGAGGACGAAATCCAGGCCGAGATAGACGCAGTGCGCGCCGCGCGCTAGCGGCCAAGGCCGATTTCATCGTCTCTGGCGACAAGCACCTGCGCAACCTCAAGAGCTACCAGCGCATCCGGATCGTCGGCGCTGCCGCAGCACTTGCAATGATCAAGCCATCGAGAGAAGGCTCCTAATGGCCGACATTCTGCAGAAGATCCTCGCCACCAAGCGGGCGGAAATCGCGGCGGCGAGTGCTGAGATATCGCTCGGCGAATTGAAGAAACGAGTGGCGGCGTCCGGTGCGCCGCGCGATTTCGTAGGCGCAATGCGTGCCCGCATCGCGCAAGGCTTGCCCGCAGTCATAGCCGAGATCAAGAAGGCGAGTCCCTCCAAGGGCGTGTTGCGGGAAAGTTTCGATCCCTCGGCGATTGCGAAGAGCTACGCGGCCGCAGGCGCGGCGTGCCTTTCGGTGCTCACGGACAGGCAATATTTTCAGGGCGCGAACGAGCACCTGCAAATCGCGCGCGCCGCTTGCGATCTGCCCGTCCTGCGCAAGGATTTCATGGTCGATCCCTATCAGGTGTATGAGGCCCGCGCGATGGGCGCCGACTGCATACTTCTCATCGTCGCGGCGCTCGACCCGGGCGTCATGCGGGAGTTTGAAGAGCACGCGAGGGGTCTCGGCATGGCGGTGCTGGTCGAAATCCACGACGCGGACGAGCTGGACGCGGCGCTGACGCTGCAGACGCCGCTACTTGGCATCAACAACCGCAACCTGCGCACCTTCGAAACGCGCCTCGGGACGACCATCGATCTCCTGCCGCGCGTTCCCGCGGATCGCCTCGTCGTTACCGAAAGCGGAATGCTTTCTCAGAAGGACGTGAAAACCATGCGCGACCATGGGGTGCAGGCATTTCTCGTCGGGGAGGCGTTCATGCGCGCAAACGACCCCGGAATGGCCTTATCTACCCTCTTCAGGATATAAAATAAGGCATTGTTTTGTAACGATATATTATTTGTCTGTTGCGGAAACGCAACATGTTCGCGGCGGCGGGTCGCTAAATCGACCGCAAAGTTGTTCTCCGGCGCCGCAGTTTGGCAAAATCGCATCGACTTCTCGGTACGGGGGGTCTGGTTGGAGACCGCAAGGCCCCGGCCGGGAATCGAAACCTACACAGGAGATTTAACCGAATGAAAAAGAAACTTCTAGCCGTTGCCGTAGCAGGCGCGCTGGCAGCCCCTGGGCTTGCGCTGGCGCAATCCAGCGTCACGATCAGCGGCGTTTTCAAGGCCAGCTTGGAGAACCTCAGGATCGGTTCGCCGAATGCGCCTCGCGCCGGCCTGAACACTTCCGAGAACCGCGTTGCCGACGATTCGTCGCGCATCCTGTTCAACGTCGTGGAAGACCTCGGCGGTGGCTTGCAGGCGATCGGCCAGGCGGACCTCCGCATGCCGATAGCTTCTGGCAACGTGATCGCGATGAGCGGAAACACGCACGTCGGTCTGCGTAGCGCCTCCCTGGGCCGCATCTTTGTCGGCCGCCAGGACGTCCACTACGGCAACACCGAAAGCGACATGTCGGTTCTGGCCGGTGACCTGCGCGCGGACAGCATCTCGCTGCTGGCGTACATGGCCAACGGCGTCGCGATTGCCAATGCGACCCGCACGCCGAACATCATCCACTACACGACGCCGAACTTCGGCGGCTTCACCGCGATCGTTGCGTACTCGACCGGCCCGACCGGCAGTGCGACGGGCCAGCCTAACGTTTCGAACGTCGGCGCAGCTGCCGCTGTTGGTGCCACGGCCGCGCAACAGTCCGACTTGGCCTCCACCATCCGCAAGGGCAACGCGTTCAACCTGAACCCGAATTACGCAGCCTCGAACTGGCAGGTCGGCTACAGCTACTGGAACATGAAACCCGATGGCGGCCAGACGATTTCGGCTTCCGCGGCGCAACTCGACCAGCGTTCCAACAAGCTGTACGGCTCGTTCAAGATCGCCGGCTTCAAGATCGGCCTGGCGTGGGACAAGTCGACGCTGCGCGGCAACACCGGTGCGACCGCTGGCGTGAGGACCAACGAGCGTACGGCGTGGTCGCTGCCGATTTCGTACATGATGGGCAACAATGGGTTCCATTTCCATTACACCAAAGCTCGTGACGACAAGATTACGGCTGCCCAAGACGGCGCGAAGATGGTTGCGTTGTCGTACCAGTACACGCTGTCCAAGCGTACTTCGGTGGGCCTGACCTACGCGAAGATCACGAACGACGTAGGTGCCGCGTACAACTTCTTTACCAGCACTTCTCTTGGCAACTCCGCGGGTTCTGCCGTGACCGCTGGCGAAGATCCGCGCCTGTTTGCAGGCACGATCCGCCACGCGTTCTAAGAAAAGCTTTCTCATAAGCCGGAGCAATCCGGCAGAAAAGCTCTTGCAACGGGCGTCGAAAGACGCCCGTTTTTTTTGGCGCGCCCGGCAGGGCACGCTCTGCTGGCGATGAGCCAAGCGTGAACGCGCGCCATCTCGACTTTCCTTTTAACCTCGGTGACGCCGTTCCGTCGGGCTGCGCCGATGC
>JBBQNG010000125.1:0-12416 GCA_038329645.1 Burkholderiales bacterium
TCCTGCTGCGCCAGTACTACGCGCGCGAACACGTCCCGCCGATGCGCCTGGATGTCTGCGTCGCGCACAGCCAGGGCGGCATCGCGCACCTGATGATGCAGGGCATGGAGGACGAGCTCGCGCGCGCCGAGCACGAGCGCCGTGTCGCCTGCATCCTCACGCGTGTAGAGGTCGATCCGGAAGATCAGGCCTTCGGCAATCCCTCCAAGCCCATCGGCCCGTTCTTTTCCGCCGCCGAGGCGCGCGAGCTGGAAAAGCAGCTCGGCTGGACCATGATGGAGGACGCCGGGCGCGGCTGGCGCTACATCGTGCCTTCGCCGCGGCCGCGCAGGATCCTCGACATCGACCTCATCGAATCGCTCTCCGAGCAGGGCATCGCCGTCATCGCGGCGGGCGGCGGCGGCATCCCGGTCGTGCACCGCGCCGACCGCTCGCACCAGGGCGTCGCCGCGGTGATCGACAAGGACCTCACCTCGGCGCTGCTCGCCAACCAGCTCGGCATCGATACGCTCATGATCCTCACCGCAGTGCCCAAGGTCGCGATCAATTTCGGCAAGAAGAACCAGCGCTCCCTCGACGCGGTGAAGGCGAGCGAACTCATGGAATACCAGTCCGAGGGCCATTTCGGCAAAGGCAGCATGGGCCCCAAGATCGAGGCTGCCTTGTCCTTCATCGCCGGCGGCGGCAGCCGCGCCGTCATCGCGCACCTCGAGGAAGCGCTGCCTGCGCTCGAAGGCAGGACCGGCACGCATGTCATCGCTGGTTAGGATTCTCTCGCTCGGGCGGTTTGCGCGCGTGGCACTGGCGCCGGGCGAGGCGCGCTTGATTGCAGTATTCGAGCACAGTGCCTATGTCGAAACTGCTGCCGGGCTAGCCTGCATCGGCGCGGTCGGCAACGGGCCGCTCAATGCGCATTGCGACGCCCTGCCCTCCGGCCTTGCGGTCGACAATACGGTGAATGTCGACCTCGCGGGCGCCGTTCTTTGGCGTCTGAGGCCGGCGCCCGAGTGGGATGTTAGGACGGTCCGGGGCTCGCTGGAGCAATTGCGTACAGCCGCGCGCGGCAGATTGCCCGCGCAGGGTTTCGGCTTCCTGCTCGATTCGGGCCGCGAGCGTCCTGCGCCGGTGAGGGCGTTGGCGTACTGGCTCGCCAATCCGGAAGGCGTCCCCTCGGGGGCAGCCGGCCTGATCGGCCTGGGTCCGGGCCTCACGCCTGCGGGCGACGATCTCATCGGCGGCGGCTTGTGTGCGCTCCATGCTACCGGGCGCGGCGTCATCGCGACACGGTTGGCGGCGTGGGCATTGCCTCGCGCTCGCGAAGGAACGAATCGAATCAGCTACGCGCATCTAGCGTGCGCGGCCGAAGGCGAATGCGCCGAGGCGGTGAACGAAGCGATCGTGGCGATTCTCGCGGGAGGGACGGTGAACCTGACCCGCATCGACTCGATCGGCCACACCTCCGGCTGGGACGCGCTGGCGGGAGCAGTAGTGGCCTTGGACGCGTTGACTGCACTGGTAGAATCACCAATCTCCCCGTCTGTGAACACCGTTCCGCGATGACCGCTGCGATGAAACGTACCGTTCTTGCGCTGGCCCTCGCCACAGGCGCCTCGCTGCTTCAGGCCGCCGACAAGGACCGGGCCTACTGGAGCCAGCGCCCCGATAGTTGCAAGGAGTTCCTCAAGGTGCACCCGACGGGAGAGCACCGGCCCGAGTCGGTGGCGGTCAAGAACTGGATTGCCGGCTACATCACGGCCTACAACCGGCAAACGCCGGACACCTACGACATCACGGGCAGCGCAGACTCCGAACGCGTGCTGCGCTCAGTCGACCGGTTCTGCAAGGACAACCCGCTCGCCGACCTCGCCGCTGCGATGGAAGCGGTGACCGCCGAGTTGCACGCCACGCGCTACCAGACGCAGCGCCAGGCCGGGCACTAAGCGCACGAGTCGCGATCGGGGTCGTGCGAACGAGCGGTGCGTGCCCGACGCACCGGTTCCCGGATAAGGCAGAATGCGTTTCCTTTTTCATCCAAGGATCGCCATGCCCACCACCGCAAGCGGACTCACCTACCAGGACCTCGTCGAAGGCACCGGCGCCGAAGCCACCAAAGGCCAGCAGGTCAGCGTGCATTACACGGGCCGCCTCATGGACGGCACCAAGTTCGATTCGAGCAAGGACCGCAACGACCCGTTCGAGTTCCACCTCGGCGGCGGTCAGGTCATCAAGGGCTGGGACGAAGGCGTGGCCGGCATGAAGGTCGGCGGCACGAGGAAGCTCACCATCCCGCCGTCGCTCGGTTACGGCGCGCGCGGCGCGGGCGGCGTGATCCCGCCCAACGCGACGCTCGAATTCGAGGTCGAGTTGCTCGGCGTTATCTGAGCCACTTTCTTAAACAATAGATTTGCAAGATCCGCCAAGCGCGCGGCACACAATCCAATTGGCTTGCCGTTTCCGGAAACAGGAGCACTATTGAAAGCGCCCAATTTCCTGGTCATCATGTCCGACGAGCACAACCCCAAGGTCGCGGGGTACGCAGGGCATCCCGTCGTGCAGACGCCCAACCTCGACGCGCTGGCCGCGCGCGGCACGGCTTTCATGAGCGCCTATACGACGAGCCCCGTCTGCATCCCGGCGCGCGCCGGGTTCGCGTGCGGCAAGTACATCCACCAGATCGGCTTCTGGGACAACGCCGACGCCTACGACGGCACGATTCCCTCCTGGCACCACGTGCTGCGCGAGCGCGGGCACCGCGTCGTGTCGATCGGCAAGCTGCACTTCCACCTCGCGGGCGAGGACCACGGATTTACGCAAGAGCAGATCCCCATGCACATCATCGAGGGCAAGGGCGATCTCATGGGCCTGGTGAGAGACGATCTGCCGCGCCGCGGCGCCGCCAAGAAGATGGCCGCGATGGCGGGGCCCGGCGAATCGCCGTACACGTTCTACGACAAGGAAATCTGCTCGCGCGCCCAGGTCTGGCTGCGCGAGGAAGGCGTCAAGGACGACGGCAAGCCGTGGGTGCTGTTCGTGTCCTTCGTGGCGCCGCATTTCCCGCTCACTGCGCCGCCTGAGCACTACTACAAGTACTGGAACCGCGACCTGCCGATGCCCAAGCTCTACGCGCGCGAGCAGCGCCCGAAGCATCCGTATCTCGAGGATTACCGCAACTCGTTCTGCTACGACGACTACTTCGAGTCGGAAGCCGACGTGAAGCGCGCCATCGCCGGCTACTTCGGCCTCGTGTCGTACGTCGACGAGAACATCGGCAAGGTGCTGCGCGCGCTCGAGGAAGCCGGCCTCTCGGGCAACACGCGTGTAATGTACACGAGCGACCACGGCGACAACCTCGGCTCGAGGGGTCTCTGGGGCAAGTCGACGATGTACGACGAGATCGCCGGAGTGCCGCTGATCATGGCCGGGCCGGGCGTTCCTACAGGCAAGCGGATCGACACGCCGGTGAGCCACGTCGACTGCTACCCGACGATCGTCGAAACCGCAGGAGTGCCTTTCGCCTCAGTGAAGGACACGCACCCCGGGGTTTCGCTCCTCGACATCGCGGCAGGCAAGATCCCGGTGCGCAATGTTCTATCCGAATACCACGGCATGGGCACCACGACCGGCGCGTTCGCGATCCGCAACGGCAAGTGGAAGTACGTGCACTACGCCAAATACGTTCCGCAGCTCTTCAACCTCGAAACGGATCCCGACGAAACGAACGATCTCGCCGCCGACCCGAATCACGGCGGCATCCTCGCCGAATGCCGCGCAAAGCTCTACGCGATCTGCGACCCGGACGAAGTCGACCGCCGCGCCAAGGCGCGCCAGGCCGAATTGCTCGCCACGCATGGCGGGCGCGAGGCGGTGATAGCGCGCGGCGACCTCGGCTTCACGCCGGCGCCCGGCTTCGCCGCCGATTTCCAATGAAAGCACTCAAGACGCTCGCGCTCTGCGCGACGCTGGCGGCGGCATCCGTCGCTGGCCCTGCAACGGCCCAGGGCTGGCCGGACAAGCCGATCCGCGTAGTCATCCCTTATCCGCCCGGTGGCGGGGTCGACTTCGTGTCGCGCGCCGTGAGCCAGCGCCTGGGCGAATCGCTCAGGGTTACGATGGTGCTTGACAACCGCGCCGGCGCTTCGGGCACGATAGGCGCCGACATCGTCGCCAAGAGCACGCCGGACGGCTACACGATGCTGATCGCGTCGCCTACGGAGGTCCTGGTCGGCCCCATCGTGGGGCAGAAGATGAACTACGATCCCGCGCGCGACCTCGCGCCCGTCACGCTGATCGGCGAGACGCCGCTGGTGATTGCGGCGCATCCATCGGTGCCGGCAAAGAACCTCGCGGAGTTCATCGCGCTGGCAAAGGCCGCCCCGGGCAAGTACGCGTACGGGTCGCCCGGCACCGGCAGCTCGATGCAGTTCGCGGGCGAGTCGCTGAATGCCCTCGCCGGAATCAGCGTGCTGCACGTGCCCTATCGCGGCGCCGCGCCGGTGGTCACCGACCTGCTCGGCGGCCAGGTGCCGATCGGCATCGTCGGCATGCCACCGACCGTCCCGCATGCAAAGAGCGGCAAGCTCAGGATCCTTGCCGTCACCAGCGAGAAACGATCGTCGGCAATGCCGGAAGTGGCGGCGGTTGCCGAGCTGCCGGGCATGAAGGGATATCGTTTTACGAACTGGATGGGCGTCTACGTCGCTGCGAAGACGCCGCAGCCGATCATCGAACGATTGGCTTCCGAACTTGCCAAAATCGTGCGCGAGCCGGGTGTGCGCGAAAAGCTGCTGTCGCAGGGCGTCGAGCCGGTCGGCGATACGACCGCCGAGTTCGGCGCTTTCCTGAGGTCCGAGTTCGACGCCTATTCAAAGGTCGCGCGCGAGCGCAACATCCGCGCGACCGAGTAACTCCCCTACACCGCGGAGGTCCAGCTCAAATGAAGATCCTCGTCCTGCACGGCCCCAACCTGAACCTGTTCGGGCGGCGCGAGCCGCACATCTACGGCACCACGACGCTGGCCGAAATCAACGCAAGCCTCGAATCGCTGGCGAAAGAATTGAAGGTGATCCTGGAGATCCTGCAGTCCAACCACGAGGGGGACCTGGTCGATTTCCTGCACAAGCACATCGATTCGGCGCAGGGTGCCCTCGTCAACCCGGCCGGGCTCACGCAGCATGGAGTGCCCTTGCACGACGCCATCAAGGCGATGCCCTTCCCCTCGGTCGAGGTGCACATGTCCAACATCGCCGCGCGGGAGCCCTGGCGGGCTCATTCCATCATCTCGCCTGCGGTCAAGGGCACGGTGCAGGGGCTGGGGTGGCGCTCCTACACCGCGGCGCTGCGCGCCCTGGTCGAGATCGCGCGCGAAACAAAGAACTAGGGGCCGCCTGCGCCCCCCCGCAGCAGGCCTACTTGCGGACCGCCTGCTTGTCGTGCTTTTCGCGCGCGATCTTGCGGCTCTCGCGGTCCTGCGCCTTCTCGATTTTGGCGCGCTCCTTCGGCGTCACTTTGCCGTCGGCCATGGCCTTGTTTTCCTTCTTCTGGATCTTGTCCTGGCCTTTCTCGAGGCGCGCGGCTTCCTTCGGCGTGAGCTGGCCCGACTTCACGCCCTGCTGGATGCGCTGCTCCTGCTCGGCCTGGCGCTTGTCGATGCGCGGGGTGCTCTGGACCTGCGCAAACGCCGGCAGGGTGAACGCGGCGATCACGGCGGCCGCAACGATTTTCGATATTTTCATTTTGTCGCTCCTCTCTGGTTGCGTGGATGGCCCACATCCCCCTTAACGCAGGGGGCGGCGGCCCGGTGGCGCCCAATGTGTAAGCAGATGTTACCCCAGGCGGGAGGTTCAGCGCATACTCCAAGGCCCGACCCCGGAGGAGGATCGAAGATGACCCGCAGCACCTTTGCGTTTCTCGTCGTGGCCGCCGCCCTGCTGCTGCCGGCCATTTCCCACGCTCAGGACAAGAAGTCGGCGCACGACACCTGGAACGAGCTGTATGCCAAGCGCGAGGGCACCGAGCACCGCTTCAACAAGTTCCTCGCCGAGCGGGTGAAGGGCCTCCCGCCGGGCAAGGCGCTCGACATCGGCATGGGCCAGGGGCGCAACTCGATGTTCCTTGCCGCGTTGGGATGGGACGTGACCGGCTTCGACATCTCGGAAGTCGGCGTGAGGCAGGCGCGGACCGAGGCCGAAAAGCGCGGCTACAGGATCAATGCGACCGTGGCCGATGTCGACAGGTTCGAGTACGGGCGCGACCGCTACGACCTCATCGTCGGCATGTACATGCACGAGTACCTCGCGCGCAATGCCGCCAAGGTCGTCGGCGCGCTCAAGCCCGGCGGCATGCTGGTGGTCGAGGGCATCCACCGCGACATCAACAAGGACAGCCTGCGAGGCGAAAAGTACGGCTATCGCACGAACGAGCTGCCGAAGATCTTCGACCGCCTGCGCGTGAAGTACTACGAAGACACGCTCGACAAGGCCGACTGGGACAGGAGCGGCGGCAGGCCCGTGCCGATCGTGCGCCTGGTGGCCATCAAGGAAGCGCCGCCGAAGTCGAAGTAAGCCGGGGGCTGAAATTCAGGGCTTGAGCTGGCCGCGGATCTCGCCAAAGGGGTAGCGGGCGCTGTGCACGTTCAGGTACAGCTCCCCGGCCAGGAAGGCCCGGTAATATTCCTCGCTTAGCAGCGCGCTGCGC
Organism: Burkholderiales bacterium; assembly: GCA_038329645.1. Lineage (GTDB taxonomy): Bacteria > Pseudomonadota > Gammaproteobacteria > Burkholderiales > SG8-39 > SZAS-79. The sequence goes on from JBBQNG010000125.1 coordinate 6,694, forward strand.
GGGATCGACCAGCTCGCGCCGCTGATGGGCGCCTGCTCCATCGCCACCGAGCCTTCGCTGCTTGTGCGCACGAGTTGGAGCACCATCACTTCCCCGATAGTGCCGGGGCTGCCGAGGTAGAGGTTGGCGGCGGTTGCCTCCATGCCGCTGGTTTCGACGATCCCGTTCAGCGTGCGGTCGGCATGCACCCAGAAGCTTGCCTTGCCGGCGGCGGTAGAGCGGTTCGGCGGCACTTCGCTTGCGCCGCTGAGGGCGACCTGGAGTTCCGGGGCGCTCAGGCCGGAGCCGGCGCAGCCCGAGAGGACGATGGCCGCAATGCAGGCGAGACGGTGGAAGGCTGGCGAAATACGCATGATGATCCCCTCACTAATCCCCGCATGGCGACTCTGCCAGCTTAGGCTCATCTGCACAGGTTGTGTGTGCGCATCCGCACACGTTGGGCACCGAACCGACCCGCGCCGCGGCCAGTGATCTCATGGAGGATTTCCGTCCCGGAAACCAAAATGCGCCTTTTCACGAAGCTCTTTCCCCACCCACCCGCAGCCCGTCCGTTGATACCGGACGCCTACTGGTCCCTGCCGGCCGCACAGCTCATGGCGAGCTTCGAGGCGACCCCAGGCGGACTTTCGACCGGCGACGCGGCCGTGCGGCTGAAGCGCTACGGCCCAAACGCCCTCGACGCGAAGAAGAAATCCTCGGCGCTGGGACTCTTCGCGAGCCAGTTCAAGAGCCCCCTGGTGCTGATCCTCATCTTCGCCTCAGTGGTGTCGCTGTTCGCCGCGGAGTGGGTCGATGCCGGGGTTGTCCTCGTCATCGTGTTCGGCAGCACGATCCTCGGTTTCGTACAGGAATACATCGCCGGCAATGCAATCGAGAAATTGCGCTCGCAAGTCACCATCAATTCGAGCGTTTTACGGGATGCGAAGGCGCGGACGCTGGCCTCGGCCGAAGTCGTGCCGGGAGACGTGGTGCTGCTCTCGGCCGGCAGCCTGGTGCCCGCCGACGGGGTGGTGCTCGAGGCGAAGGATTTCTTCGTCAACCAGGCGGTGCTCACCGGCGAGACCTTCTCGGCGGAGAAGAAGCCCGGCGAGGTCGCGCCCCAGGCCGGCCTTCCCGAGCGCACCAACTGCGTCTATATGGGCACGAGCGTGCGCAGCGGCACGGCGCGCGTGCTGATCGCCGGCATCGGCAAAGGGACCGTGTTCGGCCAGATCGCCGGCAAGCTTGCGCTGCGGGCGCCGCTCACCGAGTTCGAGCGCGGCATCCAGCGCTTCGGATACCTCCTCACCCGCATCATGCTTGTGATGGTGGTCGTGGTCCTCGCGATCAACATTTTCATGCACAAGCCTCCGATCGAATCGCTGCTGTTCGCGCTCGCTCTGGCGGTGGGCCTGACGCCGGAGCTCCTTCCGGCGATCATCAGCATCACGCTTTCGCACGGCGCAAAACGGATGGCGAAGCTGGGCGTGATCGTGCGGCGGCTGAACGCGATCGAGAACCTGGGCAGCATGGACGTCCTGTGCACCGACAAGACCGGCACGCTCACCGCCGGCGTGGTCGAGCTCGACGGGGCCTTCGAGGTCGCGGGGCAGCCCTCCGCGGCGGTGATGCGCCTGGCCGCGATCAACGCGCGCTTCCAGACGGGCCTCGCCAACCCCCTCGACGAAGCAGTCAGTGCCGGCGCGCAGAAGGCTGGAATCGACCTGACCGGGGTGCAAAAGGTCGACGAGATCCCTTACGATTTCGTACGCAAGTGCCTGTCGGTCGTCGCGGCTGACAACACGGGCGTGCGCATGCTGGTCACCAAGGGCGCGCTCGACAACATCCTGGCCATGTGCGCGACCGCGCAAACCGCGTCAGGTGCCGTACCTCTCGACGCCGCGAAGCGCGCGCAGATCGAAGCGCGCTACGACGAGTGGAGCGGCAAGGGCTTTCGGGTGCTTGGGGTAGCTTCGCGGACGGTCGAAACCCGCAGCGGCTCGTATGCACGCGCCGACGAGCACGACCTCGCGTTCGCCGGGTTCCTGCTGTTCCTCGACCCGCCCAAGGCCGACGTGCGCCAGACGCTGGTCGACCTTGGCGCGCGCGGCGTGCAGCTCAAGATCATCACGGGAGACAACCGCAAGGTGGCTCGCCACGTCGCCGAGGCTGTCGGCCTGCCCGTCGCCGCAATGATGACAGGCAGCGAGCTCAACGCCACCAGCGACGAGGCGCTGCTGCACGCGGCAGAGCGCACCACCGTGTTCTCCGAGGTCGATCCGAACCAGAAGGAGCGAATCATCCTCGCGCTGCAAAAGGCCGGCCACGTGGTCGGCTACATGGGCGACGGGATCAACGATGCCCCGGCCCTGCACACCGCGGACGTGGGGATCTCGGTGGACACCGCCGTGGACGTGGCCAAGGATGCGGCCGACTTCGTCCTCCTGCGCAAGGACCTGGGCATCCTGCGCGAGGGCATCGACGAGGGCCGCATGACCTTCGCCAACACGCTGAAATACATCCTCACCACCATCAGCGCCAATTTCGGCAACATGTTCAGCATGGCCGCGGCCTCAATCTTCCTGCCCTTCCTGCCGTTGCTGGCCTCGCAAGTGCTGCTCAACAATTTCCTTTCCGACATCCCCGCCACCACCATCGCGAGCGACAACGTCGATCCCGAATGGGTGGCGAAACCGCGCCGCTGGGACACGGTCTTCATTCGCGACTACATGATCCTGTTCGGGCTGGTCAGCTCGGTGTTCGATTTCCTGACCTTCGGCGTGCTGCTGTGGGTGTTCCAGGCCGCGCCGGAGGAGTTCCGCACCGGCTGGTTCATCGAGTCGCTGTTGACCGAGCTCGTCATTGCCTTGGTGGTGCGCACGCGGCGGGCGTTCTGGCGCAGCCGGCCGGGCAACTTGCTGCTGGCCAGCACCGGGGTCGTGATCGCCCTGACCCTGGCCGTGCCTTATCTCCCGTTCAGCTCGGTCTTCGGCTTCGTTCCGCTGCCGGCGCCATTGATGCTCGCGATGATCGCTCTGACGCTCGCGTATGTTGCGGCGGCGGAGGCAGCAAAGAAATATTTTTACGCCCGGGCGGCCAATGCGCGGTAAAGCGGGCAATCCGCCCGGCTGATTCCTACCGGACGGGCGCCGATGCCCGGTCGCCGCGCGCTAGGAAGTACTTGCGCGCCTGGGCTACCAATTGGCCCTCGGTCGGATGGTCCACCGTCTCCCACCCGACGATCTGCTTGCCCAGCGCGTGGCGATGCTTGTCGACGTAGTGCCGGAAATCGGATTGCGCGGTATGTGAGCCAGTCACCAGCACCTCGCCGATGCCGGCAAGCGCATCGCACACCTCGCCAAAGAATTCGTGCTCGGTGCGCACGCCGCTGCCGTGCTGGCCGGTGTCGTGCGCATGGGATTCGACCTTTTTGCGGGACTGCACTTTCTCGGCGTCGAATTGAAACACCTGTGCATGGTGATGGTCGATGAGGACGACGGCCTGGACCGGATTGATTGCCATCAGTTGCGATCCCTTCTCGGCGGCATGACTGGCGGCACGTACGGCGGGGGCGGCACGATGACCGGAGGCGGCACCACTACCGGCGCGAGCAGCGGCGGCGGCGGGACGACCTCGGCCACAAATATGGTGGGCATGGCCACGCCCTGGTTTACGAGATTCAAGCCGGGCAGGGCGATGAATGGCAATGCGATCAGCGCGGCTTCCGGGAAGAATTCCAGTAGCGGCGCTGCTTCGACCGGCGCGACGACTACCGGCACGACTGCCGGCGGCACTGCAACGACGACGGGCGCGACGACTACGGGCACGACCGCGCCCGGCACAATTGCCGGCGGCACGATCCCGCCTGGCGGGACCACGATCGGGGGCACAATGATTGGCGCTATCACCGGGATAGGCGTGATATTCGCAGTGGTCTGCCCCTGGCCAATGGCGGGACCGCAGCACGCAGCCGGCAGGGCGAACGTACCGGCTGCAGGGCCGCCGAGGGTAAGCCCGGTAAACGTGACTATCTTGCCCACGCCGACGGCGGGCGTGTCGAAAGTGCCCGTACCGGCCAACGTCACACCGATGGGGAGGGTGCCGACAGAGTCGGCCTTCAATGATGAGAAGGTCGCGGAGGTCGTACCGTCGAAAACCTTGTCGGCCCCGCCGGGGAATACCAGCCTCTGCACCGTAATCGGCGTACCCGCGGTGAAATTACCGGTGAAAATGGTCTGCGGCGCCGCGTACGTAAGCGGGTTGTAGATGATGAAGACCGGCGCTTTCGTACCCGGCGCGCCCCCTTGCGTGACGGTAATGGTGCCGCCGGGAGGCTGAAGATCCACCGCGCCGCCGCCGCCGAGTAACCCGGGTCCCGTGGCAGCAGTACCGGCGCTGAAAGTCAGGCCTTGTCTTACGCCGAGGCTCCGAAGGGACTCGTCGGCAAAGATGCTGCCATCGTTGCCGTTGGTCATCGTCATGGCCGCATTCACATGAATGTCGCGTCCGGCGCACATTGCAAAGTTTCCGTCGGTCGTCGTCGTCTTCCCATTTATGAAGATATCGCGTCCGGCGCTCAACAAAACGCTTCCATTGGTCGTCGTGATGCGCGATAAACCCGGACCAATAGCTGCCACGGTGATATCGCGTCCACAACACACCACCAGGTTTCCCCTGGTGGCGGTGATCGTCGCATTGATGTTGACATCCCCAGCCGCGTTCAACGTCAGCGTCGTCGTAGTCGGCAACGCTGTCCGCACCCAGGTAAGCGCCGCGTTTACGTTGATATCGCCCAGCCCGCTCGAGGGTGCCGGGCCTGAGGGTACGCCGGCTGCGCCGGTGTTTGTCGTGGTGATGGTGACGTTGGTGCCGCCATTCAGGAGTGCCACGAGTTCACCGACATTTATATTGGCTGAGCCCGCGCCGGGGGTCGGCGCATAGAAGCCGGAGGGGGGGGCTATCGGCTCGTTCGACGTCACCGCGGCTGAGATCGTCACATCGGCCGGGTCGAGAAGCCACGTGCCAGGATTGCCGTTCTGCGCGCTAGCGTCGATCCTGATGCCCGCAACGTCGAGGAAGTGTCCCGAGGTCTCGATCAGGCCGCCGTCGCCGCCCTGCGCACCCCCGCGCGCGGCAATGGTGCCGTAAGCGCGTGTCGAGTCGTTTGACCACAGCACGACCGTGCCGCCGCTGCCATTGGTGACGGCGTCGACGCGGATGGTGGAGTCCGCACTCATGTAAGTTGCGGAAGCGTTCTGCACCGCCGGATCGTTGCCCTGGAAGCCGCCGCCGACCAGCACGGTCCCGCCGCCTGCGTCGCCCGAGGCATCGATGCGCGCGCCGAACAGGCCAACGTGGTGCGCAGTCGCCGTGACGCTTCCGCCGGTCTGCCCCGCGCCGCCGGAGACATCCAGCGTGCCGCCCACGGTGACCGTGCCCGACTGCATGTCGCCCAACAGCCGGATGGTGCCGTTGCGGGTGTCGATGCTTTGCGCCTGGAGCACGCCGGTGTTGTTCACCACGCTCATGAGCGACCCGGCCGCCTGCGCGGTCAGCGTCACGTTGCCGCCGTCGGCGCGGATGAGGCCGCCGTTCTGCACCAACGCATTCATCGCGCCTTCGTTCACAACCAGGTTCAGCAGCCCGTCGCCAGCGACGTCGAGCGTCATTGCGTTGCCTGCCGCAAGCACCACCGTGCCCAGGCGCGCCGAGATCGTGCCTTCGTTGCTGACGCTCGCGCCAAG
>JBBQNG010000126.1:0-12404 GCA_038329645.1 Burkholderiales bacterium
GACCTGATCGCAGCTTTGCGCTCGCGCCTCCCGCAGGCGGCGCTGGTTGCGGAGCACAAAGGCCGCATCAACGGGTTCCTGCTCGGACGAGACGGGCGCCTGGCCAATGATCTCGGTCCTTGCGTCGCCGACAGCGAGGCCACCGCGATTGCGCTGCTCCACGCGGCGCTGGAAAAAGTGTCCGCGCCGGTGTTCCTCGACATGCCTGCGCAGCACGCGGCGGTAGGCGCGTGGCTGCGCTCTGCGGGTTTTACGCTCCAGCGCCCGTACACCCGCATGCTCCTCAAGCGCAAGCAGTCCTTCAACGACGTGTCGCGCCTGTTCGCCATCGCCGGCCCGGAACTCGGTTAGGGCGCGGCGCGTTGCCATGCGGTTTTCGATCAGCGGGCTGTTCAAGAGTTCAGGGCCGACGGCGCAGGTGCTGGCGGCCCTGGGCATGGCCGCGGAGGAGGCAGGCCAGTCGGATCGGGCGGTCGAATATTATCGGCAGGCGATCGTAGCGGACGCGGATTTCGCCCCGGCCCACTTCAACCTCGGGCTTCTGCTCCTGGCTGGCACAAACAATCGTGAAGCCGAAGCCAGCTTTCGCGAGACCCTGCGGCTCAGGCAAGCGTTTCCGGAGGCCTGGGTTGCGCTGGCCGATGCGCTCGAAGAGCAGGGGCGGGACACCGAGGCGCTCGAGGCGTTGAACAATGCAATTGCGCAGCGTCCGGACTACGAAGGCGCGCTCATGAATGCGAGCACCCTCCTGCAGAAGATGGGGCGCCTCGAGGAAGCCGAAAGGAGCTATCGGCGTCTTGTCGAGAGGGCACCGGATTCTCCGGCGGCCAGCAACAATCTTGGCAACGTGCTCCATACCCTGGGCCGGGCGGCAGAAGCCGAGCCCTTTTTCCGCAATTCTTTGCGCCTCGCGCCGGAGTCGGCCATTGCGCATTCGAACCTCGCGAACGCCCTGCGCGACCTCGGCCGGCTCGCCGAGGCTGAATCGGGCTGCCGCGAGGCGCTCCGGCTCGACCCAAAGCTCCCTGAAGCGCATAACCACCTGGGCAATATCCTGCAGGCGCTCGGACGCGCGGCGGACTCCGAAGCCAGCCTGCGCCGGGCGCTCGAGCTCAAGCCCGCTTATCGCGAGGCGCACACCAGCCTGGGCAACAGCCTCAAGGACCAGGGCCGCTTGGACGAGGCCGAGGCGAGCTTTCGCCGCGCGCTCGATCTCGACCCGGATGACCGCGCCGCGCGCGACAACCTCCTGCTCGCGCTCAACTACACCGGCACGCATTCGCGCGTGGAGGTCTACGCCGAGCATCGCGAGTGGGCCCGCAGGCACGAGGCGCCTCTCGCCACAGGACGCAAGCCGCTCGCCAACACTCGCGATGCCCGGCGCCGCCTGCGCATCGGCTACGTGTCGCCCGATTTCCGCCGCCATTCGGTGGCTTACTTCATCGAGCCGGTGCTCGCGGGCCATGACCGGGAGGCGTTCGAGGTTTTCTGTTATTCGAATGTCGGCCTGCCCGACCGGATAACCGGGCACTTGCTTGGCCTTGCCGACCATTCGCGCAACATCTTCGGCACGAGCGACGCGCACGCGGCGCAAATTGTGCGCGACGATCGCATCGACATCCTGGTCGATCTCGCCGGGCACACCGCAGGCCACCGGCTCGGCCTGTTTGCGCTCAAGCCGGCGCCCGTGCAGGCCACGTACCTCGGATACCCGAACACCACCGGGCTCGGTTCGATCGACTGGCGGATCACCGACGTCCACGCCGATCCCGCGGGCAATGGGGACGCCTTTCACAGCGAGCGGCTGGCGCGCCTGCCGGCGACATTCCTGTGCTTCCAGCCTCCTGCCGGGGCGCCGGAGGTCCGGCCGCCCCCCAGCCTCGCCAACGGATTCACCACCTTCGGCTCGTTCAACGTGCTGGCCAAGATGGCGCCCGAAGTCATTCGAACCTGGTCGCGGCTGCTCGATGCCGTGCCGCGCAGCAGGTTGCTACTTAAAGCGTTTGGGTTGGGCGATCCCGACTCGCGCTCGCGCGTGCTCGCGGTGTTCGGCGCTCAGGGCATCGCGCCGGATCGGGTAACCGCATTGCCGATGGAGGGCGCATTGGAAATGCACCTGGCGCGATATCACGAGATCGATATCGCGCTGGACCCATTTCCGTTCAATGGGACCACCACCACGCTCGAGGCGCTCTGGATGGGTGTGCCGGTCGTCACCCTTGCGGGCGACCGCCATTCGGCGCGCGTGGGCGCGAGCATTCTGGCGAGCGCAGGGTTGCGCGAGCTGGTGGCCGCCAGCTCGCAGGCGTATGTCGAAATCGCCGCCGGGCTTGCCCGCGACGGCCACGGGCTCGCCGGCCTGCGCAGCACTATGCGTGCGCGGCTGGAAGCGTCTGCGCTGCGCCAGCCCGCCGAATTCCTGCGGGCGCTGGAAGAAGCCTATCGCGACATGTGGAAGGGCTGGTGCGAAAGCTCAGATGATGCGGTTGAACCATGACATCGACAGCAGCGCGGCTCCCAGCGTGAGTAGCGCACCCAGCGCGGCGAAGACGGCGCTGACCTCCATGACCTGCTGCTTCTCGAGGACCAGCCTGGCGCTGAGGGCGCGGTAGATTTTCTTCAGCTCGGCCGCATCGCCGGCGCGGAAATATTCTCCGCGCGTAGCCGACGCGATCTTCTTGAGCATCTCTTCGTCGAGGCGCACCCGCATCGACCAGCCACTGACGCTCAGCGTGGAGCCTTCCGGTGTCCCTACGCCTACGGTGAACACCCGGATGCCATGCTCGGATGCGATTTTCGCCACCGCGTGCGGATCGGGTCCCATGTTGCTCTGCCCGTCGGACAGAAGGACGATTACCGCCGAACCGTGGGACCCCGGCGGTACCGGCTTGAACTCGGGCTTGCCCGGTGTCGGGGCAATGCCGCCGGGCGGGAAAGGCGGCTTGCCCGAAATGATCTGCTCGGCATTGATGCCGGCCTCAGGCAGGAGCGCAGCCAGCGCTATGACCAGGCCGCTCCCGAGCGCGGTGCCGGGCTGCAGCTGGAAGCGCTCCATGGCCTGCAGGATGTCTGCATGGTTCTCGGTCGGCGATTGCGCGACGGCCGCCGAAGCGGCGATCGACACCATGCCCACGCGCACCTTGCGCGGCTGTTCGGCGAGGAACGCCTTGGCGGCATTGCGCGCGGCTGTGATGCGGTCGGGCGCCATGTCGGTCGCCTTCATGCTGCCGGAGACGTCCATGGCGAGGATGATGGTCTCGACGCGCGCGGGCAGCATGAGCGCCGCCTGCGGCCGGGCAATCGCGAAGATCAGCGCGGCAAGCCCGAGGAACATGAGCACGGGGGGCACCAATCGCTGCCATCGGAGCGCGCGGCCTTGCGCGGGATCGGCGGTCACGAGTCCGGAATAGCGCACCGTCCCGCGCCTTGCGCGCGCGATCTGCCAGGCCTGGAACCCGGCGAGCAAAGGCAGCGCGAGAAGCAGCCACAGCATCGTGGGCCATTGCACCGACAGCGATGCGGGATCGGGCATAGCGGCTCAGGCCACAGCGGCGCGGGCGGCCGCACTGGCCGGGGTCGCGCCCGCGGAGAGCTGGCTGCGCTGCTTGCGCATGCGCGCGAAACGCAACAAGGCCTCGTCCATCGGTTCGGCGGTCGACAGCTCGAGGCAGTCGATGCCGGCCTCGGCCAGCGCCTGCCGCAATTTAGCCTCGCGCTGCGCGGCAGCCTGCGCGAAGCGGCGCCGGAAGCCGCGGTCATGCGTGTCGACGAACACCTGCTCGCCGGTCTCCGCGTCCTGCATCACCACCATGCCGAAGTCGGGCAGGACCTGCTCGAGCGGATCGCAAAGACGCACCGCGACCACTTCGTGCCTGCGCGCAAGCAGCCCTACCGTGCGCTCCCAGCCCGGCTTGCTGACGAAGTCGGAAACGAGGAACACCACCGAGCGGCGCTTGATCGCGTGCTGGGCGCGCGCGACGAGCTCGCCGAGATCCGTGTCGTGGGGGAGGCCGGCCTGAGGCTGGCCCTGCCGGAGGCGCAACATGCGGTCGAGAATGTGCAGCACATGCAGGCGTCCGCCGCGAGCCGGGATCGCGGATTCCGCCGGCAGGCCCGTGCCCCGGTAGAACACCGCGCCGACGCGGTTGCCGCGCCGCGTAAGGAGCCGCGCGAGCACTGCGACGAGCTCCGCCGCCAGCATCTGCTTGCTCACGGTCTGCGAGCCGAAATCGAGCGACCCGCTCAGGTCGACGAGGAACCAGGCCGCGACTTCGCGGTCCTCCTGGAATTCGCGCACGTGCGGCACCTGCAACCGGGCGGTCACGTTCCAGTCGATGTAACGCACGTCGTCCTCGGCCTGGTACTCGTGCAGGTCGGCGAAGTCCATGCCGAAGCCGCGGAAGAGCGTGCGGTAATCGCCTTGCAGCACGCCTTCCAGGCGCCGCACGACAGTCCATTCGAGGCGCCGCACCAGGCGCTCGACCTGGTTGTCGGCGCGGCCCGGCGGCACCGCGGGCTCGTTGCTGCGCGCCATGCCTTTACGCCGTTGTGACCTGGACGTGGCTGGCGAGCGGCTTGTCGGGCATCGGCACCGCTTTGAGCACCTGCATCACGAGCGCGTCCGCGGTCAGCCCGTCGGAGAGGGCTTCGTAAGTGAGCACCAGGCGATGGCGGAGCACATCGGGGACCAGGTCGGTCACGTCCTCGGGCAACGCGTAAGTGCGGCCGCGCAGGAACGCCATTGCGCGCGCGCCTTCGATGAGATGGATGGTGGCGCGCGGGCTCGCGCCGAAGGTGATGTAGCGCGCGAGGTCCTTGAGGCCGTAGCGCGCGGGATAGCGGGTGGCCGCCACCAGCTTGACCGCGTAGTGCACCAGACCCGGGTCGACATAGCACTTGCGGCATTCGGCCTGCAGCGCCATCAACTGCTCGGTCGTGGCGGCGGCGCTCACCTGGGTGGCGGGACCTGTCACGCGCTGCACGATGGCGAACTCCTCCTCCTCGCTCGGATAGCCGACGAGCACTTTCATCATGAAGCGGTCGACCTGCGCTTCGGGCAGCGGATAGGTGCCCTCGGTCTCGATCGGGTTCTGAGTCGCCATGACGAGGAAGGGCTCCGGGACGCGGTGCGTCTCGCCGGCGATGGTGACCTGCCTCTCTTGCATCACCTCGAGCAGCGCGCTCTGCACCTTGGCCGGCGCGCGGTTGATCTCGTCGGCGAGCAGCAGGTTGGTGAAGACGGGCCCGAGCGAGGTGCCGAATTCGCCCGACTTCTGGTTGTAGATGCGCGTGCCGACCAGGTCAGCCGGCAGCAGGTCCGGGGTGAACTGGATGCGCTTGAACTGGCCGCGCACGGCGCGCGCCAGCGTCTTGACCGTGAGCGTCTTCGCCAGCCCCGGGACGCCTTCGACCAGCAGGTGCCCCTGCGCGAGAATGGCGACCAGCACGCGCTCGAGGAAATGGTCCTGGCCGACGACCACGCGCTTGACCTCGTAGAGCACGCGCTCCATGAGGGAAGCGGCCTCAGCCGATTGTCCCGCCCTTGCCTTGTCGTCCATCACCTTTTGCTCTCCTAAAAGGGCGGTATGCCGACCGCCATGCCAGCGCTCTCGATCGTTGCGGCGAACCCGATCCCGATGAAGGTCCCGGCCGCGGTGGGGTTCAGGATTGCCGTGACGATGCCGATGACTTCGCCGCTCATGTTGACCAGCGGGCCGCCCGAGTTGCCGGGGTTGGCGGCGGCATCGAACTGGATGAGGCCTTTAAGCGAGCGCTGGCCCTGCGTCGAATGGAACACGCGATCCAGGCCGGAGACCACGCCTGCCGAAACGGACGGGCCGATGCCGAACGGGAATCCGACCGCGACGACTTCGTCGCCCGGCTGCAGCCTGGCCGTCGAGCCAAGCGTGGCCGCGGGCAGGTCGTCGGGAATCGATTTGGCGCGGATCACGGCCAGGTCGTTGTCGGGCTGGGCGCCAACGAATTCCGCCTCGGACTCGCTGCCGTCGTAGAAGGTCACGGTCACCCGCTTGGCCCCCTGCACAACGTGCAGGTTGGTGAGGATCGTGCCGTTGTCGACGATGACCACGCCGGTGCCTACGCCACGCGGCTTCTTTTCGCTTTCGGGATCCTTGGGATCATCGTAATAGCCGCGCACCCGCACCACCGCTTCGCGCACCGACTCGGCCGCCTTGGCCGCGCGCGAAGGCAGGACCTTGTTTTCCAGCGTATGCAGGACGGCCGCGTCGATATCCTCCTGGATGATCTCGCGCGGCTTGTCCTGGTAGGCGAGGAGTCCGTATGCGGCACCCAGGGCAAACAATACGCCGGCGACAAACAGGAGGGGACGCTCGAATCGAGCGCCGAACCTGCGCAGGCGCTGTCCGAACGGGACCCGCGAAGCGGGTTCGCCGGTTTCGGCTGCGGGACGCGGCGCGCCGGGCGGCGTTTGCGCAAACTCGGCGCGCGGCGTGCTGCTATAGAGCGCTGCTCGTTTCATGTGCCGGCCTGACTGCGGCCACTGTCGGTGACTGTTGCTGCGAAAGTAACATGGCTGTGCCAGCGGGTATATGCGCGGAAAGCGCGTACCGGCAGTGATAGAGTCAGCCCGTACGCCCCGCGAGGACTTATCGATGCGTTTCCTGTGGCCGGACCTCCTCTGGCTCATGCTCCTGCTGCCAATTCTGGTCGCCGCCTACGTGCACGTGTTGCGGCGGAGGAAAAAGGAAGCGATTCGCTATACGAACCTGGCGCTGGTTCGCGCCGCGATTGGGCCGGGCCAAAAGCTGCGCCGCCACCTGCCGCCGGCGCTTTTCCTGCTCGCGCTCGCCGCCGCCCTCGTTGCGGCGGCACGGCCTTCCGCAGTGGTGACGCTGCCGTCACAGTTCCTGACCATCATCCTGGCGATGGACGTGTCGCGCAGCATGCTCGCGGGCGACGTCGCGCCCAACCGCATCACCGCCGCGCAGGCGGCCGCGAAAGCCTTCATCACCGACCTGCCCAGGAATGTGCGCCTGGGCATCGTCACATTTGCCGGCACCGCCTCGGTCGTGCAGACCCCGACCGAGAACCGCGAGGAAATGCTGGCGGCGATCAACCGTTTCCAGCTGCAGCGCGCCACGGCGACGGGCAGCGGGTTGCTGTTGTCGCTGGCGACGCTGTTTCCGGAAGAGGGCTTCGACCTGCAGGCGGCGATCTACGGCAGCGGGTTTTCGGGCGGCGGCGTGCCGATCGACCGTTCGGCCAAGAAAGGCGCCAAGAAAGAGCACAAGCCCGTGCCGCCGGGTTCATACACTTCCGGCGCGGTGATCCTGATCAGCGACGGGCGGCGCACCACCGGTCCCGATCCGGTGGAGATCGCCAAGATTGCCGCCGACTACGGCGTGAGGGTATTCACGGTCGGCTTCGGCACGCTGGACGGCTCGATGGTGGGCTCCGAAGAATTCTCCTTCTGGGCCCGCCTGGACGAGCCCACGCTCAAGGCCGTCGCGGCGATGACCGGCGCGGAATATTTCCACGCCGGCACCGGGGCGGACCTGCGCAAGGTGTACGAAAGCCTCAGCCTGAAATTCGCGCTGGAGCGGCGCGAGACCGAGATCACCGCGCTGCTGAGCGCCGCCGCGGCGCTGCTGGCAACCTGCGCGGTGCTGCTCAGCCTGGTGTGGTTCCGCCCGCGCGCCTAGCCTTTGGGCGGCCAGATCCCGGCCGCCTCGAGCTCGCCCATCGCGGCACTGGTGAATTCCGCGCGCGGCGCGTTGCCGCCGATCACGAACATGAGGATCGACTCCCCGTCCGGGTCGTTGTGGTCGTTGGCGAGATTCATGAAGCGGCGGATCGCGCCGGGCGGGAACGACACCACATCCAGCGGCAGCAGGTCGACGTGCTCGATCGCGCCGGTCTCGTTCTCCCAGCTGCAGCGCCAGGTGCCGGTCATCGAGATGAAGGTTTCGTTGGTGTCGTGGTTGTGCATGAGCGGGCCCTTGCCGGGTTTGGCGCGGCAATAGCCCAGGTTGAAACCTTCGGAGATCGGGATCGCCGAATTTCTCGCAGCTTCTTCGCCGACCGGCGACTGCACGCCCTCGCCCTCACCTTCTGGCGGCTGGAATCCGATGACGTTGTAGAGAGTCCGCTCGCATTCGGGCGCCTTGCTGTCGGGCAGGCCGCCGTCGGAGCCCTTGAGCTCGGAAAACCGGGCGACCCGGCGCAGCATGTCGGCGCGCGCGATGCCGCGTCGCGGCAGAATTTCCTGGTAAGCCATCTGTCCTCCTTGCCCGCAAAACGGGCGATGAATTGAACATAGCCAACGCGCCCCACCGAGTCAACGCCAGCGCATTGACAGGTCCCGCTTTCCCGTTCAGCATCGCCGCGGTAAACCTAGGAGGAGGAAACCATGAGAACGATCAGACTGCTCGCCGCAGCGCTTGGGGCCGCCCTGGCGGCGGCCTTGTTTGCGCTTCCCGCATCGGCCCAGCAACCGCTCAAGATCGGCATGAGCATGCCGCAAACCGGCCCGCTCGGCGGCGGCGGCAAGGCGGCGCTGGTCGCGTTGCAGATGTGGCGCGACGACGTGAATGCCAAGGGCGGCCTGCTCGGGCGTAAAGTCGAACTCACTGTCTACGACGACCAGGGCAATCCTGCGCTCACGCCGGGGATCTATTCCAAGCTGCTCGATGTCGACAAGGTGGACCTGCTGTTCGCGCCGTACGCCACCGTGCCGACCGCGCCGCTCATGCCGATGGTCAAGCAGCGCGGGCTGCTCCTCATGGGCAACTTCTCGTTCCAGGTGAACCACACGGTCAAGCACGACATGTGGTTCAACAATGCACCGTGGGGAGACGCCGAAAGCTGGTTCAATGGCTACTTCGAGGCGAGCAGGAAGCTCAACGGCAAGACCATCGCCTTCCTCGCCGCCGACCAGGAGTTCGCCCAGAACCTCGCCAGCGGCGCGAAGATCCTCGCCAAGAAAGCCGGCTTAAAGACCGTTTATGAGCAGAACTACCCGCCCAACACGGTGGATTTCTCCTCGATGATGCGGGCGATCCGCTCGGCCAAGCCCGACATGGTGTTCGTGGCGTCCTACCCGGGCGACTCGGTGGCCATCGTGCGCGCGGTTAACGAAGTCGGCGTGGGCTCGTCGGTTAAGCTCTTCGGCGGCGCCATGGTCGGGCTGCAGTTCACCCCGATCATGGAGTCGCTCGGCTCGCAGTTGAACGGCATCGTCAACTACACCAGCTATGCGCCCGGCATGGACTACCCCGGGGTGAAAGAATTCCTCGAGCGGTACGCCAAGAAGGCGGCCGAGGAAAAGGTCGACCCGCTGGGCTACTACCTGCCGCCATTCAACTACGCCATCGGCCAGATGCTCGAGCAGGCGGTCAACGCCACCAAGGGCTTCGACCAGAAGAAGCTGGCCGAGTACCTGCACAAGAACGAGATGCACACCATCGTCGGCCCGATCCGCTTCGGCCCGGACGGCGAGCGTGCCAACCCGGTCGTACCGATGATCCAGTTCCGCGGCATCGTCGACAAGAACCTCGAGCAGTGGCGCCAAACCGGCAAGCAGGTCATCCTGTACCCGGCGAAATACAAGAGCGGCGACGTGGTGCCGTTCGACAAGGGCAAGTAATAGCCTCGCTGCGCGGACGGCGCGGGCCCAACGCGCCGTCTTCATTCCTGCCACCGGGGGAGGGGTGTGTTCTCGTTCGACCTGCTTGCTGACGCGGTCCTCTTCGGCCTGTTGCTGGGCTGCTTCTATACTGCGGTGAGTATCGGGCTGTCGGTGTCGTTCGGCCTGCTGGACGTGCCGCACATCGCCCACCCGGCGTTCGTCGTGCTGGGCTCCTACGGCACCTACCTGCTCGGCCGCCAGGGCTGGGACCCGATCGTGTCGGGCGTGGCGCTGATGCCGGTGTTCTTCCTGTTCGGCGTGCTGGTGTACCGGTTCTATTACGAGACGTTCGAGAAGCGCGGCGGGGATGCCGGAGTGCGCGGCCTCGCGTTCTTCTTCGGCATCGCGTTCATCGTCGAGGTCGGGCTGATCCTCGCGTTCGGGGTCGACCAGCGCATGGTCGAGGCGAACTATATTGGCAAGAGCGTCAGCTTGGGTGAAACCCGGATTCCGGTGCGCATGCTGGTGTCATTCGGCATGGCGCTCGCCCTGACCGTGCTCCTCACGCTGTACCTGTCGAAAACCTTTACCGGCCGCGCGATCAAGGCGGTCGCGCAGGACGAACCCGCGCTGCGCCTGATGGGCGCCAATCCCGTGCGCATCAAGCAGTGGGCGTTCGGCATCGCCACTGCGGTCGCCGCACTGGCCGGGTCGCTGCTCATCATCGTCGGGCCGGTCGACCCTGGCCTGGGGCGCCTGTACATCGGCCGCACGTTCTGTGTCGTCGTGCTGGCCGGACTCGGGAGCATGAGCGGCACGCTGGTCGCGGGCCTGGTGCTGGGCGTGTCCGAATCGATTGTGCTGACGATGTTCGGCGCCTCGTGGGCGCCGGCGGTGTCGTTCGGCATCCTGCTGCTCGTGCTCGGCATACGTCCGCAAGGATTGTTCGGACGATGAGCCGAAGATGAGCGCACGATGAGGCGGCCATGACCCCGGCGCAGCCGCGCGGCAGTGCGCCCTTCTGGATCGGCGCGGCGATCACCCTCGGGCTCGCCCTGACTGCGGCATTCACGGTGAAGAACGAGTACTTCTTTTTCGCCGGCTACGTGGTGCTGCAGTTCGTGGTGCTGGCCACCGCGTGGAACATCCTCGGAGGCTATGCCGGCTACGTAAATTTTGGCACCAGCGCGTTTTTCGGGGTCGGCGCCTACATCGCGGTGATGCTGATCAAGTCGCTCGACGCGCCGTTGGCGGTGCAGATCGTGGCGGCCTCGGCGGTGGGGGCGGCGCTCGGCGTCGGCGTGGGCCTGCTCACGCTGCGTTTGCGCGGGATCTTCTTCTCGATCGCCACCGTCGCGGTGGCGATCATCCTCGAGACGGTGGTCAACAACTGGCGCTTCGTGGGGGGCTCAACCGGCGTGCAGATCATGCGCCCCCCGGTCATGGAGCCGTTCGAATCGTATACGCGCATGATCTTCGTGGTGGCGGCCATCCTCGCGGTGCTGGCGGTGGCGGTGGCCCGCTATATCGAGACTTCGTGGATGGGGCGCGGCCTGCGCGCCATCCGCGACAACGAGGAGGCCGCCGAATGCACCGGTGTGCCGACGCTCAAGCTCAAGCTCGCGGCGTGTGCGGTGTCGGGCGCGCTCATGAGCGCCATCGGCGCGCCGCTGGCCATGTATCAGAGCTTCGTTGAGCCGGCTTCGGCCTTCAGCCTCAACTACTCGGTCTCCGCGCTGGCGATGCCGATCATCGGGGGCACCTCGACCTGGCTCGGGCCGGTCATCGGCGCGCTGCTCCTGGGCACCATCCAGCAGGTCGTGACGGTGACGATCCCGGGCTCGATCAACGTGCTCGTGGTCGGTGTGCTGCTGGTGGTCTTCGTGGTGGGCGCGCCCGAGGGGATCGTCGGCCTGGCGCGCAGGCTGCGCCGCCGGCTCAAGGCTCGCAGGCTCAAGGCGGCGCCCAAGTCCGCTGCAACGTCCACTGCAGACAGCACATGAGCAGGCCGCTGCTAAAGGTGGAGGGCCTGACCAAGAGCTTCGGCGGCTTCACTGCGCTCGACAAGGTGAGCGTCTCGGTGGGGGTGGGCGAGCGCTTCGGCCTCATCGGCCCCAACGGCTCGGGCAAGACGACGCTCATTAACTGCATCTCGGGCGCGCTGCCCAACGACGCCGGCAGCATCGTGTTCGACGGCGAGGAGGTGTCGCGCCTGCCCGCCTACCAGCGCACGCGCCGGGGCGTGGCACGCAGCTTTCAGATCCCCCGCCCGTTCCGCAGCATGACGGTGCTGGAAAACCTCGTCGTGCCGCTGGAGTTCGTGGTCCATCGCGGCTCACTGCACGAGCTCAACAAGCATGCCGAGATCCGCGGCGAGGCGATGCAGATCCTCGAAGCCATGGGTCTCGCGGCCAAGGCCGACATTTCGGCCGGCCAGCTCTCGCAGGTGGAGCTGCGCAAGATGGAGCTCGCCCGCGCGATGGCCGCCAAGCCCCGCCTGCTGATATCGGATGAGGCGATGGCGGGACTTTCCTCCAACGAGGTGAGCGAGGTGCTGGAGATCCTGCTCAGGCTCAACGCCACGGGCATCGCGGTGATCATGATCGAGCACATCATGCAGGCGGTGATGAAGTTCTCGCAGCGCGTGGTGTGCCTCGACGCGGGCCAGATCATCTGCGAGGGGACTCCCGAAACCATCGTCGCCAACGGTGACGTGCAGAGGGCCTACCTTGGCGCTTGAACTGCACGCCAGGGGCATCGATGCCGGCTACGGCGCGGTGCGCGCGCTGCACGGCGT
>JBBQNG010000127.1:0-12318 GCA_038329645.1 Burkholderiales bacterium
AATAGCGACCGCCCAGCACCAGCACCATCTCGGCCACCATCAGGATGCCGACCGTCGCGCCCAGCGGCAGGTAGCTCCAGAAGCCTTCGCGCAGCCGGTCGAGGTTGATGTCGAGCATCATCACCACGAACAGGAACAGCACCATCACCGCGCCCACGTAGACCAGCACCAGGGTGATCGAAAGGAACTCGGCGCGCAGCAGCATCCAGATCGCCGAGGCGGTGAAGAACGCGAGCACCAGGAACAGCGCCGCGTGGACAGGATTGCGCGCCGTGACGACCGAGACCGCGGCAAACAGCAGGATCGCGGCGAAGAAGTAGAAGGTGAGGGTTTCGAACAGCATCGCCTAGCGGTAGCCCGAGTCGGCCTCGCGGTCCTTGGCGATCTGCGTTTCGTACCGATCGCCGACCGCCAGGAGCATGGGCTTGGTGTAGTAGAGGTCGCCGCGCTCCTCGCCGTGGAATTCGAAGATGCGCGTCTCGACGATCGCATCGACCGGGCAGGCCTCCTCGCAGAAACCGCAGAAGATGCACTTGGTGAGATCGATGTCGTAGCGGGTGGTGCGCCGCGTGCCGTCGGTGCGCTGCTCGGACTCGATGTGGATCGCAAGCGCCGGGCAGACCGCCTCGCACAGCTTGCACGCAATGCAGCGCTCCTCGCCGTTCGGGTAGCGGCGCAGCGCGTGCAGCCCGCGGAAGCGCGGGCTCATCGGCGTCTTCTCCTCGGGGAACTGGACGGTGATCTTGCGCGCGAACATGTGGCGGCCGGTCAGCATCATGCCGCGCAGCAGCTCGAGCAGCAGGAAGGACCGGAAGAATTCAGCGATGCGTTGCATGGCCGGGCTTCACTTCCACAGGGAGTAAGGGGTTTGCATCCACGCGCCGATCACCACCAGCCAGACGAGCGTGACGGGGATGAAGATCTTCCAGCCCAGGCGCATGATCTGGTCGTAGCGATAGCGCGGGAACGTGGCCCTGAACCACAGGAACAGCGACACCACGAAAAACATCTTGATGGCGAGCCACCCCAACGGCGGGATCCAGTTGAAGATCACGCTGTCGATCGGCGACTGCCAGCCGCCGAAGAACATGATCACGGCCAGCGCCGAGACGAGCCACATGTTGGCGTACTCGGCGAGGAAGAACAGGGCGAAAGCCATGCCCGAGTATTCGACCATGTGCCCGGCGACGATCTCCGACTCGCCCTCGACCACGTCGAAAGGCGCGCGGTTGGTCTCGGCGACGCCGGCCACGAAGTACACCACCGTGATAGGCAAGAGCGGCAGCCAGTTCCACGACAGGAAGTTGAGGCCGACACCCGCGGCGATGCCCCTGCCCTGCCCGTTCACGATGTCGGAAAGGTTGAGGCTGCCGGAGACCATCAGCACCACGACCAGCGCGAAACCCATGGCGATTTCGTAGGACACCATCTGCGCCGCCGAGCGCATCGCGCCGAGGAACGCGTACTTCGAGTTCGACGCCCAGCCCGCAATGATCACGCCATAGACGCCGAGCGAGGTCAGGGCCATCACGTAGAGGAGCCCGGCGTTGATGTCGGCCAGCACCAGCTCGGGGGAGAACGGGATCACCGCCCACGCCGCCAGCGCCGGCATCAGCGCCATGACCGGCGCGATGAAGAAAAGCTGCGTGCTCGCCTGGGTGGGCGAGATCACTTCCTTGAACAGCAGCTTCATGCCGTCTGCGATCGGCTGGAAGAGCCCGAGGGGGCCGACGCGGTTCGGGCCGATGCGGATCTGCATCCAGCCGATCATCTTCCTTTCCCACAGCGTGAGGTAAGCCACCGACAGCATGAGCGGCACGACGATGCACACGATGAAGAAGAGCGAAGTCACGATCTCGTAGAACGCCGGGCCCCACAACGGGCCGAGGCGGCTTTCCGATAACGCGAGCAGGGATTCGAGCATCAGGCCGCCGCCATCACCGGGATTTTTTCGACGCTGACTTCACCGAACATCGAACCGAGGCCTGCCGTCGACGCATGGGCGGCCGCGATTCGCACGCACTTGTCGGGGACCCGCTCGTCGGCCGCGGCGGCAAGCTCGGCTTCTCCACCGCCAACCCGAACGCGCACGCGATCGCCCGGTGCCAGGCCGAGCTCGGCCATCAGTTTTTCGTTCATGCGCGCCCGCGGGGGCCGCGCATCGGCGGTTTTTTGCAGCGGCGCCGAGCGGCGGACCAGCGTGTCGGCGAAATAGATGGGGACATCGGCCACGCGCTGCAGCCCTGCGGCCTTGGACGCGGCGGACTGCACGGCCACGCTCGTGCCATTGGATAGAAGCGCGGCCACGTCGCGGCCGTTGATGCATTCCGTGCGCACGTCGTCGGCCGTCTCGTAGGCGAATCCGTCGAGCCCGAGGCGCCCGCCCAGCACGCGCAGCACTTTCCAGGCCGGCCGCGACTCGCCAAGCGGTTTCACCGTGGCGTGGAAAGTCTGCACGCGGCCTTCGGTACTGATGAAAGTGCCTGGCGTCTCGGTGAAAGGGGAAACCGGCAGCAGCACATCCGCATACTCGGCCGCCTTCTGGCGAAAGAACGCCGACATGACGACGACGAAGTCCGCCTTGTGCATCGCCGCCAGCGCGGCGCGCGAATCGTGGCAGTCGAGCTCGACTTCGGCGTTGAGCACGATGCAGGCTTGGGGCGGCGACGCGACGATCGAGGCTGCGTTAACCTGCCCCGCGGCTTGCGCCACGTAGCCGCCCACGCTGTTGGCCGCTTCGCCGAGGAACCCGACTTTGGCGCCGAGCTTCTCCGCAAGCGCCTGGGCGATTGCATGGATCTGCGCCGCCCGCGGGTGCTGCTGGGCGAAGTTGCCCAGCAGGATCGCGACATTCTTGCCCGATTTCAGGCTCTCGCCGATGGGACCGTCCATTACGCTAGCGAGCGCTCCCGGCAACTCGGCCGGGGAAACGATCAGTTTGTTGGCCACCTTCATCAGGAGATCGTCGTCCGCCGAGTGCAGGAGGTTGACCTTCAGCCCGCGCTTGGCCGCCTGGCGCAGGCGGTTGGCGATGAGCGGATGGTCCTTGGTGAGGAACGAGCCGACCACCAGTACGCGATCGAGGCCGGCGAGTTCGTTGATCGACATCCCGAGCCACGGTGCGCCGGCCAGCTTGCCATCGGCGGAGAAGTCCGACTGGCGCAGGCGGAAATCGACCTTGTTGCTGCCCAGACCGCGCACCAGCTTCTGCGTGAGGAACAGCTCCTCGAGCGTCGAATGGGGCGAAGCGAGCGCGCCGACGTCCTTGCCGGCGGCCTTGATCCCGGCGGCCACTCGCTCGAGCGCGGTCTGCCAGTCGGTTTCCTTCCACTGGCCGTCGACTTTCACCATCGGCTGCTTCAGCCGGTCGGGCGAATTGAGACCTTCGTACGAGAAGCGGTCCTTGTCGGAGAGCCAGCACTCGTTGATGTCCTCGTTTTCCAGCGGCAGCACGCGCATGACTTTGTTCTGCTTCACCTGCACGACGAGGTTCGAGCCCAGGCCGTCGTGCGGCGAAACGCTCCTGCGCCGCGCCAGCTCCCAGGTGCGGGCCGAATAGCGGAACGGCTTCGATGTGAGGGCACCGACCGGGCACAGGTCGATCATGTTGCCGGAGAGCTCCGAATCGACGCTCTGGCCGACGAAAGCGACGATCTCCGCGTGCTCGCCGCGCCCGATCATGCCGAGCTCCATCACGCCGGCGATTTCCTGGCCAAAGCGCACGCAGCGCGTGCACTGGATGCAACGGCTCATCTCCTCGGCCGCCACCAGCGGACCGATGTCCTTGTGCAGGACGACGCGCTTTTCTTCCTGGTAGCGCGAATTGCTCTTGCCGTAGCCGACCGCAAGGTCCTGCAGCTGGCACTCGCCGCCCTGGTCGCAGATCGGGCAGTCGAGCGGGTGGTTGATGAGGAGGAATTCCATCACCCCGTTCTGCGCTTTCTGCGCGGCATCCGAATGCGTCTTGACCTTCATGCCGTCGGTGCAGGGCGTGGCGCAGGCCGGCAGCGGCTTGGGCGCCTTCTCCACTTCGACAAGGCACATGCGGCAGTTGGCCGCGATCGAAAGCTTCTTGTGGTAGCAGAAGTGCGGCACGTAGATGCCGAGCTTGTTGGCCGCCTCCATCACGGTCGCGCCGTGCTGGACTTCCACTTCCCTGCCGTCGACTTCAACCTTGAGCATGATGTCCTAGGCCGCCTTGGCGATGTCGTGAATGGCGCCGTGGGCCCCTGACCGGCCCCATTTGGGTTCGCTCTCTGCGCCCCCGACCAGGCAGCGCTTGTGCTCGATGTGGTACTCGAATTCGCTGCGGAAATGCTTGATGAAGCTCTTGACCGGCAAGGCCGCCGCGTCGCCGAGCGCGCAGATCGTTCGCCCGGCGATGTTGTCCGACACGTTGTTGAGCAGGTCGAGGTCCTCCGGCCGGCCGGCGCCGTTCTCGATGCGGTTGACCACGCGATACAGCCAGCCGGTGCCCTCTCGGCACGGCGTGCACTGGCCGCAGGACTCCTCGAAATAGAAATACGAGAGGCGCTCCAGCGCCCTCACCATGCAGGTAGTCTCGTCCATCACGATGACCGCGCCGGAGCCCAGCATCGAGCCGGCCTTGGCGATCGAGTCGTAGTCCATGTCGGTGGCCATCATTACGTCGGCCGGCAGCACCGGCATCGACGAGCCGCCGGGAATCACCGCCTTGAGCGTGTGCCCGTTGCGCATGCCGCCCGCCATCTCGAGCAGCTTCGCGAACGGAGTGCCGAGCCTGACCTCGTAGTTGCCCGGCCGGTTCACATGGCCGGTGACGGAAAACAGCTTGGTTCCGCCATTGTTGGGTTTGCCCAGCGCGAGGAACGTGTCACCGCCATTGCGCATGATCCAGGGCACGGCTGCGAACGTCTCGGTGTTGTTGATCGTCGTGGGCTTGCCGTAAAGGCCGAAGCTCGCCGGGAAAGGCGGCTTGAAACGGGGCTGACCCTTTTTGCCCTCGAGGGATTCGAGAAGCGCGGTTTCCTCGCCGCAGATGTATGCGCCGTAGCCGGGGGTGGCAAACAGCTCGAAGCTGAATTCCGAGCCGAGGATGTTCCTGCCCAGGTACCCCGCGGCGCGCGCCTCGGCCAGCGCCTCTTCGAAGCGCTCGTAGACTTCCCAGATTTCACCGTGGATGTAGTTGTACCCGGCGGTGGCGCCCATGGCATACGCGCCGATGATCATGCCCTCGATGGTCGAGTGCGGGTTGTAGCGCAGGAGGTCGCGGTCCTTGCAGGTGCCCGGCTCGCCTTCGTCGGAGTTGCAGACCAGGTACTTGGCGCCGGGAAACTGGCGCGGCATGAAGCTCCACTTGAGGCCGGTTGGGAACCCGGCGCCGCCGCGGCCGCGCAGGCCGGATTTCTTGATCTCGGCGATCACGTCCTCGGGCTTGATCTTCTCGGCGATGATCTTTTTGAGCGCCGCATAACCGTCGCGCTTCTCGTAATCCTCGAGGTGCCAGTTGCTGCCGTCTATGCCGGCCATGAGGATCGAGTCGGGTCCGTAGTCGAGCATCTCAGCCTTTCCCCGCGTCGTCGCGCAGTGAATTGACAAGCGCGTCGAGTTTGTCGTTCGACATGTAGTCGCACATGCGCTTGTTGTTCACGAGCACCACCGGCGCCATTGCGCAGGCGCCCATGCACTCGCCTTCCTTGAGCGTGAATTTGCCGTCCGGCGTGGTCTCGTTGAAATCCACGCCGAGACGCCGCTTGAGGTGGTCGGCCGCCGCCAGGGAACCCTGCAGGCCGCACGGCAGGCAGGTGCAGATCGTGAGCTTGAATTTGCCGGTCGGAGCGAGGTTGTACATGTTGTAGAAGGTGGCGACCTCGTACACCGCGACCGGAGCCATGCCCAGATACGTCGCTACGAAGTCCATGGTCTCGGTCGCCAGCCAGCCCTTCTCGTCCTGCGCGATCACGAGCGCGGCCATGACCGCCGACTGCTTCTGGTCGGCAGGATACTTGGCGACCTCGCAGTCGATCTTCTCGAGCGATTGCGGGGACAGCATCATCGATCGATCTCCCCGAACACGATGTCCTGCGTGCCGATGATCGCCACCGCGTCCGCGATCATGTGGCCGCGCGCCATCTCGTCGAGCGCGGCGAGGTGCGGGAAGCCCGGTGCGCGGATCTTGAGCCGGTACGGCTTGTTCGCGCCGTCGGACACGAGATAGATGCCGAACTCGCCCTTGGGATGCTCCACCGCCGCATAGGCCTCCCCCGCCGGCACATGCATGCCCTCGGTGAAGAGCTTGAAGTGGTGGATCAGCTCTTCCATGTTCTGCTTCATCCCGACCCGCGGAGGCGGCGCAACCTTGTGGTTGTCGACGATGACGGGCCCCGGATTCGCGCGCAGCCAGTCGACGCACTGCTTGATGATGCGGTTCGACTGGCGGAATTCCTCGATTCGGACAAGGTAGCGGTCGTAGCAGTCGCCGTTCACGCCCACGGGAATGTCGAAGTCGAGCTTGTCGTACACCTCATACGGCTGCTTCTTGCGCAGGTCCCACTCGACGCCCGAGCCGCGCAGCATCGGCCCGGTGAAGCTGAGCGCCCTGGCGCGCTCCGGGGAGACCACGCCCACGCCGACCGTGCGCTGCTTCCAGATGCGGTTGTCGGTGAGCAGCGTTTCATAGTCGTCGACGCACTTGGGAAAGCGCCGCACGAAGTCCTCGATGAAATCGAGCAGCGACCCGTGGCGCGCTTCGTTCATCGAGCGGATCTCGCGCTCGTTGTGGACTTTCATCGCCGTGTATTGCGGCATCGAGTCCGGCAGGTCGCGGTACACGCCGCCCGGGCGGTAGTACGCGGCATGCATGCGCGCGCCCGAAACCGCCTCATAGCAGTCCATCAGGTCTTCGCGCTCGCGGAAACAGTACAAAAACACCGTCATCGCGCCGATGTCGATCCCGTGCGCGCCCAGCCACAGCAGGTGGTTCAGGATGCGCGTGATCTCGTCGAACATGACGCGGATGTACTGCGCGCGTATGGGAACCTCGATGCCGGCGAGCTTTTCTATCGCCATGACGTACGCGTGCTCGTTGCACATCATCGAGACGTAGTCGAGGCGATCCATGTACGGGACCGACTGGATGAAGGTCTTGTGCTCGGCGAGCTTCTCGGTCGCGCGGTGCAGCAGGCCGATATGCGGGTCGGCGCGCTGGATCACCTCGCCGTCGAGCTCGAGCACCAGGCGCAGCACACCGTGGGCCGCCGGGTGCTGGGGGCCGAAGTTGAGCGTGTAGTTGCGGATCTCGGCCAAGCCCCTACTGCCCTTCAGCGTAATGCTCTTCGCGCACGATGCGCGGCACGATTTCGCGCGGCTCGATCGTCACCGGCTGGTAGATCACGCGCTTCTGCTCGGGGTCGTAGCGCATCTCGACGTAGCCCGACAGCGGGAAATCCTTGCGGAACGGGTGGCCGATGAAGCCGTAGTCGGTGAGGATGCGTCGCAGGTCGGGATGGCCGTCGAAAACGATGCCATACAGGTCGAAAGCCTCCCGCTCGTACCAGTTGGCGGACGGCCAGACCTGGATCGCGGACTCCAGCAGCGGGAATTCGCCGTCGGGACAGAATACCCTGAGCCTCAAGCGCCAGTTGTGGGGCATCGACAGCAGGTGCAGCACCACGGCATATCGGTTTTCGCGGACGGTTTCCTCGGCCGGGCGGTCGCCGTAGGTGGAGTAGTCCATGCCGCAAAGGTCAATCAGCTCGTCGAACTTGAACTGCGCGCCGTCGCGCAGGATTTCACACACCGCCAGGTAGTCGGAAGCTTTTACCTCGAGCGTCAGCTCGCCGAGCGCTTCGATGAGTCTCGCGGCGCGGTCGCCCAGGGCGACCTGGAGTGAGTCGTGGAGGCGTCGGAGCTTGGGGGTCATTTTTGTTGTTCTGGTCGTCGCGGCTGTGGCAATGGTCAGCGGGCGATCGTGTTGGTGCGCTTGATCTTGTTCTGCAGCTGTATCAGCCCGTACAGCAGCGCTTCGGCGGTGGGCGGGCAGCCGGGCACGTACACGTCGACCGGGACGATCCGGTCGCATCCGCGCACCACCGAGTACGAGTAGTGGTAGTAGCCGCCCCCGTTGGCGCAGGAGCCCATAGAGAGCACCCAGCGGGGCTCGGCCATCTGGTCGTAAACCTTCCGCAGCGCCGGGGCCATCTTGTTGCACAGCGTCCCGGCCACGATCATGAGGTCGGACTGGCGCGGGCTGGGCCGGAATACGATGCCGAACCGGTCGAGGTCGTAGCGTGCCGCGCCCGCATGCATCATTTCCACGGCGCAGCAGGCGAGGCCAAAGGTCATCGGCCACAGCGACCCGGTACGGGTCCAGTTGATGACCGTATCGAGCGTAGTCGTGGCGAAGCCTTCGCGCATCACGCCCTCTATTCCCATTCCAGCGCTCCTTTCATCCACTCGTAGACGAAGCCCACGACCAGGATCGCGAGGAAAACCATCATGGAGAGGAAGCCGAACAGGCCAATCTCGTTGAGCACCACCGCCCAGGGAAACAGGAAGGCGATCTCCAGATCGAACAGGATGAAGAGGATGGCGACCAGGTAGTAGCGCACGTCGAATTTCATGCGCGCGTCCTCGAACGCCTCGAAGCCGCATTCGTATGGCGACAGTTTTTCGGCGTCCGGCCGGTTGGGTCCGAGCAGTTTGCCCAGCACCATGGGGACGACGCCAACGACGACGGCGACGCAGATGAACAACAGGACCGGAAAGTACTCTGCAAGCATTCGTTTCGGCCCGGTAGCTCTGGGCCGGATCTTTTACGAGTTCCCGATTTCGGTTGGGTTGCTGCCACGGAGCCGGGATCATTCCCGGTTCCGCTTCGTTCTGGTGCCCACGAGCAGACTCGAACTGCTACGGCTGTTTAGGCCACCAGCCCCTCAAGCTGGCGTGTCTACCAATTTCACCACGTGGGCGGTGCGGCAATTATCCCTCAAAAACTCCTGGCCACAGAATCCGGGCGCTGCACGTCACTTCAGTTCGGCACGTCCTTCGCCTTGTTGCCCGCGTTGCTGCCCGCGGCGTCCTTGCCGGCATCCTCTGCCTTTTTCGCCGTGCCTGGCGCCGGCGGCGCCGTCTTGACCGCGTCCATCACGCCGCCACCAGCCCGCGGCTTGTGAGTGGCCAAATAGGCCAGGCCGAGACTTGTCAGGAAAAACACAGTCGCCAGCACCGCGGTCGCCCGCGAGAGGAAATTCGCCGAGCCGGAGGCCCCGAACAGGCTGCCCGACGAGCCGCCGCCGAATCCCGAGCCCATGTCGGCGCCCTTGCCATGCTGGAGCAGCACCAGGCCGATCACGGCCAGGGCCACTATCACGTGCAAAACCAGAATCACCGTCAGCCAGGTTTCCATTCGTCACCTATTGAGTACCGCGCACAGGCTGGGCGCCTGCCGCAGCCCTGCAGATTGCAAGAAAATCGTCCGCCGCCAGCGAGGCGCCGCCAATCAGCCCCCCGTCCACGTCATCCATGGCAAATATTTCCGCCGCGTTGGCCGGCTTTACGCTGCCTCCGTAAAGGATGCGCAGCTTTCCCGCCACGCCGGCATCGCGCTCCGCAATCCGCGCGCGCAGGAAAGCATGTACCGCCTGCGCCTGCTGCGGCGTCGCCGTGCGCCCCGTCCCGATCGCCCATACCGGCTCGTAGGCGAGCACTGCCGACCCGAACGCGCCCGCCCCCGCCGCTTCGATCACCACACCGAGCTGCCTCGCGACAACCTCTTCGGTTTTCGATGCCTCTCGCTCGGCCAACGTTTCGCCCACGCAAAGGATCGGCGTCAGCCCGGCCTTTTGCGCGGCGGCGAATTTTGCCGCCACCTGCGCGTCCGTCTCGCCGAAAAGCGCGCGGCGCTCGGAATGTCCTGCAAGCACGTATCTGCACCCGAATTCGGCCAGCATCGGCGCCGAAACCTCACCGGTATAGGCGCCCGAAGCGTGTTCGCTTACGTTCTGGGCTCCCAAGGCGATTTTCGACGCGGACAACCTGGCCGCGGTTTCGCCGAGATAGGGAAAGGGGACGCAGACCGCGGATTCAACACCGTTCAGACCGCGAATGCCGGCCAGGAGCGCATCGAGCAGGGCCGGGTTCGACGCCCGGCTGCCGTGCATTTTCCAGTTCCCGGCCACCAGCCGACCGCGTGAATTCCCGCGCATTCAATTCCCGAAGGGCAAAACGCGCGATTTTACCTTGCAGCGGCAGCGCCGGTCAAACCAAAACTGTCCGATGGATCAATAATTTGCGTGCGGCACCGCCGCCTGAGCGGCTAGCCGAAGCGCCCGGTGATGTAGTCCTCGGTCGCCTTCTTTTTCGGCTTGATGAAGATATTGTCGGTGACGTCGTACTCGATCATCTCGCCCAGGTACATGTACGCCGTGTAGTCGGAGACTCGCGCGGCCTGCTGCATGTTGTGGGTGACGATCACGATCGTGAAGTCTTGCTTGAGCTCGTGCACTAGTTCCTCGATCTTGGCCGTCGAGATCGGGTCGAGCGCCGAGGTCGGCTCGTCCAGGAGCAGGATCTGCGGCTTCACCGCGATGCCGCGCGCGATGCACAGGCGCTGCTGCTGGCCGCCCGACAGGCTCATGCCGCTCTGGCCGAGCTTGTCCTTGGCCTCCTCCCACAGCGCGGCCTTGCGCAGGGCCCACTCAACGCGGTCGTTCATGTCGCGCGTCGACAATTGCTCGTGCAGCCTGACCCCGAAGGCGATGTTGTCGTAGATCGACATCGGGAACGGCGTGGGCTTCTGGAACACCATGCCCACCCGGGCGCGCAGGTCGTTGAGGTCCACGTCGCGATCGAGCAGGTTCTTGCCGTTGAGCACCAGCTCGCCTTCCGCCCGCTGGTCGGGGTACAGGTCGTACATGCGGTTGAACGTGCGCAGCAGGGTCGACTTTCCGCACCCGGAAGGGCCGATGAAGGCAGTGACCTTGTTGCGCAGGATGTCTAGGTTGACGTTCTTTAGCGCGTGGAACTTGCCGTAATAGAAGTTGAAGTTCTTGGCCGACAGCTCGATGCTACCCGCAGCGCCCGCCTGGACCGCCGCCTCGTTGATCGATCCGTTCATCATCGCATTATTGTCCATTGGTATCCCGCGCGGCGCTCATCGCTGCGGCTCGTCGCGCAGGAACAGGCGCGCGACGATGTTCAGGGCGAGCACCCCTGCCGTTATGAGGAATACGCCCGCCCAGGCGATCCGCTGCCAGTCCTCGAAGGGGCTCATCGCAAACTTGAATATTGTCACCGGCAGGTTGGCCATCGGCTCGTTGAGGTTGACGGTCCAGAACTGGTTGGACAGGGCCGTGAACAGCAGCGGCGCGGTCTCGCCGGCGATGCGCGCCACGGCTAGCAGGATGCCCGTGAGGATGCCGGCGCGCGATGCGCGCAGCGTGACGAGCGTAATCACTTTCCATTGCTGGGCGCCAAGCGCGAACGCCGCCTCGCGCAGACTGTTCGGCACCAGGATCAGCATGTTCTCGGTCGTTCGCACGACCACCGGTATGACTATGAGCGCGAGAGCAATGACGCCCGCCGCTCCAGAAAAATTACCGACCCTGGCTACATAGATCGCGTAGACGAACAGCCCAATCACGATGGAGGGCGCCGACAGCAGGATGTCGTTGATGAAACGCGTTGCGTGCCCCAGCCAGGAGCCCAGGCTGTACTCGGCCAGGTAGACCCCAGCCAGGATGCCTATCGGCGTTCCGATCAGCGTGGCGAGGCCGCACATGATCACGCTGCCCACGATCGCGTTGGCCAGACCGCCCGGGGAGCCCGGCGGCGGCGTCATTTTCGTGAACAGGTCGAGCGACAACCCGGACAGGCCGAGCTGCAGCACGGTGACCAGGATCCACGCCAGCCAGAACAGACCAAAAGCCATCGCCGCAAGCGAAAGCGCGAGGGCAACCTTGTTGACGAGCTTGCGTTTCTGCACGAGCGTCATGATCGCCTCAGGTCCTGCTGCCTTCGCTGACCTTCAGCTTGAGCAGGAGGATTTTCGATGCCGCGAGCACTACGAACGTAATGGCGAAAAGGATCAGGCCCAGTTCCATCAGGGCGGCCGAGTGCAGGCCGGCGTCCGCCTCGCCGAATTCGTTCGCGAGGGCAGACGTGATGCTGTTGCCGGGACTGAAGAGGGACGCGTTGTTGAGGAAATTGGTGTTGCCTATCACGAACGTGACCGCCATCGTTTCGCCCAGCGCGCGACCCAGGCCGAGCATGATGCCGCCGGTCACGCCCACCTTGGTGTACGGAAGGACTACGTTCCACACGACTTCCCAGGTGGTGGAG
>JBBQNG010000128.1:0-12208 GCA_038329645.1 Burkholderiales bacterium
CCTACGTCCCAGACAATACGGTCTTCCGGCGTATTGAAAACGTAGTGCAGCGCTATGGTGAGCTCGACCGTCCCAAGGTTCGAAGACAGGTGGCCGCCGGTCTTCGACACCGAATCGAGCACGTAAGCGCGCAATTCGTCGGCGAGCTGGCCCAGCTGCTTGCGATCGAGCTTGCGCAGCTCGGCCGGGTCGTTGATCGTCTTGAGAAGATCGTACATTGCGGGATTGTAGTCTCTGGCCGATGCCGGTCCCGCGTCGCCGAGTGCCTCGGGCAGCTTGGCGGGTATGCCAATGGTCGCGCTCATATCAGAACTTTCTCAGTACGATGAAATCGGCCAGCTCGCGCAGCCTGGCCGCCTGGTGTCCGAATCCCCCGAGCGCAGTATGCGCCTGCCGGCGCAGGTCTTCGGCAAACTCCCGCGCACGCGCCAGGCCGAGCGCCGAGACATACGTCGCCTTGCCCTGCATCGCGTCCTTGCCTGCCGTCTTGCCCAATGTGGCGGTGTTTGCGTCGCAATCAAGCACGTCGTCGACGACCTGGAAAGCCAGGCCGATGCACTTTGCAAAATGGTCGAGGCTTTCCGCGCCCCGCTCGTCGAGCGGCGTACCGCAGTTCGCCCCCAGCACCACTGCCGCGCGGATCAGCGCGCCGGTCTTGTGGATGTGCATGAATTCGAGCTCGGGCAACGTAAGCGGCTTGCCGGTCGATTCCAGGTCGATGGCCTGCCCGCCGGCCATGCCGCGCGAGCCGGACGCCAGGGCGAGGGCCTTGACCATTGCGAGCTGCGCGGCGGGCGATTCGGCAAGATTCGATTCGGACAGCAGCTGGAACGCAAGCGACTGCAGCGCATCGCCGGTCAGCAGCGCGGTCGCCTGGTCGAATTCGACATGCACGGTAGGCTTGCCGCGCCGCAGGACGTCGTCATCCATGCAAGGCATGTCGTCGTGCGCGAGCGAATAAGCGTGGATCAACTCGACCGCCGCGCCCGCAATCTCGAGGCGCTCGGGGAGAGCCGCCGCCAGTTCGCCGGCGGCAAAGCACAAGAGCGGCCGGACGCGCTTGCCCCCCTCCAGCACCGCGTAGCGCATGGCCTCATGCAGGCGCGCGGGCACGGAGGCGGCTGGCGGGAGGACGCGCGCCAGGGTCGACTCCATGCGCGCCTGGACCCCGCCCATCCATGCCTGGAAATCCGCCGTATCAGTCGTCACTGGCGTCAGCGGCCGGCGGGGCGGGCAGGTTCTTGAGGATTTCGCCCTCCAGGACGCGGACCTGCTGCTGGGCCGATTCGAGCCTTTGCTGGCAAAAGCGCGCGAGCTCGAGTCCCCGCTTGTGGTCGGCCAGGGATTGCTCGAGCGACAGGTCGCCGCCTTCCATGCGGCCGACGAGCTTTTCGAGCTCGGCGAGCGCGTCTTCGAAAGTGAGGGCGTTTGAAGCGGCGTTTGGACCGTCAGGGGAACTCTGACGCGAGGAACGACTCATAGGTGCGAACCTTAGCCGAGCGACCCAGCACGGTCAATGCAGAGCGCACAGTGGCGGCCGGCGGGGCCGTGCGATGTTCCGCCGTTGGGCTAAAATCCCGTTCCGTACCTGTACCGGCATTTGCAACAAGGGGGGAGCACATCATGTCCGATATCGCGAGCCTCGGCCGCCTCAGGCCATCCAGCGCGCAGCTGCCGGTCTCCTGGTACCTCGACCAGGAAATATTCGCACTCGAGAAGAAGCTGCTGTTCGACGCGGGCCCGAATTACGTCGGCCACGAGCTCATGGTTCCCAACCCGGGCGACTACCAGAGCCTGGCCTGGATGGATCATGCAAAGGTCCTGGTCCGCAACACGGACGATCCAACGCGCGGCCCGGAGCTGCTCTCGAACGTGTGCCGCCACCGCCAGGCGATCATGCTCGAAGGGCGCGGCAACGCGGAGAACATCGTCTGCCCGCTGCACCGCTGGACCTACGACATGAAAGGCGAGCTGCTCGGCGCGCCGCATTTCCCCGAGAATCCGTGCGTGCGCCTGAATTCGACGCCGCTCGCCAACTGGAAAGGGATGCTCTTCGCCGGCCCGCGCAACCCGCACCGCGACCTTGCGAGCCTGTCGCTCGCATCCGACTTCGATTTTTCGGGTTATGTGCTCGATCGCGTTAAGATCGAGGACTACCCGATCAACTGGAAGACTTTCATCGAGGTCTATCTCGAGGTCTACCACGTCGATCCGTTCCATCCCGGCCTGGGCAACTTCACCGACTGCAACAACTTTTCGCTCCAGTCCGATGACCGCTATTCGCTACAGGTGGTGGCCGCCAAGGCGGGCCTCGGCCGGCCGGGCACGCCCGTTTACAAGCGTTGGCACGACGCCTGCCTCAAGTACCTCGACGGCCGGGAGCCGAAATACGGCGCGCTGTGGCTCACCTACTTCCCCGGTCTCATGATGGAGTGGTACCCGAACGTGCTGGTGGTCTCGCAACTGATCCCGCGCTCGCCCACGCTGACCACCAATATCGTCGAGTTCTACTATCCCGAGGACATCGCGCTGTTCGAGCGCGAATTCGTCGAAGCCGAGCAGGCCGCGTACATCGAGACGGCTGTGGAGGACGGCGAGATATGCACTCGCATGGATCGCGGCCGCCGCGCGCTCCACGCGCAGGGCGTGAACGAGGCCGGTCCTTACCAGTCGCCGATGGAGGACGCGGTCGTGCATTTCCACGAGTACCTGCGGCGCGAGCTGAAACAACCCGCATAGCAACAGGGCCTCTTTACGCCGCGCATCACCGCGCGATTCACCGCTTGAGCCCTGTAAAATAGCGGCATGGCCTACCGCACACTGATCGACACAGCAACGCTCGCGAAGAATCTCGACGATTCGGACTGGCGCATCTTCGACGTCCGCCACGACCTGATGAATCCCGGGGTGGGGCGCGAACAGTACGCCGAGGGACATATCGCCGGCGCGATGTTCGTCGACCTCGACGCCACGCTCTCAGGCGAGAAGACCGGCGCCAACGGCCGCCATCCCCTGCCCGATGCGGGCGATTTCCAGGCGACGCTCGGCGAATGGGGCGTAAAGCCCGGCCAGCAGATCGTTGTGTACGACGCCTCCGGCGGTGTCTATGCCGGGCGCCTCTGGTGGATGCTGCGCTGGATGGGCCACTACAGCGTCGCCGTCCTCGACGGCGGATTCACGAAGTGGGAAAAGGAAGGCCGTCCGGTCACGGCCGAGGTGCCCCACTTCGCCCCCGCGACCTATCGCGGCGCGCCGCGCACGATGCATGTGGACGCGGACTTCGTCAAAGCCAACCTGGGCAAACCGGAGGTGACCGTCGTCGACGCGCGCGCGGCCGGCCGTTTTGCCGGCGTCGTTGAAACCATCGACCCGGTCGGCGGCCACATCCCGGGCGCACTCAACCGGCCCTACGCCGAAAACCTCGCCAGGGACGGCACATTCAAGCCGCCCGAGACGCTGGCGAAGGAGTTCGCGCAGCTGCTCGGCAACCGCGCGCCCAAGCAGATCGTCCACCAGTGCGGCTCGGGCGTGTCGGCGTGCCACAACATCCTCGCGATGGAACTCGCCGGGCTCGCCGGCTCGCGCCTCTACCCGGGGTCGTGGAGCGAATGGTGCGCGGACCCGAAGCGGCCGGTGGCGACGGGAAGCGAATGAGCTAGCGCCGGCTGCCGGCCATGGGACTGCTGCTTGCCGACCTGCTGCTCGTCCTGCACTTTGCCATCGTATTGTTTGTCGCCGGCGGGCTGGTCCTGGTCTGGGCCGGTGCGTGGCGCGGATGGCGTTGGGTGCGCAATCCATGGTTTCGTTATCTCCACCTCGCAGGTATCGCATATGTCGCGCTCGAAGCACTGCTTGGATACGCGTGCCCGTTGACCCTCTGGGAAGATTTGTTGCGCGGCGGCGGCCCATCCGGATCATTTGTGGGCCGCTTGGTGCGCCGGGCTATGTATTACGACGCTCCCGCGTGGGTGTTCACCGGCGTTTATGTGGCGTGGGCGGCAGCTTCTGCCGCTACGCTTTATTTCGTGCCAGCCACCCGAAAAGTTCGCTGAAGACACGCTCCCTGATGTCCGGCTTCGACAGCACGAGGTCATGGAGGGCGCCCGGAACCTGCACCACCGTGACGTCCCTCCCCAGCCCGGGGCTCCACTTCGCAATCGAGCGCCATCCGAGGACAATGTCCCCCTCGTCGGAATGCATCGCCAGCACGGGGCAGGCGATCGACAGGCCGGCATGCACCTTCGCGTGGGACGGCAGGATCGCGCCGATCCAGCCGAAGTAGAGCGGAAACCCGTCCAGCGGTTTGAGGCGCAGGTCGAAATCCCATTCCCCGCCGTAATCCTTGTGAAGACTCTTGGCGTAGTCGCGCGGCAATCCTTTCGAATCGCGCATGAAAGGAAAAAGTATTCCCGTGGCCGCGGCCAGGCCGAGCTTGTACCGCTCGGCCGGCGCAACGTTGAAGTCGAAGAACGGGCTGTTCAGCCAGAGGGCCGAGACGCGGTGCTTCGCCTCGCCTTCGTTGGCATAGAGTGACGCGATGAGGGCGCCGGTCGAATGGCCCGCGAGCAGCAGCGGCCCCTCGACTTCGCCGGAGATGATGTCGATGGCGCGGGTGATGTCGGGAAAATACTCCACCAGGCGCTTGCAGAAGCACGGGTGCTGGCCGGGCAGCAGCGAGCGGCCGTGCTTTCTCAGGTCGAGCGCGTAAAACGACCAGCCTTCGGCTTCGAACCGCTCGGCCATGTGGGCCTGGAAGAAGTAGTCGATGAACCCGTGGATGAAGAGCACCGCGCGATTCTTTTTCGGCACGCCCGCTTTGCGCACCAGCGTGGCGACCACGGGCCCGTCGTAGTCCGGAGGGAACGGCAAGGCTGCGGTTTCAAATCCCGGCAGGAGCCGGTCCCGCTGCCAGCTGACGCTCGTGTCGGTCATGCGTGTTGCCCCAGGGCCCATGAAACGTGTTCGCGCACCAGCGCTGAAGGATAGTCGGCTCGGGAGCGCAGGGCCGCGACGATTTCATCGCTCTTCGCCGCGTTCCCCAATCCCACCGCCAAATTCCTCAGCCACCTTTCGTAGCCGATCCTGCGAATCGCCGAGCCCGCCATGCGCGCGCCGAACTCGGCTTCGCTCCAGCCGAACAATTCGACCAGGCTGGCCGAATCGAGCCCGTTCCTCACCGCGAAGTCCGGCTCGTCCGTCACCTGCGCAAAACTGTTCCACGGGCACACGAGCTGGCAATCGTCGCAGCCGTACACCCGGTTGCCGATCAGCGGGCGCAGCTCAACAGGGATCGCGCCCTTGAGCTCGATGGTGAGGTAGGAAATGCAACGGCGCGCATCCAGGCTGTACGGGCCGCGAATCGCTTGCGTCGGGCAAATATCGATGCATTTGGCGCAGGTGCCGCAGTGATTGTCCGCCGGCGCATCCACAGGCAGCGCGATGTCGGTGTAGATCTCGCCAAGGAAAAAATACGAGCCCACCTCACGCGACAGCAGCAGCGTGTGCTTGCCGCGCCACCCGATTCCTGCGTTGGCCGCAAGCTCGACTTCCATGACCGGCGCGGAGTCGGTGAAGACTCGATAGCCGAAATCGCCCACTTCGGCCCAGATGCGGTCCGCCAGCTTCTGCAGGCGGCCGCGCAGCACCTTGTGGTAGTCGCGTCCTCGCGCATATCGCGCAATGTAGGCCTGCTTGTCGTCGGCAAGCTCATCCCAGCCTTCACCGAGCTGCGACGCGTAGTTCATGCGGCAGGCGATCACGCGCAATGTGCCGGGCAAAAGTTCCGCCGGCCGCGAGCGGCGCGCGCCATGGCGTGCCATATAATCCATGTCGCCGTGCCATCCGCGCTCCAGCCATGCGGCCAGATGGGTTTCGGCGCTCGCGAGGTCGGTGCCCGCAATCCCCACGCCTTGGAAACCGAGTTCCCTGCCCCAGGCCTTGATGGAAAGCGCAAGGCTTGCAACGTCATAAGCGGAATCGTTTGCAGACCTCGGCATCGCCCAATCTTAGCAACATGACCGCAAAACCCACCCGGCTACCTCTGGCCTCCGAAGACGCAACGCTGGCCTTGGGCGCCGCGCTTGCCAAAAGCGCGCTTCCCGGCCGCGTGCTTTACCTCTCCGGCGACCTCGGCTCCGGCAAGACCACGCTGGTCAGGGGCTTGCTGCGCGCACTGGGATGGGCGGGCCGCGTGAAAAGCCCGACCTACGCCTTGGTTGAGCTTTACAGCCTTTCTCGGTTAAACTTGTATCACTTTGATTTATATCGGTTCAAGGACCGCGAGGAATGGGTGAGCTCGGGTTTCCGGGAGCACTTCAACCCGGAGTCTTTGTGCATCGTCGAGTGGCCGGAAATGGCCGAGGGATTGCTTCCCCCGCCCGACCTCCACATCGCCCTCGAAATTGCGGAACCCGGCCGGCGCGCCGGATTTCTTCCCCACTCTCCAGCTGGGCGCGAATGGCGTCAATCGGCCTTGGCCTCCTTGTTGTCCTCCTGACCGCCTTCCCGGTCCACGCCGCCGACCAGGTCGTCAGCACGCGGATCTGGCCGGCGAAGGACTACACGCGCGTCACACTCGAGTCGAAGCGCGAAATCCGCTACACCATGTTCACCGTGAACAACCCGGAGCGGCTGGTGCTCGACCTCGAAGGCGTCGAGATGAGCGCGGCGCTCGCCGACCTCAACAACAAGGTCACGCCGGAGGACCCGTACATCGAGAAGCTGCGCGTGGCGCTCAACCGCCCCGGCGTAACGCGCGTCGTGC
Organism: Burkholderiales bacterium; assembly: GCA_038329645.1. Classification (GTDB taxonomy): domain Bacteria; phylum Pseudomonadota; class Gammaproteobacteria; order Burkholderiales; family SG8-39; genus SZAS-79. Next base: position 6,764 of record JBBQNG010000128.1, read on the forward strand.
TCGACCTCAAGGTGACCGTGAAGGCGCAGGTATTCACCCTCAGGCCCATTGCCGACTACGGCCACCGGCTCGTTCTCGACATCTATCCCCTGGTTCCACCCGATCCCCTGCTCGCCCTGTTGATGGACGAGGCTTCGAGGCCGCAAGCGCCTGCCCAGCCCGCGGCGCCTTCGCTGCCGCAGGCAGCGCCGCCGGCGAAAGACAAAGTTCTCCGTCTCGCCACGATCGTGATCGATCCGGGGCACGGCGGCGAGGACCCGGGCGCCCGCGGCCGCGCCGGCAGCAACGAGAAGGACGTGACGCTGCTGATCGCGAAGCGCCTCAAGGCGATGATCGAGCAGGAACCCGGACTGCGGGCCCTGCTGACCCGTGACGCCGACTACTACCTGCCTCTTGCCGCGCGCGTCGACAAGGCGCGCAAGGTGAAAGCCGACCTGTTCGTTTCCATCCACGCCGATGCGTTTGTGCGCCCCGACGCGCGCGGCTCGTCGGTGTTCGCGCTGTCTGAGAGGCGCGCGACCTCCGAGGCGGCGCGCTGGCTGGCCAAGAAGGAAAACGATGCCGATCTCATCGGCGGGGTGAACCTCGACGTGAAGGACCGCTACCTCGCGCAGACCCTGCTCGACCTGTCGCAGACCGCGACCATCAGCGACAGCCTAAAGCTCGGGCGCCAGGTCCTGTCCGAGCTCGGTGCGATCAACACCTTGCACAAGGCGCAGGTGGAGCAGGCGAGCTTCGCCGTGCTGAAGTCCCCCGATGTCCCGTCGATCCTCGTCGAGACTGCATTCATCAGCAACCCGGAAGAGGAAATGCGCCTGAACGACGACGCCTACCAGGACAAGCTCGCGCGCGCGATCCTCAACGGCATCAAGCGTTACTTCGCGAGGAACCCGCCGCGGCCGCACGGACCGCTGGCCCTGGTCCCCAATTAGGCCACGGTGTAAGGGTTGCGCTACGGGCGCGACTAAGCGCAAGACGATTTGCTCACCTGGAGAACGGCAATGGTGCGACTGGCAGACCTTCCTGAACCCGAACGCAAAGGGCACATCGACCGGATTGCGACGCTTCCGGCTTTTCCGGATACGCCCTTGGCCTGCGGGCCGGAGCTCGCGGGCCGGCGCATCGCCCTGCTCACCACTGCCGGCCTGCATTTGCGCAGCGACCAGCCGTTTGATACGGGTGGCGGCGGGATCGACTACCGCGTGATCCCGGGCGACGTCAAAGCGGCCGACCTGGTGATGAGCCACGCCTCGGTGAACTTCGACCGCACCGGTTTCCAGTCCGACTGGAACGTGGTGTTTGCCCTGGACCGGCTCAAGGAGCTGGTGCGGGACAAGGTGGTGGGCTCCATCGCAGCCTTCCACTACTCGTTCATGGGTGCAATCCCGCAGGTCACGCGCTACGAACCGAAAGCGCGTGAACTGGCCGCGATGTTGCGGCAGGACCGCGTCGACGGGGTGCTGCTCTCGCCTGTCTGACCGGTCTGCACGTGCGCCGTGAGCGCACTCGGACACTACCTCGAAGCCGAAGGCATCCCGACGGTTTCGATCAGCCTGATCCGCGAGCATACCGTCGCGCTCAAAGCGCCTCGTGCCTTGTGGGTACCCTTTATGCTGGGTCGACCCTTTGGCGTGCCGAACGACGCGGCCTTCCAGCGCAAGGTCGCACTTTCCGCCCTTCGCCTGCTCGAGCGCATGGACGGGCCGGTACTCGAGGATTTTCCCGACGATGCGCCTTATGAAGACCTGGGCGACGTGCCCGAAGCGGAAAACTGCCCGGTGAGCTTTCCGCGCATGCGATCGGACGGCACGCTCGGCGAACGGCTTGCCGACGAAATCGCGCAGCTGCAGGCCTGGCACGAGGTCGCGCGCAGGCACAACGGCCGCACCACGCTGGGCATGACGGGATTGTCTCCACGCGAACTTGGCGAGTTCCTCGTCGCGTGGCTGGCCGGCGACCCGAAGCCTTCGTTCAACAAAGATCTGACCACGGCCGGCACGTTGAAACTGGCCGCCGACGAGTTGAAGACGTTCTACTACGAAGCCAAGGGCGTCCAACCCGGCCGGCGCTCACCCGTAGATGTCCTGCGCTGGTTCTGGCTGGAGACCGCCGCGGGCGAGGCGATTGTCGCGATGCGCGATCACGCGACGCAAAGCGCCGATCCGGCCATGAAGGGACTCGCGACTTTGAGCCTGGTGCCGCGCGCGGTACTTCCATTATTGGCTGAGCGGGGTGCCGGTTGACCGTCGCATGCGCCTGCGGTGTACCGGGTTGGCGCTGGATTTATCCCGGGTCGAAATGTAAATCATGAACTTTTACTTTTGAATGTCCGTGCCGGGCTTCGATCTCCTGTCAGTTTGTGTACCGATACAAATACAATACCGTACCCCGGAGTCCCCCATGATTCTTCGTCCCGCTGCCAGTATCGCTCCGTCCGAAATCACCCCGGCCTCCGAATACTTCAACCGCCGGCGCTTTCTCGGCGCGGCGGGCGCCGCGGCCGCGGCCCTGCACCTGCCTTCCGCGGCGCTTGCCGCACCCGCGTCCGGCAGCCTGTTCAAAAGCCCGTCGAAGAGCGCGTTCTCCACCGATGAAGCGCAAACGCCCTTCGCGGAGGCCACCACCAAGACGCGCTTTCGCGAGCTGGAGGAAGACATCGCGAAAAACGCCGAGCAGTTCAATCCGCATCCCTGGAAAGTATCGGTGGAAGGCGAATGCCTAAAGCCCGGCGTCTTCGATGTGGACGATCTGCTCACCCTCGCCCCGATGGAGGAGCGCATCTACCGCATGCTCTGCACCGAAGGCTGGTCGCATGTGGTGCCCTACATCGGCTATCCGCTCGCCGAGCTGTTGAAGCGCGTGCAACCGACCGGCAACGCCAAATTTATCGAGTTCACTTCGATCCACGACCCCGCGCATCTCAAGGGGCAGCGCGACGTGACCTACATCTCGTGGCCTTATGTCGAGGGGCTGCGCATGGACGAAGCGATGCATCCGCTCACCATCATCGCGCTCGGCGCCTATGGCCAGGCGCTGCCCAAGGGCCTGGGCGCACCGCTCGCGGTCCGCGTGCCGTGGAAATACGGCACCAAGAGTCCCAAGGCGGTAGTGAAGATCCGCCTCACCCAGCAACAGCCGCTGGTGGTCTGGGTGAAGCACTATCCGCAGACCTCGAGCTTCTGGAGGAACGTGAATCCCGACGTCTCGCCGAGCATTTGGCGCAGCCGGGCGATGGAGCGCCGCGCAGGCGAGTTGACGCGGCGGCCGACGCTGCCCTTCAACGGCTACGCGGCCGAGGTGGCTTCGCTGTACCAGGGGATGGACCCGAAAGACCTGTACTAGGCGGTGGCGGACGCGGCGTGAAACAAGGTCTGCACAGCCGTCCGGCCGGCAGCGCTTCGATCCCGGTGTGGGACAGGTTCGTGCGCACTATGCACTGGGCGATCGTCATCGCCACGCCCCTGGCCTGGTTCAGTCACGGCGGCCTGCTGGATATTCACCGCGCCGCCGGGTACACCCTCCTCGGGTTGGCGCTTGGGCGCATTGCCTGGGGCTTTACCGGCAACGGGTACGCGCGCTTCGCCAATTTCGTGCCGGGGCCCGGCCGGTTCGCCAGCTACATGCTGGCGATGGCGCGCGGCCGCGAAACCCGCTACATAGGCCACAACCCGGCGGGCGGAATGATGATCGTCGTGCTGCTGGCCGTGATGCTCGCGCTCGGTGCGAGCGGCTGGATGCTCGATTCACCCGCGTACCGCGATCATCCGACCCTGCATGGAATCCACGCGATATTGTCCGACGGATTGATCGTCCTCGTCGCATTGCATGTCGCCGGCGTGCTGTACGCAAGCTGGCGGCACCGGGAAAACCTGATTCTCGCCATGACTACGGGACGCAAGGCCGGCGACGGGAAGTAACATGCCCGATGCGCACGAGACACTTGAGCGCCGGTCACGACGTCCTCTGCGGGCAGCCGACCGTACGCGCTTCCGGTTGCCCCTACTTCCGGTGCTTGCCCGCACTCCAGCCCCCTTGGGCCAGAAAACGATCGCCAAGCAATTCCGCGGGCGGCTCGATCGGTGTCGCCATGGTGTCATTCCACCGGTTCAGAAATCCAAATAGCGCGATCACGCCTAGCAGGTCGACGATCTGGTTTTCCGTCCAGTGCGTGCGCAGGCGCGCGAAAAGTTCATCCGTCACCGCGTTCGGAACCTGCGCCGCGGCGCCGGCGAACTCCAATGCGACGCGCTCGGCCTCGGTGAAGAGCGGGCTGTCGGCGTAGTCCCATAGCGCCGCGAGCCTGGCTTCGTCAATGCCGAAGTTCTTCGCGCCGAGCACCGTGTGCGCCATGCAGTACTGGCAGCCGGCCGCCTTGCTCGCGAAATGGCCGACCAGGCGCCGAAAGCCCAGGTCGACCTCTCCCTCCGGATCCATGGCCGCGCCATTCAGGGCCGCGAGCGCTTTTACGAGCTTCGGCCGCCGCTGCATGGTGAGGACGCTGTTGGGAACAAACCCGAGCGTGCCGACGAAGAAGTTGAAGTGGTCCGTCAGCTCGGGGGTGTGCCCGATCGGAAGCGGTGAAAGTCGAGCCATCATCTTTCCTTTCTTTTGATCAGGGGCCGGGTCTAAAGAAGTTGCAGCGCCTCACCGCCGGGCAGACGGTAGCGGCCAAAGTCCTTCACATCGACGGTCATGATCTCGCGCAATCCGGTTTGGTGCGCGAGCCAGAGCAGCGAGGCATCGGCCAGATCCATGTCGCGCTTGGTCTTTTCCGTGTAACGGCGCATCCACGGCAGCATCACCGCCAGGTGGGCCGCATCGAACGCAACCAGTTGCACGCCGCCGCGCTCGATCCATTCCAGCAATTCGAATCGCAGCGGCGCGTCGAGGATGTGGGATGCCTCGACCACGCACGGCCAGGTCGTGACCAGGCGCAGGCCATCAGCCCCCGACTCGGCGACCAGATGGTCGTAATGGGCATGGTAGGCGTCATCGACCGCGAACAGCGCGATCAGGGGGCCCGCATCAATCAGGACGCTGCGCACGCAGCTTTGCTTTCATCAGGCGCGAAACATTGGCCGAGGCGTTGCGCCGTCCCAGTTTCCTGCCGCTGCGCACCGCGCGCAACAATGCGGCCGGGTCTTTCATACCCAACACGCGCTCGAGCGCGTCCTTGATGAAATCCGACTTGGTGATGCCGAGCAGGTTGGCCTGCTGCGTGAGGCGGGCTTCGACTACCGGATCAAGACGAACGGACACGGCCATGGCGGCCTCGCGTTTGTGTATTGATGTATTACAAGAATACAATCCGCTTATAACCCCGTCAATCTAAATTCGGTGCATGCAGGGCTTGGGCGCCTGGCCAACACCGCCCTAGGCCTTCTTCTGCTCCGCCTTGCGCGCCTCGTAAAATTTGATCAGCTTGATCACGTCCGCTCCCTCGAT
>JBBQNG010000129.1:0-12185 GCA_038329645.1 Burkholderiales bacterium
CTCGGCGATGTACGAGTTCGAAAACGGCGCGAGCGGACTCCTGGCCACGGTCCGCGCGACACCGTTTTACTGGCGCATCCATGTCTTCGGTTCCGCGGGCTCGGCCGAAGTGCTCGGCGAAACCGGGCTCATCCTGAGGAAGAGCGGCGTGCCGCTCCAATCGATCCAGCTCCAGCCGGCCGATTCGCTGGTCGCCGAGCTCGAAGCGTTCGCCGATGCGATCGAAGGCAACGCGCCATTCCCGGTGACGCCCGCGCAGATGCTCGACACCGTCGTTGCCTTCGAAGCGACCCTGCGCGCGATCGAAACGGGCGGGCAGGTCGAAGTGAATGCGCGGTAGCATAAGCCATGGAACGCGAAAAACCGGGACTGACCCCATTTGATGTCGAGCGATTGATCGACGACCGCGCGGGCGAAGGCTGGTTCAGCGTGCATCGCGACGCGTTCCGCGATCCGGCCGTGTTCGAGCTCGAGATGCGCCATATCTTCGAGGCGACCTGGAATTTCGTCGGCCTCGACTCGCAGTTGCCCAACCCCAACGACTACCTCACCACTACTATCGGCCGTTCGCCCGTCGTGGTCCTGCGCGATGCGGCGGGAAAGCTCGGCTGCTTCCTCAACAGCTGCCGCCACAAGGGCGCGATGGTTTTCCATGCCGGGTCGGGCAATGGCGCGCACCATTCGTGCCCCTATCACGGCTGGACCTACGACAGCGGCGGCAAATGCGTTGCGATCACCTCGCAGCGCCAGGGGGGCTACACGAAAGCCTTCGAGGACGCGGAGCACAACCTCTCGCGCGTGGCGCGTTTCGAGTCCTATCGCGGCCTGCTGTTCGCCAGCCTGTCGGAGGACGTGCCGCCACTGGATGAATACCTCGGCGATGCGCGCCGCGCCATCGACCTCGTCGTGGACCAGGGGCCCGACGGCATAGAGCTGGTGCCCGGTGCCGTCAGCTTCACCTACAACGCCAACTGGAAATTCCAGCTGGAGAACAGCTCCGACACCTATCATTTCATTCCCACCCACACCTCGTACATCGGCGTGCTGGAAAAGCGCAAAGCCGCGCGCGCAGCCGCCGCCCCGGCGGGCTCGATCTATGAGGATATCGACGCGCAGGCCGCCTCCCGGCGCGGCTGCTTCACTTTCCCGCACGGGCATGTGCTGATGTGGGGCGACAACCCGGCGGTCGCCGCCCGCCCGCTCTACTCCGCGCTCCCGGAAATCCGCGAGCGCGTCGGCGCGGTCAAGGCGAAGTGGATGATGTACGTGAGGAACCTCACGCTGTTTCCCAACGTGCAGATTGCCGAAAACGCCTCCATGCAGCTGCGCATCATCCGGCCGCTCGCCGTGGATCGCACCGAAATGCTGACCTACTGTGTGGCGCCGAAGGGTGAGCCCGCCGAGGCGCGCATCAAGCGCCTGCGCCAGTACGAGGATTTCTTCAATCCGACCGGCTTTGCCACGCCTGACGACACTGGCGCCTACGAAGCCAGCCAGCGCGGCGACGAGGAGCGTACGCTCGACTGGCAGCAGGGCTATGCGAGGGGCCTCACCGAAGTGAAAGCCGGCGGCAATCCCGAGTCCGAAGAGCTTGGCATCCGGCCGCAGACCTCGGCCGTCGGCGGCTACCGCATGGGCGACGAGACTGTGTTCCACGGCAACTATCGCGCGTGGCTCAAGCTCCTCAAGCGCGGAATCGCCCGGGAATGAGCATCGAGCTGGCCGAGGCCGTCGCCCTGCTGAACCTGGAGGGAATGCTGCTCGACGAGCAGGATTGGGACGGCTGGCTCGCCCTGTATGAAGAGGACGCGGAGTTCTGGATGCCTGCGTGGAAGTCCGAGACCGAGCCGACGGCCGATCCGCTGCGGGAATTGTCGATGATTTACTACGACAGCCGCGCTGGGCTCGAGGACCGGGTGCAGCGCATCCGCTCGGGACGCTCGGTCGCCTCGACCCCGCTGAGGCGCACGGCGCACATGGTGGGCAACGTGATGCTTGCAGGCAGCGACAACGGGCTGAAGACGGTCAAGTCGAGCTTCAACTGCCACGTCTACGACACGCGCGCCAAGACCCAGCACGTGTTTTTCGGACGCACCACGCATGGGCTCGTGCGCCGAGGGGCGGAGTTGAGGATCCGCCGCAAGAAAATCATCCTCGCCAACGACTGCATCCCCACGATGCTCGACATCTACTGTGTCTGAGCGTTGCCGCTGCGCGGCGGCGGGAGTCGAATACCCGGCCGGCGGTTTGCGGGCGGCCGCGAAAAAGGATAGTGTCGGCCCACCACTCCCCGCGCTGGCGCGCTAACGGCGCATCCTCTGGATTTGCAAATGGCTCGTCCGCAAAGAATCCGCCTGGGCGACGTGCTCGTCGCGCAAAAGATCGTTTCCACCGAGCAGCTGAGCGGTTCGCTGGAGCGCCAGAAGAAGACCGGCAAGAGGCTCGGGCGCGTCCTGGTCGAAGAAGGGTTCGCGAGCGAGGAGCAGATCGCCGCGGCGCTTGCGCAACAGCTCAACCTGCCTTACGTCGACCTCAAGTTCAAGGAGCTCGATCCGGCAATCGCCCGCAAGCTTCCCGAGGCGGCGGCAAGGCGGTTCAGGGCGATCGTGCTGGAGGAGCGCGAGTTCGGGTACCTTGTCGGGGTATCCGATCCGGCCGACCTGTTCGCGTTTGACGAGCTTTCCCGCATCCTCCGCCGGGAAATCGAGCTCGCGGTCGTGAGCGAGGTTGCGCTCACGAAGGCGATCGACCGCACCTATCGCCGCACCGAGGAAATCAGCGGCCTGGTCCGCGCGCTGGAACGCGACTTCAAGGAGACCTACGTCGAATTCGGCGCGGCGGCCGGCGAGCTCGGCGCGGAGGACGCGCCGGTCGTGAAGCTGCTGCAATCGGTATTCGAGGATGCAATCCAGGTCAACGCCTCGGACGTTCACGTGGAGCCCCAGGAGGCGCGCGTCCAGATCAGGTTCCGGATCGACGGCGCGTTGATTCTGCAGACCGAATCCGACGTGCGTGTCGGCCCGGCGCTGGTGCAGCGGCTCAAGCTGATGGCCGGGCTCGACATCTCCGAGCGCAGGCTGCCCCAGGACGGGCGATTGAACGTGCTGGTGCGGGACAACCCGATCGACGTTCGCATGTCGACGATGCCCACGCAGTTCGGCGAGTCGGTGGTGCTGCGCCTGCTGAACAAGAATGCCGGGCTGCAGAAGCTCGACGCGCTCGGCATGCCGCCGCGCATCCTCGGCAAGCTGCGCGAGATCATCCAGCGCACCACCGGTACCGTGCTTGTTACCGGACCCACCGGGAGCGGAAAGACGACCACGCTTTACGCGGCGCTTTCAGAGGTCAACACCATCGACCGCAAGATCATCACGGTCGAGGATCCGGTGGAGTACCGGCTTCCCGGCATCAACCAGGTGCAGGTGAACGAGAAGATCGAGCTTACTTTCGCGCGCGTGCTGCGCTCGACCCTGCGCCAGGACCCGGACATCATCCTCGTCGGCGAAATCCGCGACGAGGAAACCGCGCAGATCGCGTTGCGCGCCGCACTCACCGGCCACCTCGTGTTTTCCACTTTGCATACAAAGGATGCGATGACCACGCCGGTGCGGCTGATCGACATGGGTGCGCCCGCCTATATGGTGGCTACCGCGCTCGAGGCGGTGATCGCGCAGCGGCTGGTGAGGAAGATCTGCGAAAGCTGCTCCGAGCCGCATGTGCCCGAGGAGCGGGAGATGCGCTGGCTGGAGCGCGATCTCGGCGAGGCCGGGAAAGCCGGGACATACCGCCGCGGGCGCGGATGTTCGCACTGCCACGGGACCGGGTACTTCGGCCGCATCGGCGTCTACGAAATGCTGGAGATGACACCCGAGCTCGTGGCGGCCGCCAGCGCCGCGGACTCCAACCTCTTCATCGTTGCCGCAGGCCGCCAGATGGCGGGCCAGACGCTCACCCACCATGCCCTGGAGCGGGCGCTCGCGGGCACGACCACGATTGCCGAGGCAATCAAAGTGTCCAGCGAGCTTGAGGACTGAAGGTGGCTGCGTACACCTACCGCGCGAGGGATCGTCGCGGTGCCCTCGTCATCGGCCGGCTCGAGGCGGCAAACGCGCCGGGAGCCGCGGAGCAGCTGATAGGAACCGGGCTGACGCCGGTGGAAATCAAGGAGGCGTCATCGGCAGGCGGGGACAGCCCGATCGCGTCATGGATTACGAACGCGTTCCTGGCCAAGATCACGATCGTCGACCTGATGCTGTTTTCGCGCTACATGCATTCATTGATGAAAGCCGGTGTGCCGATCATGCGCGCGCTGGCGGGGCTGCAGGAATCCACGGTCAACCGGGCCTTCGCCGCAGTCATTGCCGACCTTCGGATAGGTCTGGACAGCGGTCGAACGCTTTCGACTGCCATGCGCCAGCACCCGCTGGTGTTTTCGCGCTTCTACGTGAGCATGGTGCGGGTTGGCGAGGCGACGGGCACGCTGCACGAGACGTTCAGCCGGCTGTTCTCGTACCTGGAATTCGAGAAGGAGCTTCGCGACCGTATCAACGGCGCGCTGCGCTACCCGCTGATCGTCTGGCTGGTGGTTGCGATTGCCGTGGCCGTGGTCAATTTTGCCGTGATCCCCGCGTTCGCAAAGATATTCAAGACCGCGGGAGTGGCCCTTCCCCTGCTCACGCGCATCCTGGTGGGTACATCCGATATCACGCAGAACTACTGGTACGTCATCATCCTTGCGGTGGTAGGCCTTGTAGTCGGGGCAAGAGCCGTCGTCCGCTCGGATTCCGGCGGCTACGCATGGGACCGCTACAAGCTGCAGCTTCCGCTCACGGGGTCCATCATCCTGCGCGCCACGCTGGCCAGGTTTGCGCGCAGCCTTGCGCTCTCGCTCCGGGCGGGCGTGCCCGTGGTCCAGGCGCTCACGGTGGTGGCCGAGGTCGTGGACAACGCTTACATCGCGCAACGCATCGAGCAGATGCGCGACGGGGTGGAACGCGGCGAGAGCGTACTGCGCACTGCGGTGACCGCGGGTGTGTTCACGCCCACCGTCCTGCAGATGATCGCTGTCGGCGAGGAATCCGGCGAATTCGACAACCTGCTCACCGAAATCGCCGAATTCTACGAACGCGAGATCGATTACGAGATCAAGGGCCTGAGCGCGCAGATCGAACCGATCATGACGGCCCTGATGGGCGTGCTCGTGGCGGTACTCGCCCTCGGAGTGTTCCTGCCGCTGTGGGATCTCGGGTCGGTTGCATTGAAGAAATGAATTGTTGACGCGACGCTTCAACCTGGTTGAGTTCGCTGCGGTAATGCTCGTGCTTGCGATCGTGGCCTACGCGCTTTTTTCGCGGACGATGCGTTACTTCGAAGTCTCCGAGAAGGCGGCAATGACGCTCACCGTGCTGGCAGTCGAACAGGGCGTGCGCGTGCGGTTCGCGATGGCGGCAATGAAACAGTCGCCCGCCCCTTCCGACAGGTGGCAGGAAACCAACCCCTTCGAATTCGCCCGTGCCGTGCCGCCAAACTATCTTGGGGAGCTAGGCGCAGGGACGGACCTGCGGGAGCTCAAGCCCGGCAACTGGTTTTACGACAGGGATCGCCACGAAATCGCTTATCTTCCGCGCCTCGCCAGTCGTTTCAGAAGTGAACCCGATGCGGCCATTCCCATCATCCGGTTCCGGGTCGAAAAGCGGGGTGCAACCTCGACACTGCCCAGCCTCGTCCAGGTGGGTTCGTATCTTTGGGAGCCGGAATACGCCACGTTTTGAGGCAAATCTGTAGTGAACTGTCAGGTTCCGCTCCGAATCCATTGCTCTCCAAGGAAGATTCAGCTATCGTTCCTCGAAATGTTAGCTTTCGAACATTTATGTGGAGAACGACATGCGCGCGTCTGAAAAGGGCTTCACCTTAATCGAACTGGTGGTGGTGATCGTAATTTTGGGGATTCTCGCCGCAGTCGCGATTCCCAAATACACGGATCTGAGTACCGCGGCGCGCACTGCAGCCGCGCAAGGGTTGTGCGGCGCCCTGGCCTCCTCGGCGGTTCTGCTTTACGCATCGAACAAAGGCCCCACCACCGGCGCAAACATTCAGAGCAATACCTCCTTCAATGCGGCCGACTTCACGACCGTGACCAATGCGTACGCTGCAGCGACCGGCTGTACCTGGGCGGTTACGCCCGCAGGAGGCTCGGCGACGACCTGTACGGTCGTCGGCACGAACCTGTGCAACGGCGCCTGACGGATTCCAAGCGTCAGTCGCGCTGACGCACTTCCGGCATTGTCGAAGTACTGGAACAGAAAGGGGGCTCAGGCCCTCTTTCTGCTTTTGGGGATTCTCGTTTCCACGTGGGCTTCCGGGGCGTCCGAGGCCGCGGTCTGGCATTGGGCCCTGGCGCTTGCGTTGCTCGCCGGCGCCCTCCAGTCCGCAGGAAGCGAATATCGCACATGGCTTGGTGCAGCCGTCGCCACTTTTGTTTTCTGGACGATCTTCCACACGCTGTTCGTAAGCGGGGATTACTCGCCGGCCGGTATTTTCCATCCCTTGTTCCTGCTCGCCGGCTTTGCGCTCGGTCGGCGCGCCTGGGACGGAAGCGACGTCCGTATCGGGCCGGCCGCGGCCGGGTTGGCGATCGTCGCCATCGTTTGCTACGCCCTTTTCAAGTCCGGTTATGCGGGGACCCTGGCCGCCGCGCCTTTCGAGACCCCCGCGGTGCTGGCCGCACTCATCAATCTGGCGCTGCTGCCCGCTGCCACCTATCTGCTCTGGGATTCGCGGCCGACGCCGGCCCGGTTCGTCGCGTGCGCGATCTTCTTCGCCGGACTCATTGCCGCGGCAAGCCGCGGCGGCTGGATCGGCCTGCTGGTCGGCCTCGCGTTCGTCCTGGTAGTGCATCGCGGTCGCCTTCCGGCCGCGCGAAACGCTGCAGTCCTTGCCGCGTCGGTCTGCCTCGCCTGGGGGCTCGTAGTCCTCATTCGATTCGCGCGCACTCTCTTGCTGCCGGAAACGTCCGCCTTCGTCGAACGGCAATGGGCGGGACTTCCTGCGCTGGCCCTCGCACCGACGCTGCTGCAGGCCGATTCTTCGGTAAGCCGGTTGGAGCTGTATGCCGAGGCGCTCCACGCGACAGGGCAACACTTCCCCCTCGGGGCGGGATACCTGTCGTTTGTCCATGTGCTGGAGGCAGGGCGCGAGCGCGTGCCTTCGTACGGTTCGGAAAACCTGACGTACTTCGTGCATAACGACTACCTGCAGACCTTGCTCGAACTCGGTCTGCCCGGGGCATGCGCACTGCTCGCGCTTGTCTTGATTCCCCTTGGCCTGCTGCTTCGTTACCGCAACCGCCTTCAGCCGGCAGACTTGCTGGCCTGCAGTGCATGCGCGGGCGGGCTCGCCGCAATGGCATTTCAGGCGAGCGTCGATTTTCCGTTTTACGTACCGGTCTGTCTCGCGCTATTCGGTTTTCTGCTCGGGATCCTGGATGCGCGCCTGGCCGGGGCGGGGATCGGCGTCTTTGAGGGCCGGCTTTACACCGGATCCCTGAAGCGCGCAGGCAATTTTGTGCGGCGGGTCGGGTTTGCGATCGGATTGGTCCTGTTACTCGTGCCGATTGCGGCTGAATGGTCTTCGGCCCATGGAAAGACACAGTGGCGCGAAGGCCGGGGCGAGGAAGCGGCGTACGGCTTCGAGCTGGCGCGTCGTTTGCAGCCCGCCGATTGGCGTTACGCATGGTATGCCGGCAAGTTCTGGGCCGCGCAGGCAGCCGCGACCAGGAATCCAAAAGCTGCGACTCTCGCCGACGCATCGTTCGCGCGAGGAGCGGCAGCAAACCGGCTCGAGGTAAAAAATCTTCTCGGGCGGATTGAACTCCACATGGCCATGCCGCGACTGCTCGTGCAGCCTGCGTCAGCGGATGAACTCGAGGCCTGGAGCGCCGAGGCGCTGGCGCTTGCCCCGCGCAGCCCGAGAGTCAGGACCCAGCGCGTGCTCGTGCTCGAACGGGCCGGAAAAATCGATGCGGCGCGCAAGGAGGCCGCAATGCTTGCGCTCGACGAGCCCGCCGACTTTGCGGCGCGGGCACTCGTGGAGCGCCTGTCGCCGGGGGTGCATCAATGAAAAGGCCGCGTCGATGAAAAGCCCTCTCGCGCCGTTTCGACGCGATGCAGGCTTCACCTTGCTGGAGCTGGTGGTGACCATGGTGATCATGGGGATCCTGTCGGCAATGGCCATGTCGAAGCTGAACCAGCCGCAGGTCGATGCCGCCTGGTTTCCCGACCAGGTTCGTGCCGTGGTCCGCCTTGCGCAGAAACGGGCGATCGCCCAACGCACCCGCGTCCTTGTGGTTGTCAGCGCAACGCAGCTCTCGCTGTGTTATGCCACTACAGCGGTCAGTTTTGCCTGCGGCGCAACGGTAAACGACCTAAATACCGGCAACGCGGTCGTTCTCACCGCGCCCAGCGGAATCTCCCTCGGGGCGACAGCCTCTCCGTTCGCATTCAACGGGCTGGGTCAACCCAGCTCGGCGGTAACCGTGACCGTTGGGACCAAGGCAATCCAGGTCGCAGCCGAGACGGGTTATGTCACCTGAGAGGCTCCGGCCCGCCCGCGGCCTTTCGCTGATCGAGCTCGTGGTGTTCATAGTTGTGGTCGGAATCGGCATCACCGGGGTCATTGCTGCTTACACCCAATACACCAAATCGAGTGTCGATCCGATCGTGCGCAAACAGGCCCTGGCGATAGCCGAGTCGCTCCTCGAGGAAGTGGGGCTTCAGGCGTTCACCTACTGCGACCCTACGGATCCGGCCGTGTACACCGCGAGCAGCGCAACGGCCGCCCAATGCCCGGCCCTCCTAGAGGCCATCGGACCCGAGGCCGGGCAGACCCGGGGCGGCGTGAATCCCTTCAACAACGTGAACGACTACCACGGATTTTCGATGCCCGCCGGGGCCGGCATGACGGACATTACGGGTGCGGCAATCCCGCTGCTTTCCGGCTACGGCGCCTCAGTAAGCGTGTCGGCGTCAACCGGGGAATTGCCCAACCTGCTTTCGAATGCGGATGCGCTCAAGATCGTGGTGACGGTCACCGGCCCCGCGGGGGTATCCGTGATCCTGCAAGGCTACAGGCTTCAATATGCGCCGAACCAGCCCTGACGCGCAGGGCTTCACCCTGATCGAGCTGGTGGTGACGATCGTCCTCACTGCGTTGATCATGGGCACGCTTGTATTCTTCTCGTATCCGTTGCGCCAGGGTGTGGATCTCACGGCGCGCGCCGATCTCACGGACGCCGCCGACACTGCACTGCGCCGCGTTGGCCGTGACGCGAGGCTGGCTCTGCCGAACAGCATCCGGGTCGCAACAGATGCAAGCGGCCGGGCGTACCTGGAGTTCCTCGCCGTACGCACGGCAGGAAGATATCGGGCCGAGGGTCAGGGCGCGGGGGGTGGAAGCCTGGCCAACTGCCCCTCCGACGACGCAACGCTCAGCCCCTTGCAGCCGAACAACGACCAGCTGACCTTCGACGTGTCGGCGGATACGTGCTTCAAGACGATCGGAATCGTTCCGGACCGCGCCACGATCGTGACAGGCTCCGACTCGCTGGTGCTCAACAACCTCGGCACGGGGTTTACCGGGCAGGACGCCTACGCCACCGGCAGCCCGCCGGCTACGAACCGCACGCTCGTCACGGGAGCGAGCGACGACGCTGCGCTAGCCCAATCGCAGATCCAGTTTTCATCGGTCACCTTCACACGAACCCTGCACGACTCGGTGGGCAAACGATTCTTCGTGATCTCCGGGCCGGTGAGCTACGTATGCGATCCGGTGGCTGGGACCCTGACGCGCTACTGGAACTACGCCATCCGGGCAAATCTATGCGTGGGGCAGGCAGGCGCGCCCTGCCTAGGCAGTTCCAACACGCCGGCTGCCGGAGCGAGCTCCGCTCTGCTGGCCTCCCAGGTCAGCGCCTGCCAGTTCAACTATTCGCAGAACGCGTCTTCACAAGCCGGGCTTCTCACCATGCTGCTGACCCTCTCCAAAGCCGTATCGTCGGGGACTCCCGAAAGCGTGTCGCTTTACGAAGGGGTTCACGTCAACAACGTCCCATGAAAACGGCCCTCCCCCCGAATTGGAAGCGCAAGCCCCGCCAGAGAGGATTCGTCCTGGTTCTCGCGGTCTTCATGCTCGTCTCGCTTGCAGCCATTGCCGCTTACCTGCTCACGATCTCCACGCTGCAGGTCCAGACGGCGGTGCAGGATGAGCTGAGTGTCCGCGCCTATCAGTCGGCCCGGACCGGTATCGACTGGGCGGCCTACCAGGTGCTGCGCGCGCCCGGGCAGCCGTTTGCGACCGCGTGTGCCGGGGGAAGCAGCACGCAGACGATTGCACTTGCGGGCCAGCTCGCGGGTTTTTCGGTGGCGGTCGCCTGCCAGGCGGGCGCCGCGCAGACCGAGGGCGCCAATAGCTATCGTGCTTACAACATCACGGCGACCGGCTGCAACCAGGCGGGCTGTCCGGGCGCGGCCAATGCCATCTACGTCGAACGGCAATTGAAGATCACGCTGGTGAATTGATGCGGACAGTCTGCACTCACGCACGGGGCGGGTGGAGGGTTGCCGCAGCATTCTTTTTGCTAGCCTGTGCCGGCGCAGGGCTGGCTGCGAACTGCTCCTCGACCAGCACCGGAAACTGGAATACGCCGGCAACGTGGACGACCTGCAATGGCACCGTTCCCGCGGCTGCCGACAACGTCACGGTCAACGCCGGCCACGTCGTCACGCTGAATGCCGCCCCCGCGGGAGTGGCGACGTCGTTGACGGTAGTCGGCGCATTGAATGTGAGCAGCAACCTGACTGTGAGCACCGGCGTCGCAATCAATGCGGGAACGCTCCAGATCAATGCTGGCGCCGTCGTTAGTGTCGGTACTACGATTGCGCATTTTGTGACGTTGAGCAATTCGGCGGCGACACTTTTCCAGATGAATGGCGGGACGCTCAACGTATTCGGAGGGATCACCAGCGCTACCACGGCGAGCGCGGGGACTTACACGCAGACCGGGGGCATCGTAACGATGGCGATCGGTCCAACTACTTTGGATACTTTCGTGCTGGGTAGCGCCACTACCTTCAACATGTCGGGCGGAACCATCATTCTGCAGAGAGGCAATGCCGCCACCAATGACGTGAACATCCGGTCGGGCACCCAGAACATCACTGGCGGCACGCTCCAGTTTGGTGGCGGCGTGACGGGAAATCCGTTCCTCTTCACGAATACGGGGGGCGGGTCGGTGAGCATCTGGAACTTGGTTCTCGTCGCGACGGGCAACCCTTCGGTGCAACTCGGTACCGCCACGAACGTGCTGAACGACGTGACAATCAATACAGGGGCTACTCTGGTCGAGAACGGCGCCTTCGCGCTGAATGTCGGTGGCGGGAATGTAGGCGGAAACTGGACCAACAATGGCGCCTTCAATGCCAGTACTAGCACGGTCACTTTTGCCGGGACCAGCGCGGCGCCTGCGATTGGCGGCACGAGCACGACGACATTCAATAACCTTGTAATCAACAAGGCGTCGAACGACCTGACAGTCAATACGACACCTACGATAAACGGCACGTTGACTTTCACCAGCGGCCGGATCGTCACCGGCGCAAATGCCGTCAACCTAGGCACGGCAGCCACCATCGCCACCCCCAGCGCAACCAGTTACGTGGTGGGCAATTTCCGCAAGAACTACGCGGCCGGAAACCTCGCTTATTTCGCCGGGAACGATTTTCCGGTCGGCGACCTGACCAGTTTCACACCGGTAAACATCAGCGCGGGCACCACGACCACCGCAGGCAGCCTGACGGTCGCCACTTTTACGCCCGATCACCCACAGGTGACGACGCCCATTGCCTCCACCGGCATCAATGCGACGCGCAGCGTCAACCGGTACTGGCGGTTCACGAATGCAGGTCTCACGGTCGGCACCGCGCTCACCTCCACCTTCACCTTCGTTGCCGGAGATGTCGACGCGGGCGCAACGACGAACGCCTTCATCGTCCAGCGCTACGACGGCACGAACTGGAACCCGACTTCCATTGTGGCCGCCAACCCGCTCAATACCCAAGTGTCGAACATCACGCCGCTCATCATGGGAAACAATGACTTTGCGATCGGCGAAGCGTTGCCGGGGTTCAATC
>JBBQNG010000130.1:0-12178 GCA_038329645.1 Burkholderiales bacterium
CCCCTCGCCCAGCGCGCTGTCGCCGAACAGGAAGAAGGGGACGTCGGCGCCCAGCTTGAGTCCGAGGGCCATCAGCTCCGCCCTTGTGAAGTTCAGGCCCCACCCGCGGTTGAGCACCAGCATCACGGTCGCCGCGTCGGACGAGCCGCCCCCAAATCCGCCGCCTATCGGCAGCCGCTTCTCAAGGGCGATGTCCGCGCCAAGGCTGCTGGCGGCGCCTCCAATACGCGCGGCTGCGGCTTCGCGCAGCGCAAACGCGGCGCGCAGGCACAGGTCGGAGCCGGCATCGATGCCGGGCGTTGCGTCGATGCGCCTGATTACGCCGTCGGTCCTCACGTCGATCCCGACTTCGTCCGATCGGTCGATCAGCCGGAAGACGGTCTGCAGGTCGTGGTACCCGTCGCCGCGGCGGCCGAGCACATGAAGAAAGAGGTTGAGCTTTGCGGGCGCGGGGTACCGGTTCACTGCCGCACGATCTTCCAGTCGTGGATCGCGAGGCGCAGCTCGATGCCGGGGTAGGTGAGCTTCATGCGTACCGGCAGGCCGTCGGCACGAAACTCCTGGTATTCGACGCGCCAGCCGTTCTGCTCGATCGATGCGGGCCGCCCGTCATTGCCGCGCACGATTGCGGCGGGGGTTCCTTCGACCTGGCGGCCCCGCACCCACTCCGCGAGCCCAGTGAGCGGTACGCGAAAGCCCAGCACCCGCTCGGTAAGCGCCTCTGCGTCGTTGGCGCGGTATTCCTTCGCGTCCGCGGTGGTGAGGACGACTTCGCTGCCGGTGCGCGCCACCCGCGCCACGCTCGAGCCGACCGGCGAAGTGATGAGCATCTCGTCTGTCTCCCGCGAGTGGCGCCACGCGACATTGCCGCTCGCCGCTTCGTCGCGGTAGCGCGTGGCGATGCGGCCGGAGAGCTCGAACTCGGCGGACTCGGGCTGCGGGGCGGGCTTGAGCTCGGCACAACCGGAAGTGACGAGCGCCGCGATCAGTCCGAGGGCCCGCAATATCTGGATCACGATGGGGGTTCGACGCGCCGGGGCGTCAGGGCTTGAAGCGCTTGATGGTTTTGCGCAGCGCTTCGTTTTCCGGCGCGATCTTCAGCGCCTCCTGCCATATGCCCTCGGCCGCGCCGCGATCGCCGGAAACCCACAGCACTTCGCCGAAATGCGCGCCGATTTCCCCGTCGGGCCGGCCTTTCCAGGCGCGGCGGAGATTCTCCAGCGCGCGCGGGTAGTCGCCCATGCGGTAGAAAGTCCACCCCAGGCTGTCGACAATGAACAGGTCTTCCGGCGCGAGCAGGATCGCTTTCTCGATCAGCTTGCGGGCTTCATCGAGCCGGACATTGCGCTCGGCGAACGAGTAACCGAGCGCGTTGTAAGCATGCGCGTTGTCGGGGCGGATCTTGATGAGCTTAACGAGGTCGGCCTCGAGGATGTCGTAGCGCTCGAGCTTCTCGGCGGTGAGCGCGTGGTCGTAGAGGAGGTCGGGCTGGTCGGGCTGCGATTCGAGCGCCTCGTTGAGGATCTTGAACGCCTCGGCGTTCTGGTTGGCTTCGCGCAGCAGCTGGGCTTCGGCGATAAGCATCTGCGTCTGCTGCTCGCCTGCGTTGACCTTGCGCAGAAATTCGCGCGCCTCGCCGAGCTTGCCCTGCTTGGACAGGATCTGCGCGTAGCGCAACCGCGACGGGATGAACTGCTGGCCCGACTCGATCTGCGAGTACCACTTCAGCGCGCCGGGATAGTCCTTCTTCTCCTCGGCGAGCTGGCCGAGGGTGAAGCGCACGCCGTCCTTGTCGCGGAACCGCGTGTCCAGCAAACGGCTGAGGTAGGCCTCTCCCGCGTCGTAGTCCTTCATCTGCACCGAAAGCAAGCCGACCGAATAAAGGACTTCCGGGCTGTCAGGGAACGTCTTGAGCAACGACTGGAACTGGGCCCGCGCCTCGGGGGATTTCTTGTCCAGCACCAGCAGGCGCGCGTAGTTGAGGCCGGCCTCGCGCGATCCCGGATACTGTTGCAGGTAGCTCCCCAGGCGCGCCTGCGCTTGGGCAGGCGACTTCTGCTGCAGCAGCTGGGCCTCGAAGATTACGGGCAGGTCCCAGTCCGGCTTGAGCTGGCCGGCCTGGCGCGCCTCTGCGAGTGCAAGCGCGTCATCGTCGACGGCTGCGGCGGCCTGCGCCACCGCGAAGTGCGCTTGCGGAAGCGACGGGTAGCTCCCAGCGAGTTTCCTCACGATCGCGAGGTTGGCTTGCTTATCGGGATTTGACACGAGAAAGCGGTTGATCTGCATGAAACCATTCGTCGCCGCCACGTCCGTGCTCGCAAACAGCTTGACCAGGTAGGGCTCGGCCTCCTCGACGCGCCGCGCGCCTATCAGCAATCCGCTTACCGTTTGCAGCGCCTGCGCTGAGTTGGGTTCGGCGGCATACCAAATGCGCGCCGACTCGAGCGCCAGGTTGGGCAGCCTTGCGTAATTGGAGATTTCCGCCGCGCGCCGGGCGATGCGCGGATCGCGCGTGCGCTTTGCTAGATCCACGTACGTCTGCGCCGCATAGCCGCTGCTGTCGCGCTGCGCGGCGATCTCGGCCACGAGCAGGCCGAGGAGGACCGGCTCGGTCAGGTCCTGCAGCGGAAGCGCTAACGCGTCTTTCGCAGGCCCCGCCGACAAAGTTGCAGGCGGAGGCGCTTCGTCGTCATCGTCGTCGTCATCCTTGGCGCCCGATTGTGCGAGCGCCGTGGCGGCAAACGCGATTGCAAGCGCAGCGAAGGCCACGCGCAAGCCAAGGGCCGGCACACGAAGACTCAGGAGGAATCGGGGAAATAACACGGGGCGGGGAAGGAGACGCAATGCGCTGTCGGTCACGGGGCATATTAGGTATATTTGCCGCTCCGCACAAGCGCGGACCACGCAAACTACCCGCCTTCGACCCGGGGGCGGCTCCAAAGTTCTCCCATGCCCGAACTACCCGAAGTCGAGATCACGCGCCTGGGCATCGAGCCCCATCTGACCGGGCGAACGATCACCGGTGTCGAGGTGCGGGAGCCGCGCCTGCGCTGGGGAGTGCCGGCCGAGGTCAGCACGGTCGCGGGCTGCACGATCGTTTCGGTCAAGCGGCGCGGCAAATACCTCCTGCTCGACTGCGGCCGCGGCCACTTGATCCTGCACCTGGGGATGTCGGGAAGCTTACGGATCGTTCAGCGTGGCACCAAGGCGGAGAAGCACGACCATTTCGACCTTGTAGTGGGCGCAAAAATCCTTCGGTTGCGCGATCCGCGCAGGTTCGGCGCAGTGTTGTGGACAGGGTCCGACCCGCATACCCACAAGCTGATCGCCGGTCTGGGCGTCGAGCCGCTGTCGGCGTCGTTCAACGCAGAATCGCTGCACGCCTCGTCGCGCGGGCATCGCGTGGCCATCAAGCTGTTCCTGATGGACGCGAAAAATGTCGTCGGCGTCGGCAACATCTACGCCAACGAAAGCCTGTTCCGCGCGGGCATCCATCCGCGCACCAAGGCGGGCCGGCTTTCGATGGAGCGCTCCGCCAGGCTGGTGTCCGAGATCAAGGCCACGCTGAAGGCGTCGATCCGCGCGGGCGGGTCCAGCCTGCGCGATTTCGTGCACAGCGACGGCAGCTCGGGCTATGCGCAGCAGGACTACTGGGTGTATGGGAAAACGGCGGACCCGTGCCGAAAATGCGGCGCGCCGATCCGCCGCATCGTGATGGGCCAGCGAGCCACATTCTATTGCCCCTGCTGCCAGAAATAAGCCGCGCAGCGCCGCGGCAGCCCCTCAGCCGCCGAGGGAGGTGACCTTTTCCTTCAGCTTGTCGCGCACCAGCGGGTGCACGAACTTCGACACGTCCCCGCCCAGCGTTGCGATCTCGCGCACCAGCGTCGCTGAAATGAACATGTGTTGTTCGGACGGCGTCAGGAACACCGTTTCGACGTCGGGATAGAGGTTGCGGTTCATGCCGGCAAGCTGGAATTCGTATTCGAAGTCCGATACCGCACGCAGGCCCCGCATGATCACGCGGGCGTTGTGCTCGTGGATGAAGTTGATGAGCAGCCCGCTGAACCCGACGACCTTGACGTTGCGGACGTCCTTCAGCACTTCCCTGGCGATGTCGACGCGTTCGGTCAGCGTGAAGAACGGCTTCTTGGCACGGCTGTCGGCGACCCCCCCGATGAGGGTACTGAAAAGCGCGGACGCGCGCCGGACGAGGTCCTCGTGCCCGCGCGTGAGGGGATCAAACGTCCCCGGGTAAACGGCTGCGATCATCGTTTTGCTCCAGCAATTGGTAACTCACTGCCCCGGCCCGGCTGCGCCTGAACTCGCGCCACCCGCTTCCCGCATCGAGCGGTTCGTGCGCCTCGAGGTAGACGCGGGAACCGGGCTTCAACACTCCCGGCAGTCGCGCAAGCGCTTCGGGGAGCACATTCTGCCTGAAGGGGGGATCGAGGAAAACCACGTCGAAGCGCTCTTTCGCCGCCGAGAGATAGGCAAACGCATCTGTGCGGACGATTTCCAGCGCAGTCGCCGAAAGCCTGGTCGCGTTTGCCAGAAGCGCGCGAACCACCGCGGGGTCCCGTTCGACGAGCACGACGCGCAGTGCGCCGCGCGACGCGGCCTCGAAGCCCAGCGCCCCACTGCCGGCGAACAGGTCGAGACAGGCGAGACCCGCGAGGTCCTGGCCGAGCCAGTTGAAAAGGGTTTCGCGCACGCGGTCGGGGGTGGGCCGCACGCCTTCCAAGGCCGGGAAGCGCAGCACGCTTTTTTTCCATGCGCCGCCGATGATGCGCACGTGACCGCCCGTCGCGTCGCTGGATTTGGCCAAGTCTGGATGGGTGCGTTTGCTAAAATGCAGCCCCATCTTAGCGGCTTTCCCTGCTGCGGGCTCCCTATGTTCGGCTTCACGAAAAAACCAGCGCAGGATGGTCCGTCGTGGACCGAGAAGCTCAAATCGGGGCTCTCGCGCACGCGCGTCGCGATCGGCGGGCTGTTCGCCGGCGGAAAGATCGACGAGGCGCTTTTCGACGAGCTCGAAACCGCCTTGCTCGGGGCGGACTGCGGCGTCGACGCGACCGCTGAGCTGCTCAGGGCCGTGCGCGGCCGCGTGAGCAGTGAAGGCGCCACTGAAGCCTCGCAAGTAAAAAGCCTGCTCAAAGAAGAGCTGGCGAGGCTCATCGCGCCGCTCGAAAAGCCGTTCGACCTTTCGCGCGCAAAGCCGCTCGTGATCATGATTGCAGGCGTCAACGGAGCAGGCAAGACGACCTCGATCGGCAAACTGGCCAAGTATTTCCAGGCGCAGGGCAAAAGCGTCCTGCTGGCCGCGGGCGACACGTTCCGGGCAGCGGCCCGCGAGCAGCTCGCGATCTGGGGCGAGCGCAACGGCATCACCGTCATCGCCCAGCAATCGGGGGACCCGAGCGCAGTGATCTTCGACGCGGTCAGCGCCGCTCGCGCCCGCAGCATCGATATCGTGCTCGCCGATACGGCCGGGCGCCTGCCTACCCAGCTGCACCTGATGGACGAAATCCGCAAGGTGAAGCGAGTGGTCGCCAAGGTGATGCCGGGCGCCCCGCACGAGGTGATCCTCGTGCTCGACGCGAACACCGGGCAGAACACGCTGAACCAGGTCAGGGCTTTCGACGACGCCGTCGGCCTGACGGGACTGGTGCTCACCAAGCTCGACGGCACGGCGAAGGGTGGCGTGGTCGCGGCCATCGCCCATGAGCGTGCAAAGCAGATCCAACGATGGCCCCTGCCGCTGTATTTTGTCGGTGTCGGCGAAGGCATCGACGACCTGAGGCCCTTCATCGCACGCGATTTCGCCGAGGCGCTCGTTGATTAAATTCTCCGGCGTCTCCAAGCGCTTTCCCGGCGGGCAGGAGGCGCTGAGGAACGTGAGCTTCGAGATCGGCGCGGGCGAGCTTGTGTTCCTCACCGGCCGCTCGGGCGCCGGCAAGTCGACCCTGTTCAAGCTCATTCCCGCGATCGAGCGACCGACCAGCGGTTCGGTGATCGTGAACGGGCAGAATGTCTCGGCCATCAAGGCCTCGGCGGTGCCTTTCCTGCGGCGCAACCTCGGCCTGGTTTTCCAGGATCAGAAGCTGCTCTACGATCGCAGCGTCTTCGACAACGTCCTGCTGCCGCTTTCGTTCAGCGGTTTCGCGCCCCGTGAGGCAGCGAAGCGCGCCCGCGCGGCGCTCGACAAGGTCGGCCTCATCGCGCGCGAGAAATCGAACCCAGTGCAGCTCTCAGGCGGGGAGCAGCAGCGCGTGGCGATTGCGCGGGCGGTCGCAAACCGTCCGGCCATCCTGATCGCCGACGAGCCCACCGCGAACCTCGACGCCGACTCGGCTGCCGCCATCGTCGCGATATTCGTGGCGTTCCAGCAAGTGGGGGTCACCGTCCTCATCGCCACGCACGACCTGAAGCTGCTGGAGGGCGGCGGCAGGCGGATCCTGACTCTGGAAAAAGGCGCGTTGATCGCCGGAGGCGACCCGCAGTGAGGGCGCTGTTCTCCCAGCACGTGCAGGCCTTGGCCGACGCGTTCGGCAAGATCGCAGACCAACGCGCGGCGAGCCTGCTCAACATCCTCGTCATCGGCATAGCCCTTTCGCTGCCGGCGGGAGGCTACCTGCTGCTGGGCAACCTGCAGGGGGTCGCGACGCGGTATTCGCTCGAGCCCCAGCTGAGCATTTTCCTTGACGCAACGGCCAAGCCGGCCGACCGGGATAGTCTGGAAAAACGCCTGCGTAGCGAATCTGCGGTGAGCGGCGTGCGTTTCGTGTCGCGCGAACAGGCCCTGGCCGAGCTGAAGAAAACCGAGGGCATTGCTGAGGTGATCGCTGCCTTGAACCAGAACCCGTTGCCGGATGCTTTCGTGATCAAGCTGCGCCACACGAACGCCGCGCAGGTGGAGGCCCTGGCTGCGGACCTGGGCAAGCAGCCTGGCGTCGGCTACGTCCAGGCCGATTCCGGCTGGGCGAGGCGCCTGTCCGCCCTGATCGGGATCGGCAAGGCGGGCGTGGCACTCCTCGGGACGTTGCTTGCGACCGGCATGGTCGCGGTCACCTTCAATACCATCCGCCTCCAGGTGCTCACGCACCGCGAGGAGATCGAGCTGGCAAAGCTGTTGGGCGCGACCGATGCCTACATCCGCCGTCCGTTCTTCTATCTAGGCGCCCTACAGGGGATCGCTGGCGGCTGCGCCGGTTTGGCCATCCTTGCCGCCGGAATTGCCCTGATGAACCGGGGCGTGCGGGCCTTGTCTGAGACCTATGGGTCCAGCTTCGAACTGGCTTTCCTCGCCCCTGCCGACGCGGTCGCAGTTGCAGGCTTTGCAGGGCTCCTGGGATGCTTGGGCGCATACTTGTCGGTGAGCATATACTTACGTGGAATACAGCCCCGGTAAAGGCTTTCGGGGTGGGAGTGGGGAACTCCTGCAGGTATTGGCACTCTAATGTCGAGAGTGCTAGAATGCTCTTCAAAAGGAGATCTATCCATGCAAGCAACGATGAACCTGCCGGCGCAATTCGCGGTTCCAATGCCGGCCGGGAGCCTGGACACCTACATCCAGACGGTCAACCGTTTTCCGCTCCTCACGCAGGAGCAGGAGCAACAGCTCGCCCGGCGCTATCGCGATACCGAAGACCTCGGTGCGGCCCGCGACCTGGTGTTGTCGCACCTGCGCCTCGTGGTGTCGGTCGCCCGGGGTTATCTTGGCTACGGCCTGCCCCACGCTGACCTGATCCAGGAAGGCAATATCGGCCTCATGAAGGCCGTGAAGCGCTACGACCCGGAGCGCGGTGTGCGCCTGGTGTCGTTCGCCATCCACTGGATCAAGGCGGAGATGCACGAGTACATCCTGCGCAACTGGCGGCTGGTGAAGGTGGCGACCACCAAGGCGCAGAGGAAGCTGTTCTTCAACCTGCGCTCGATGAAGACCGGCTTGGGCACGCTGTCGCCCGAAGACGTGGGCCGCATGGCGAAGGCCCTCAACGTCAAGCCCGAGGAAGTCTCCGAGATGGAGATGCGCCTCGCTGGCCAGGAAATGACGTTCGAAGCCGACGAGGACGACGAGTCCTACGCGCCGGTGAATTACCTGGCCGCCGACGCCAACGCCGAGCCCTCCAAGGTGCTGGAGGCGGAGGAAACGGAACGCCTGAAATCCACCGGCCTCGCGAAGGCGCTCGAAAGCCTCGATCCGCGCAGCCGCAGGATCGTCGAATCGCGCTGGCTGCAGGAAAAGGGCGGACTCACGCTGCACGACCTCGCGGCCGAGTTCAAGGTGTCGGCCGAGCGTATCCGCCAGATCGAGGCCAAGGCGCTCGACAGGATGCGCAAGGTGATGGGCCCCGTGGCCGCTTGAGCCAGGGACCCTCTTCAAACGGCCGCGCAAGCGGCCGTTTGCATTTCTAGGAGCGCTCCTTGAGCAACGTCCGGATATCGTCGGCGAGCGTGCCGATCTGGTCGTACTTCACATACAGGCGCAGGCGCCCCTGCGGGTCGAACACGTAGCTGGCCGCGGTGTGATCGAGAGTGTAGCTGGCGGAATCGGAGCCGGCGCGCTTCTCGTAGAAAACCTTGAAGTCCTTGGCGGTCTCGAGCGTGGTCGCGCCGTCGCCGTACAGCCCGAGAAAACGCGGGTCGAAGGCCGGGACGTACTGCGCCAGGACCTGTTGCGTATCGCGTTCGGGATCGAGCGTCACGAACAGGACCTGCACCTTGTCGGCGTCCGGGCCGAGCTTGCCCATGACCTGCTTCATTTCAACCATCGTGGTCGGGCAGACGTCCGGGCAGCGGGTGTAGCCGAAGAACACCACCACCACTTTTCCGGCGAAGTCGGCAAGCGTCCGCGGCTTGCCGTTGTGGTCCGTGAGGGAAAACCCCTTGGCGTAGTCCGCGCCAGTCATGTCGACGTTGCGGAACTTGGGCCCGCTGCCATCGCAGGCCGCGAGGACCAGCGCGGCCAGTACCGCGCCGACGCTACGCCACAAAGTAGTGATCGGCGAGAAGCGCCGCGAACAGCAGCGACAGGTAGAGGATGGAATAGCGGAACGTCTTCTGCGCAAGCCGGTCGCTGTAATCGACGTAGATCCGGACCGCGTAACCGATGAACACCCCGCCCAGCACCAGCGCCGCCGCGAGGTAGAGCCACCCGTTCATGCGGATCACGAAGGGCAGGAGCGATGCAGCGAACATGATGAGGGTGTACAGCAGCACGTGCAGACGGGTGAATTTCTGGCCATGCGTCACCGGCAGCATAGGCAGGCCGGCCTTCGCGTACTCCTCGGTCCGGTACAGGGCGAGCGCCCAGAAATGCGGCGGCGTCCAGGTGTAGATGATGAGGAACAGCATCATCGCTTCGGTAGTGACTTCGCCTGTGACCGCGGCCCAGCCAAGCACCGGGGGCATTGCGCCGGAGGCCCCGCCGATCACGATGTTCTGGGGCGTCGCCGGTTTGAGGATCACGGTGTACACGATCGCGTAGCCCACGAACGTGCCGAGCGTAAGCCACATCGTCAGAGGGTTGACGAAGGCGTTGAGGATCCACAAGCCCGTGCCGCCGACGGCGCCGGCAAACACCAGCGTCTGAAGCGCGGTCAGGTCGCCGCGCGGCAGCGGCCGCCAGCTGGTCCGGCGCATCAGCGCATCGATTTTCTGCTCGACCAGGCAATTGACCGCCGCGGCCGCACCGGCAACAAATGCAATCCCGAGCGTGGCGGCAACGAGGATATCGAGCGGGACCATACCCGGCGTCGACAGGAACATGCCGATCACCGCGGTGAACACGATGAGCGAAACCACGCGCGGCTTGGTCAGCGCGTAGAACGCCCGCAGCTTCTGCGCCACTGTGCGCGGACTCGCGGAATCGAAGACTTGGGCGGACACGTTAGGGGGCGGACCGGGATTGCGCTCCGGGCTGGAGCGCAAGTCCATGGAAAGAAACGTAGTTTATCACGACCAACGTCGCCAGCAGCAGGGCGGCGCCGGCATTGTGCGCGGCTGCGAGCGCCAGCGGCAATCCGAAAGCCACGTTCGCCAGCCCGAGCAGGAATTGCGCCGCCACCACAAGCAGGAGGATCCAGCCGAGGATTTGCAAGCCGCGGGTCTTGAGCAGCCGAAACCCAAGGATCGATAGGACCAGGACCGCCACGAGCGCGAACATGCGGTGGACCCAATGGATCGCCGTCAGCGCTTCGCCCGAAAGCAGGTCGCCGCCGGTCGTCATTCCGAGCTCGCGAACCACATGGAAGGCGTTGGCGAAATCCATTGGGGGAACCAGCGCGCCGCGACACAGCGGCAGGTCGGGACAGGCAAGCGCCGCGTAGTTGGTGCTGACCCAGCCGCCGAGGAAGATTTGGGTGCAGAGCACGACGAGCCCGAATACTGCGAGCGGGCGCACGGACCTTGCGGCGGCCGGATCCTTGCTCATTTGAAGCGGCCACTGGCGGATCGCAAGCCAGACGAGCAACGCCAGCGTCGCCATGCCGCCGGCCAGGTGGGCGGTGACTATCGCGGGCTTGAGCAGCATGGTGACGGTCCACTTGCCGAGCGTCGCCTGGCTGCCGACGACGATCACGATCGCCGTCGGCAGCCAAGGCGATTGGTGCAATTGTCGCCTGCGCAGCCACGCGAAGAGGGCCACGCCGAGGATGAGCAGGCCCAGGGTGCCGGCGAGATAGCGGTGCCCCATCTCCTTCCAGGCCTTGGGCAGCGACACGGGACCGTGCGTCCCGCCCTGCTCCTGTACCGCCTGGCGGATATGGCTCTCGGCGTTTGCAGGCGTCAGCTTGCCATAGCAGCCGGGCCAGTCGGGGCAGCCCAGGCCCGCATCGGACAGCCTCACATACGCGCCCACCACCACCACCATGAAGGTGAGGCACGCGCAAACGAGCACGAGTTTCCGGTAGGCGCTCATCCTATTCCCGACACTTTCATCAACCGCTGCAGGTCTTTCAGCATGCGCGAAGGATCGGGGTCGCGCGGGAAGCGCATCATGAGGTTGCCGTGCGGGTCGACGAGATAGATATGATCGACTGGTGTGCGTTCCGCAGGAAACCCGGCCGCGAAGGTCGTCCCCGTTGTGCGCGCGAGGCGGGTTCCCTCGATCGCGTCGAGCAGCCGCGCGCCCAGCGCCTCGGAGTCGTTGAGAA
Source organism: Burkholderiales bacterium (assembly GCA_038329645.1). Lineage (GTDB taxonomy): Bacteria > Pseudomonadota > Gammaproteobacteria > Burkholderiales > SG8-39 > SZAS-79. Next base: position 11,157 of record JBBQNG010000130.1, read on the forward strand.
GCCACACGCGCTCCACGCGCGTCATGTCCTTGCCGAGGGCCTTCCTCACCTGCCGCATGAAATAGAGCTTGCGCTCGCAATACGCCGCGCAGGCGCCGGAGTCGAATTGCACCAGCGCCCACTTGCCGCGCAGCTCGGAAAAGCTGAAGGGACGGCCGTCGATCGCCTTGAGCGGCGTGTCGGAAAGGGGCTGCGCCGGGATCAGCGTCCCGTAGTTGGCGGCACTGCCCGGCGCCAAGTCGAAAAAGTAGGCGACATACCCCGCGACCACAGGCACGGCGAAGAATGCCGCGAGCGCAAGCAGCTTGATGCGGCCGCGCCGCACCTGATCAGCGGGCAGGAGGTTGGGCACGCCGGAAACTCAAGACAATGAAGATGATCACCGACAATCCGGCGATGAGGTACCACTGCATCGCGTAGCCCACGTGCCGGTCGATGCCGAAGTCCGGCGCCGGCCAGTCGCGCACGAGGCCGTCACGGTTGTCCGAGTGCTGCTCGAGGAATACCGGCTGCAGCGCAAGGCCGGACCATCGAGAAAAATCACCGTAATCGAGCCCCTGCCACACCTTGCCTGCGGGAGGCCCTCCGCCGGCGGCTAGAACACGCGGCGCATGTTCCCGGCCCAGGCCTTCGATCTCGATTTCCCCGGCGGGCGTCGGCACCGACGGGAGGTCCTCGCGGCGTGCTCCGGCTGCAATCCAGCCGCGATTCACGAGGACATGCACCGAACTGCCCGAAAGTCGCAAGGGCGTCACCACGAAGTAGCCCGGTCGTCCGCGATAGACCTTGTTGTCGAGCAGGATCGTGAACTGAGGGACGAACTCGCCTTTCGCCGCAAGCCGCTTGAAAGCGAGGGCCTCCGGCGCAACCGCGGCCGCCGGGACGCGGACCGGAGGCACGCGGCCGGCCTGCTCGAAGCGCCCCGCCAAGGCGTGCTTTTCGTTCGCGCGCCGCGTCTGCCAGTTGCCGAGCGAGATCGCGGCGCAGCACGCGGCGAGCGCAAGCAAAAAGCCCCACCAGCG
>JBBQNG010000131.1:0-11992 GCA_038329645.1 Burkholderiales bacterium
CATCCCCGCAGCTTCCACGCTGACACGGCAGGCGCCGTAGTTCACATCCATTCGATTCGCCTCGCCGGACGGCAAGGCTCAGACAACCACCGCGAAGCGGTTTAGTTCAACTTGTAGTAGTTGACATTTTTAGTTGACAAATTTAGTTGACAGTTCGTCGGTGTCAACCAATTCGGGGCGTGCTTTTTTGTTCATTGTCGTCATCCGTCCGCACTTTCAATACGTTAAGCCTGCTTGTCGGAAACCACAATACCTCCACGAGCATGCCGGATCCAGAAATCCCTACGCTTGACCAACCGCCGCCGCCCCGGCCCCGCGGTCTGTTGGACGCGGTGCGCGATGTCATACGCCTTAAGCATTACAGCCCTCGCACCGAAGACACTTACGTCCACTGGATCAAGCGGTTCATCTACTTTCACGGCAAGCGCCACCCGCGCGAGATGGGCGCGGCGGAGGTCACCGCCTTCCTGAATCACCTGGTGCGGACGCGGGACGTCGCAGCTGCAACCCAGAACCAGGCGCTGTCCGCGCTGCTCTTCCTGTATCGCGAGGTGCTGGCCGAGCCGCTCGCGTGGCTGGATGGGATGGAGCGGGCCAAGCGCCCGGCGCGGGTTCCGACGGTCCTGAGCCCGGCGGAGGTGCGCGCGCTGCTTGGCGGCATGACGGGGACGAAGTGGCTGATGGCGGCACTGCTCTATGGCGCGGGGCTGCGGCTGCGCGAATGCCTGACGCTGCGGGTGAAGGATGTGGACTTCGACTACCGGCAGGTCGTGGTGCGGCATGGCAAGGGCGCCAAGGACCGGCGCACGCTGTTGCCCGGTGCGGTGATTGAGCAACTCAAGTCGCACTTGGGGCGGGTGAAGGCGCTGCATGAAAAGGACATGGCAGCGGGGTATGGCGAAATCGAGCTGCCGCACGCCCTGGAGTTGAAGTACCCGAACGCGGGGCGCCAATGGGGCTGGCAATTCGTGTTCCCGTCGCACAAGTTCTCGGCCGACCCGCGTACCGGCGTGATCCGGCGCCACCACGTGTACGAGAACTACGTGATCCGGGGCGTCAAGCAGGCCGCGCAGGCGGCGCGCATCACCAAGCACGTCAGCTGCCACACGCTGCGCCACTCCTTCGCGACGCACCTGCTCGAAAACGGCTACGACATCCGCACGGTGCAGGAGCTGCTCGGGCATTCGAGCGTGGAGACGACGATGATTTACACGCACGTGATGAACAAGGGTGGGCGGGGCGTGCGAAGTCCTATCGACGTCCCGCTGGACCGGGTGGAGCAGCCACTGGCCGCCTATTCAGTCGCCTAGGCGGAAGGGAATGTACCGGTACCGGCACAAAAAACAGGTAGGATTGGCTCCAGAAGCCAATCTACAAAACAAAAGTTCATGATTATGGCGCGTAACCGCCTACAGCGCCCGCCCGTCGAACTCCTTCACCGGCACTGACTTGAGGTCGAAATCCTCCAGGCAGCGCAGGTTGACGGCGGCCATGAGGTCGCCCTTCGGCGTCGCGGCTTCGGCATAGGGGTGGATGCCGCAGACGGCGCAGAACCGGTGCTGGATCTTGTGCTTGTTGAAAAGATAGGTGCTGGCGTCCTTCTCCGGGGTCCGCAGCCTTAAGGCGGTCCGGGGCACGAACCACAGGAGCGACCCTTTGCGCGAGCAGATGGAGCAGTTGCAGGCGAGCGCTTCCTTGATCTCGCCCTCGACGTCGAAAGCCACCTTGCCGCAGTGGCAGCTGCCCTTGTAGTTCATCGGTGCTTCCTTTCTTGACTGGATCGAGTACCGGAGAGTGCCTGAAAGCCATTCGCGATTGCAAACCAGTTTCCTCAGGGGCCGTCCCGGTCTGGTAGGGTTGGATCATGGACAACTCACCTGGCCCGGAGGCCGTTTGGCTTTCGTAGGCAAATCGATCCTGCGCCGCGAAGACGCGCGGCTCCTCATGGGCCGCGGCCAGTACATCGCGGACCTCGAGCTGCCCGGTATGCTGCACGCGGTGTTCGTGCGCAGCCAGGTGGCTCACGCGAGGATCAAGAGTGTGGATACGGCCGCGGCGGCCAAGGCGCCGGGCGTGGTGATGGTGATGTCCGGCGTGGAGCTCGAGAAGATCCTGCCGCCGGTGCGCGACAACCAGATGCCGCTGCCGGCCAAGTGGAAGGCGGCGATCCCGCACCGCATCCTCAACCCGCGCCAGCCGATGCTGTGCACGGACAAGGTGCGCCACGTGGGCGAGGCGGTGGCGGTGGTGATCGCGGAGACCCGGGTACAAGCTGAAGACGCGGCCGAACTGGTCGACGTCGATTACGACATGTTGCCGGCGGTTGTGGACCCGTACAAGGCGCTGGAGGCGGGTACGGAGCTCGTCCACGAGCGCCTGAAGACGAACGAGATCGGCTGGTTCCACGTGACCAAGGGCGACGCGGACGCCGCTATCGCCACCGCACCGCGCAAGCTTCGCCGGCGCTTTTCGCATCACCGCTATGCCGCGATGCCGATGGAGTGCCGCGGGGTGGCGGCCTCCTGGGACGAGCGAGTCGACTCGTACACGATCTGGGCCTCGACGCAGGTGGTGCACTGGGTGCAGCGCGAGATCGCGTCCACGCTCGAGGTGCCCGAGGCGCGCGTCCGCGTGATCGCGCCGGACGTGGGCGGCGGATTCGGCGTGAAGGGGCACGTGTATCCCGAGGACATGCTGATGCCGTTCCTCGCCAGGCTGCTGCGCCGGCCGGTGAAGTGGGTCGAGACGCGCGGCGAGCACATGCTCTGCTCGTGCCATTCGCGCGACCAGCACCACGACGCGGAGATAGCGTTCGACGACCAGGGCCGCATCCTCGCCTTGAAGGACAGTTTCGTGGTCGACTGTGGCGCGTGGAATCCGCTCGGCGTGGCGGTGGTCTACAACACGGCCGCGCACCTGGCCGGCCCGTACCGGATTGCCAACTTCTCGGTCGAGGCGCGCGTCGCCGCGACGAACAAGGTGCCCAACGCTCCCTATCGGGGTGCGGGGCGGCCCGAAGCGGTGCAGGTGATGGAACGCCTGATGGACCTCGTCGCGCGCGATCTCGGCATCGAGCCGGCGGAGGTGCGCCGGCGCAACATGATCACGGGTGCGGAGATGCCGTACGCCGTAGGCATCCCGTACCGCGACGGCGAGCCCATCGTCTACGACAGCGGCGACTATCCCAGGGCTCTTTCTCAGGCGCTCGAGGCGCTGGGCGGCGTCGAGGCGTTCCGCAAGCGGCAGATGGATGCGCGCGCAAAAGGCAGATTCCTCGGCCTGGGCCTGGGCTGCTACACCGAAGGCACGGGCGTCGGCTCGTTCGAAGGGGCGACGGTGCGCATCGACCCGACCGGCCGCGTCTACGTGTCCTCCGGCGCGTGCCCGCACGGGCAGGGCATGGAAACGGTGTTCTCGCAGGTCGCCGCAGACGCGTGGGGCGTGCAGCCGGAGAACGTGATCGTCTCCTTCGGCGACACGGCCGCGATCCCGATGGGGTTCGGCACGATCGCCAGCCGCACCACGGTCACCGTCTCGGCCGCGATCCACCACGCCAGCAAGAAGCTGCGCGAAAAGATGTTCGCCATCGCCGGCCACAAGCTTGAATGCGCCACAGCCGACCTCGAGCTGAGGAACGGCAAGGTAGGGGTCGCGGGGGTGCCCGGCGCGGAGATGAGCTTTGCCGAGATCGCCCATGCCGCGCGCCCCGGCTGGGACAACGGTCGCCCTGCGGGCGTGGACGCGGGCCTGCAGGAAACCTTCTACTTCGAGCCGCCCACCGTGACCTGGGCCTACGCGGCGCACGCAGCCATCGTCGAGGTCGATCCCGAGACCGGGCGGCTTGCCGTCGAGCGCTATGTCGTCTCGCACGACTGCGGCGTGCTGGTGAACCCGATGCTGGCCGAGGCGCAGATCGTCGGCGGGGTGGTGCAGGGCCTGGGCGGCGCCACCTTTGAGGAAATTGCATACGATGCCGAAGGCCAGCTCCTTTCCGGTACATTCATGGACTACATGATGCCCATCGCCTCCGACGTGCCGCCGATCGTGCTTGTCCACCAGGAGATCGCCTCGCCGCTCAACCCGCTCGGGGTCAAGGGGCTGGGGGAGGGCGGCGCAATCTCGCCGCCGGTGGTGCTCGCCAACGCCGTGTGCGATGCGCTCATCCACCTGGGCATCGAGATCAACCGCACGCCGGTCAGGCCGGAGGCGCTGTTGTGGGAAATCCAGTCGAAAACGCAAACCCAAAAGGGGGAGTCATGAAGGCAAGCAATCGATTCGCAGCAACGGTCCTGGCCTCGCTGTTTTCCGTTTTATCCTTCACCGCCCAGGCGCAGCCCAAGCCCGCGGCGCCGACCACGCTGTCGTTCAACTGGGAAGGCGCCTACGGGCGCCAGAACATCCTGGTCTTCCCGTTCCGGCCAGGTGGGCGCTTCGAGCAGCTCGTGACGCAATACACCAACGGCACGGTCAAGCTCGACAACAAGGAAAAGCTCTTCAGCATCATGGATTCGGCCTTCGCCGTGGGTGACGGGCGCGTGCTGATGGGCACCCAGTCGATCGCCGCGGCTTCGGGCACCTACCCCTTGCTCGACTTCGGCGGGATTCCGGGCTTCTTTTCGGAGCTGCCCAACGGCGCGACGGAGTACGCCGAAGCGCTCCTCGACCCGAAGATGATGGCGGCGCTGGAGGCGGCGACCCGGCCGGCCGGCTTCAAGGTGCTCGGCTCGGCGATCTCGATGGCCAACAATGCGCTGTGGGGCAGCAAGCCGATCAAGACGCTCGCGGACTTCAAGGGCGTCAAGATGCGCGCCTCGGGCCGCACGCAGACTTCAGCCCTTCGCACGCTGGGCGGCAGCCCGCTCACGCTGTCAGTGGCGGAGATCGAGGAAGCGCTCAGCCGCGGCACCGTGGATGCGATCACCACCAGCAAGAGCTTCGGCGCCGAGCGCGGCCTGACCCAGCTCGCCAAGTTCGTGTCGATCTGGCCGATCACGCCGATCTTCCCGCAGTACATCCTCGTCAACGTCAAGGCCTGGGACAAGCTGGACCAGCGCCAGAAAGACGGCCTCTTGCGCGCCTCGGCCCAGCTCACCACCGAGATGGCCACGGCGCTCGAGCAGATGAACTACACCTACGACCTGTGGATCAAGTCCACCAAGACCGAGATGGTCATCCCCGAGGAGGCCGAAGTGCGCAAGGCCATGGGCATGATGCAGCCAGTAGTGAAGGAGTGGCTGGATACCGCCGGCCCGCACGGCAAGGACGTGCTGCGCATCGCCGCGGCCCATGCCAAGGGCCCGACGGCGGGCATGGTGCGGGACATGGCGAAGTAACGCGCCCGGGCCCGGGGGAAAGATGGGCGGCGCAATCCGGTTCGTCGAGCGGGTCTCCTATGGGACGGGGTATGCGGCGGCGCTCGTGCTGCTCGCCATCGTCGTGCTGACGATGGCCGAGGTGATTTCGCGCTACGTCCTGCAGAACCCGCTGATCCTGTCCGACGAGCTGGGCGGCTATGCGATGGTCGCGGTCTCTTTCCTGGGTCTTGCGTACTGCGCCCGGGAGAAAGGCCACATCCGCATCACCTTCATCGTCGAGCGGATTGACCCACGGGCCGCGGGCTGGATCCGGGTGGCGTCGCTTGCGCTGGGCGTGGCGATGATTGGCGTGGCCGCCTGGTTCAGCTGGAAGTTCCTCGGCGATTCGTTCACGCGCAACATGCGCTCGAACTCGATGCTCATGACGCCGCTCAAGTGGCCGCAAATGGCGCTGCCCATCGGGTTTACGCTGTTCGCGCTTGTGCTTGCGGGGCAACTCGCCAAGGCCATCAGGGACCTGTGCGCGGGCCGGCCGGCGGACCAGTTCAGCGCAGAGGAATTCTGACATGGCTGCGCTCGGGATGAGCCCGGAACTCATGAGTGCGCTGCTCATGGGCGGGCTGCTCCTGTTGCTCGCCCTGGGCGTCGAGATCGGCGTGGCCATGGCTGTGGCGGCTTCGCTCGGCCTGGTGTTCGCCGTCGACAAGCCGCTGGTCCAGATGGCGTGGACCGCGTGGGAGTCGCTCAACTCGTTCACGCTGCTGGCGATGCCCCTATTCATCTTCATGGGCGCGGTGTTCTCGGGCAGCGGGGCGGTGGGCCTCTTGTTCCGCGCGCTCGAGAAGTGGCTCGGCTGGCTGCCCGGGGGCCTTGCATCGGTCGTGATCGCGGCCAACGGCGTGTTCGGCGCCATCTCCGGGTCAAGCGTGGCCGCGGCGGCCACCTTCAGCATGATCGCCTTCCCGGAGATGGAAAAGCGCGGCTACGACCCCAAGCTGTCGATCGGCGCGATCGCGGTCGGCGGCACCCTCAGCGTGCTGGTGCCGCCGAGCCTGATCCTCATCGTCTACGGCTCCTGGGAGAACGTGTCCGTCGCGCGCCTCTTTGCCGCGGCAATCATCCCGGGCGTGGTCCTCATGCTGCTGCTCATGCTTTCGGTCGTCGTCATGGTGAAGCTGAAGCCAGAGCTTGCGCCCAGGTCGGCGCCCTCCACCTGGGCCGAGCGCATCGGCGCGATCAAGGACATGCTGCCGTGGCTGGCGGTGATCCTCCTGGTGATGGGGTCGATCTTCGGCGGCCTCATGACGCCGACCGAAGCTTCAGCGCTCGGCGCGATCCTGTCGCTCGGCATAGCGTGGTATTACGGCACGCTCAGCTACGCGATGGTCCGCGATGCGCTGCTCTCGGCGGTGAAGGTCACGGCCATGATCGCGTTCATCATCTTCGCCGCGCGCCTGCTGTCCTTTGTCCTGCAGGACCTGGGCGCTACCTCCAAGGTCTCGAGTGCCGTGCTGCAGATGGACCTGGGCAGGTACGGCACCATGCTCGCGATCGTGGTCCTGTACCTCATCCTCGGGATGTTCTTTGACTCGATGGCGATGATGCTGCTGACGCTGTCGTTCGTCATGCCGGTGATCGTCAAGCTGGGCTACGACCCGATCTGGTGGGGCGTGACCTTCGTGCTGCTGGCCGAAATAGGGCTGGTTACGCCGCCATTCGGGCTGAACCTCTTCACCATCCACGGGGTCCTACCCAAGTTCTCCGTGATGTACATCGCGCGCTCTTCGCTGCCTTTCCTGGCGGTGATGATCCTCATGGTCTGGATCCTGATCTTCTTCCCGGATCTCGCCATGTGGCTGCCGCGCAAACTCTATTAGGGGAACGACGATGGCTACCCATGTCAGGTGCGGCTCGCTCTTTACCGGCAACGAGGACGCCGCGCGCAAGGACCAGGTGCTGGTCGCCGACGACGCCGGGCGCATCGCGTTCGCCGGGCCTGCGGCATCCGCCCCCAAGCCGGCCAAGGGCGACACGGTGCTCGACTATGGCGATTTCTTTGTCATGCCCGGCCTGCACGACGTGCACACGCACCTCGCGTACGGCAACGCCAAGACCGAAGAAGACATCGACCTCTACCAGCCGATGGAATTCCGCTCGATTCGCGGCCTTTTCTTCGCGCAGAAGTGCGTTGCGGCGGGCTACACGTCGATCTGCTCGCCCGGGGATGCGGGGCAGATCTCGTTGTCGGTCAGGAATTCGATCAACTTCGGCCTGTTCGAGGGACCGCGCGTCACGGCGGCGGGGCGCTACCTGACCACGCGGCAGGGTCTCACCGACTGGTACCCGACCTGGATCGGCGTGCCGGACACCTCGATCGGCAAGCTGGTCACCTCGCGCGACGAGTCGATCGAGGAGATCCGCGTGCAGGCCAAGAATGGCGTGGACTGCATCAAGGTCGCCATGGACGGCGTGCACCGGCGCCCGGACGGCGAGTTCATTGCCGCTTTTACGCAGGAGGAAATCGCCGACATCGTCACCGAGTCGCACCGCCAGGGCCGCAAAGTGGTCGTGCACGCGCGCGGCCGCGAAGCGACCCTCTATTCGGCACGCGCCGGTGTGGACCTCATCTTCCACGCCTACTACCTTGACCAGGAATGCATCGATGCAATCCTCGAATCGGGCAGCGCGATCGGGCCGACGCTCACCTTCCCGCGCAACATTGTCGATTTCACGCGCCCAACCGAGCCCGCTTCGCTCAAGGGCCGCATTGGCGATGTGCAACGCGAGTACGAGACCGCGTGCGTCAACTTGCGCAGAGCCCGCGAGGCCGGTATCCCGATGATGACCGGCACCGACTCGGGTTTTGCCGTCACGCCCTATGGCGAATGGCACGCGCGTGAAATTGAGATTTTCGTCAACGACCTGGGCTTTACCCCGGCGCAGGCACTGCGCGCGGCGACCTCGGTGACGGCAGGGTTCATGGCGAACGGCGAAACCCTCGGCGTGCTTGAGGCCGGGCGCATGGCCGATTTCATCGCCGTGGCCGGATCGCCGCTGGAGGACGTCGCGATCCTGCAGGACCGGTCACGGATCCGGCACGTGCACGTCGCCGGCAAGCGCATGGCAATCCCCGAGCGCGGCTACGACCCCTACAAGGTCACCGATATCGCCTGGACCAACTGGAACGACCTCTACACGCAGGAGCGCGTCACGGAACTCGGCATCCTGCCCGCGCGCAAGGGCGCCGTGGTCGGAACGCACTGAGACACAGGAGAAGATCATGACGACCATTGCACGCCACCCCATGCCGCCCGAAGTGGCGGCACTAACGCTTGACGAGATCGCGCAGAAATACACCGCGCGTTTTCGCGACCGCAAGGCCGACTGGGCCGCCTTCGAAGACGCGAAGCTCGAAGGATTCAAGCGCGCCCAGCACCGTTTCATCGGCGCGGGCGGCTCGGGCAAGCACGGCGACACGGCGGCCATCCCTCCGCGCGCCTTCACGCTTTCCATCATGTATGTCGAGCCGGGGCAGGGGAATGCGGCGCACACGCACGAGGTCGAGGAGATCTTCTTCGTGCTGCAGGGCTACCTCACCGCGTTCGTGCAGGACGAAAGCGGACGCCGCATCGACATCAAGCTTGGGCCGTGGGAGTGCATCGCCTGCCCGCCGGGCGTGATCCACGGCTACATCAACGACAGCCTCGAGCCGGTCTACTTCCAGGTCATGTTGGGCAAGTCGCGCCCGGAGGCGATGGGCTACGCAGACGAGGAGCTGTACAAGCGCCGCGATGCGCACCTGAAATAAATGGGGTCAGAGTCGAGTTAATTAAATCGACTCCGACCCCAATTAAACGCCGTCGAAGAAGTCGACCAGACCGGTCTCGAGCGAATACTCGGCGCCCACCACCAGGATCCCCGACTCCTGGATAGCCTGCTCGAGCACTGGCGATCCGTGCCGCAATTGGTTGGCGGAGACGCGGATGTTGGCGCGCACGGACTGGTGCACCAGCGCGTCGTTGCTGAGCGGCGGCTTGGCCTGCACGAGTCCGCGCAACGCGGGGCGGATGCGGTGGACGATCGAGCGCAGGTTGCGCGAGCGCGCCGCCGTGGGCCGCGCAAGCTCTTCAAGTGTGGCGAGGATGGCGCCGCACTGCGAGTGCCCGAGCACGACGACCAGCCGCGTTTGGAAGCGCTCGATGGCGAACTCTACGCTGCCGATCTGCGAAGGCGCCACGATATTGCCCGCGACGCGGATCACGAAGAGGTCGCCCAGGCCCTGGTCGAATACGATCTCGGCCGGCACGCGCGAGTCCGAGCAGCCGAGGATGATTGCGAAAGGCTCCTGCGCTGCGGCGACTTCGCGCCGGCGGCTGCGGCTGGCGGTTTCGTCCTCGCGGGTTTCGGCGACAAAGCGGCGGTTGCCTTCGCGCAGGCGCTCGAGGGCTTCGGCGGCGGGGATCATGCCTGGTCGTCCGGCGCCTGCGGGACGTCCCGCAGGAACACGGGCAGGTCCGTGGTCGGCGCGCGCACCGGGATCTGGTACAGCATGTCCGCCACGAAGCCACGGTGGTAGGTGGTGTGGTTGACCACGTGCTGGAGGATCTGGGCACGCGTCAGCGCGCCTTCGCCGCCGCCCACGAAAGTGAAGTAGACCACCTCGTCGAGGGACGCTTCCGTCACGCGGTCGCTCCAGTCCACGTACCACTGGTCGATTTCGCGCTGCGCTTTCGACAACTCAACCAGCGGCGGGTAGTCGGTGGTATTGCGCGCGGTGAACCCGTGCTCGCGGCCCTCCAGGTGGGCCTGGAAGATTTTGTCGATCACGTAGTTGTGGTTAAGCGTGTAGACCATGTTCTTGAACAGGGTGGGGCGCGGCTTCTCCGCCTCGCCTTCGGGCAGCGCGGCGACCGCTTCGTGGATGAGGCGGTCGGCCCAGGCGTTGTAGCGCGCGAGCATCCTGGCGGTCCGGCGTGCGGTCATTTGGGGTCCGGTCGAAACTTGGAAACGAGGATGCGCATTGTATTTCACCCCCTCGACTGGCATTCGCGGACTGTGAGGAGGTTGTCGAGCCTGTATTTTCCCCGGATTGCGGGTGCGGCCGCACCGTGTGACTCGAGTTGCGCATCCAACAGGTCTTCGGCACCCGCCTGATCGACCGTTTCGGCGCGGTACCCGGTCACAAGCAGCACCCACGGCATTTCCGCATCCTTGCCTCGAAGGGCCTGCTCCTTCGTCATCGGGGGCTGGGCGGCCGGCTCGAAGAGGTGGGCGCTGGTCAGGCCGCGGCGCGGGGCGAGCGCCGGCAGTACGCGGTCGCTCAACCACGTGCGAAGGTCATTTTCCTTTCCGGGGGCGGGGGAGAAGCGCAGCGCAAGCAGGGACGATCCGAGGCCCAGGCCGGCGCTCGCGCTGAGCCTGCAAAAGCCGCGCGTCATGCCCCGGAAGCCCGGCATCGTCTTCCGCGTCCACGGCGTGGGGTTGTTGAGGCGCTCGAGGTAGGGCGCGTCGCTGAGCACCTTCACGACCTCGACCTCGTACAGCGCAAGGTACCGGGGCCCGCCCGAATCGTTTACCCAGCGGCTGGCGCGCAGGAACCCGGGGATCGACACCCGCTCCTCGAAATGCTCGTGCGTGTGCCAGTCGTCGTGGTCGTCGATGGCATCGGGGACGATGTCGTAGAAGAGGACCATTGCCGCGCTGCCGCTGAGAGCCATTGCTATTTTCCTGCCGGATGTACCGGTAGTGATAAAAAATTGTCTGGAGATAGGCTCCTGGAGCCGATCTTAGAAAACGAAAGTCGTGAATTCACGGTTTTTGGCCGCCGTCCGGGATCAGTCGCTTGCCCAGGCTGATCGCGTCGTCGGGCGCGTAACCGAGGTGCCGGTAGAAGGCGACAACCTCGACGTTGGTAGAGCGGACCTGCAGGTTCAGCTTCGGGCACCCCATCGCTTTCAGGAGCGTCTCGACCCGCTCCATCAGCTCGCGGGCAAGGCCCCGGCGCCTGTGGCTCGTCGCGACGGCGAGATAGTTGACCCACCCGCGATGCCCGTCGAAGCCGGCCATGATCGAAGCGACGAGCTCGTCTTCGATCGTGCCGACGAGGAACAGCCCGGGCTGGACGGTGAGCTTGCGCTGGATGTCCTTGTGGGGATCGTTCCAGGGACGCACGAGCCCACATTCGTGCCATAGGGCGACGACCGGGCTTTCGTCGGAGGAACGGTAAGGGCGGATTTGCATCGGCAAGCTAGTCGGCCTTCGCCCCGGAAGCCTTCACGACCCGCCCCCATTTGACGATGTCCGCTTTCAGGTAGTGCTCGAACTCGGCGGGTGTCGATCCCTGTGGCTCAAGTGCGACGCGAACCAGCCTTTCACGCAATTCGGGGTCCCTGAGCGCCTCGTTGATGTCGCGGCTGACCAGATCGACGATCGCAGGCGGCGTGCCGGCCGGGGCGAGGAATCCGTACGACGACTGGGCCTCAAATCCGGGCAACCCGGCCTCGGCCATGGTCGGAAGCTCCGGGATGGCGGCAGAGCTTTTCGCGCTTGTCACCGCGAACGCCTTGAGCTGCGGGATCGAGATTCCGGCCATGCCTGCGGTGTAGAGCATTCCTGAAGAGCTCACCGTTGCCTGGGAGACCGGGTTGTACATGGCAGCGGCGGCGGGGGTTTTGATG
>JBBQNG010000132.1:0-11986 GCA_038329645.1 Burkholderiales bacterium
ATGTCGAGGTAGTGGGTCCCGGAGGCGAGGCACCCGGCCAGCATCGGCTTCGCCGTCGCCGAGAACGGCCCTGCGCAGTGCAGGACCGCTTTCACCCCGGCCAGGCCCCGGGCGACTGCAGCCGGATCGACCAGATCGAACACGCGCGATTCGAATCCCAGCTCCCGCGCCAGCGGTTCGACCTGCGCCGCACTGCGGCCCGCAAGGATTGGCCGCAGCCCTCGCGCTCGCGCAACGCGGGCAGCCAGCCGGCCGGTGAAGCCGTTGGCGCCGTAGATCATCCACGGTTGATCCATCCGGCTACTTCACCGCCGCGTTCCAGTCCGCGATGTTCCGCGCGCTCCCGGTGAGCTCGAGGATGTGCATGCCGGTGTTGGCGCGGTCGACGATGTAGATATACCCGCGGTCGTCCACGTCGAGGTTGTTGGTCTGGATGACGCGTTTCTGCGAGGCTTCGGTAAACGGCAGCTTCGCCCCCTGGCCCGAGGCCGGCGTCTCCAGCACCACCGTATCCTTCGTCACCGCCGGGACGTAGTACGCGACCTCCTTCGGCGTAAACGGATCGCGTACGTCCAGCGCGCGCACGCCGGCGTTGAAGTGCGCGAAGAACATGAGCCGCTTGTAGTAGATCGGGGTCATGTTCTCGTTCGACGAATGGGTGCCCATGCGCCCGCCGCGCGCGCACCAGTGGCCGCTTTTTTCAGGCAGCGTCCAGCTCGACACGCCGAAGGGCTTGGTTTCCGTGGTCACGTCGACGAACCACACCATCTGGCGCCCCTCGAGGCATTCCTTCTGGATCGCCTCGTCGGTGATCACGACGAAATCCCTCACTCGGCCCAGCAGGTTCTTGGCAAACTCGGGCACGTCCACCCCGAGCATCGGGAACGTCGTGTGAGCGCCGTGCATGGGCGGCAAGTCGATGCGCGAGACCTGCGGGTAGGCGAGGTTCTCCGGCGTGGGCTCTTTAGGTCCGTTGAGCAGCTTGTCGCGGTCGACGATCTGCAGCACGCCCCCGGTGCTGGTGCCGTAGCCGAAATACACGCGATTGCCTTTGGGGCCGGTGGAGATCGGGCCGTGCAGCGCCGTCGGCACAGCGCCGGTTGTGCCCGGCTCCTGGCCGGCGAGGCCGAAATTGCGGACGAACACCGGGTTGGCCGGGTCCGAGAGGTCGTACACCTGCGTCATGCGCGACGTGCGCCACCCGGGCGCGCCGCCGATCAGGTACGCGATGCCCGTGTCGCATTCCCAGAAATTCTTGTGGGTGCCGCGCAGGCCCTTGACGACGGTGGTGACGAGCGTGGGTTTGGAAGGATCGGTGACATCCCAGACCTCGTGGCCCTGGTTGCCGAACACGCGCAGCATGTAGAAGCTGCCTTTCTTTCCCTTGGGCAGGTCGTTGCCGCTGCACACGCGCACCATCTGCGCGCCGCCCTGTTCGGCCTTGCCTTCCTCGCCGGGGATGTGCGCGAGGTATCTGGGCCGCTTCGGATCGGTAACGTCGACGATCGACGTGCCGTTGTGCTCGTTGGCGCCGGTGAGCGGGTTGGGCCTGTTGTCGCCGTGATGGCCCACGTACGCGATCCAACGCTCGCCCTGCTTCTGGATGGTCGGCTGGTAGGCCGTGCGCGCCTGCAGGTCGCTGTAGCCCACGAGCCGCAAGTTGCGCGATTCGGCCTTCGCGGGCGGCTGGGCCGCGGCGGTTGCGGTAAGAAGCGCACCGAGCATGCACGCGCTGACTCTGGCAGGGAATTTCATCGGTCTCCTCCGGAGAGGCGATTCTACCCGTCCCCTCAACCGCGCCTACTTGACCGGCAGCGCGTCGCGCTTCGTGGGTGAAGGCGCCGGATCGGGCTTGCCGTCGTTGCGCATCGGGATGTAGATCACCGACGGGCGCTGCGTGGTCGACTGCGGGTAGAGGTCCATGAGCGCGTAGACGATCACCGGCATGTTGGTCGTGACCGGCAGGCCGAGCTGCTGCGCGAGCTGCGCCGTGATGGGGAAATCGTGCGTCCAGCGGCCTTCGGATAACGCCACCGCCAGCTCCGTGGCTTTGTCCTTGGGCATGTGCTTGAACAGGATCTCGGCGATGAAGCTGGCGACCTGGATGCGCGCCTTGGAGGCGATGTCGGCCATCATGATGGTCTGGTCGTCGATGCGGTCGGGCTTTTTCAGCTCCAGCACGCGCAGGATCGCGGCCGCCGGCACGCCCGCGATCTGCGGGTCGACCGGCCCGAGCACCGCGTTGGGGTCCATCACGATCTCGTCGGCGGCAAGGGCAATCATGGTGCCGCCGCTCATCGCGTAGTGGGGGATGAAGACCGTCACCTTGCCCTTGTGTTCGACCAGCGCCTTGCCGATCTGCTCTGCGGCAAGCACCAGACCGCCGGGTGTGTGCAGGATCAGGTCGATGGGCTGGTCCATCGGCGTGAGGCGGATCGCGCGCAGCACCGCTTCGGAGTCCTCGATGTCGATGTGGTTGGCGACGTCCACCCCGAGGATGCTGCGGCTCTCCTGGCGGTGGATGAGGGCGATGACGCGGGACTTGCGCTCGGTCTGGAACTGCTCGAGCATCGCGTCGCGCTTGGCCTGCGAGTTGTCCTTGCTGCCGAAGACCTGAAGCGCGAGGATCGCGATCAGCGCCAGCCAGAACAAGGCGCGCGCGGCGTGTGCGAGAGTGAACCAGAAGCCCATGCGGCGCAGTGTGGGGCTGGCAGGATTGGGAGCCTGTGCGCTAGCGCACATATCTTTTGCGCCCTGGATGTGGGGCTTGACCAGATTGCCTTACTAAAATAAACTAAAAGTAAGGCAACCCCTTTCAAACCAACCCGGACGCCGCAATGTTCGTCAAGATAACCGCCAAACGCCAGGTCACCTTTCCCGCCCGGGTGCTCGAGGCGCTCGGAGTCAAGCCGGGCGACCGGGTCGAGCTGCACGAAGGGCCTGACGGCTTCGTGCTGCGCGCCCGTCAGGTCGATACGTCGCGGCTGGCGCCACTTCGGGGCAAGCTCCGCCGCGGGAAGGGTACTTTCGATCTCGAAGCTTTCCGCGACAAGCCTCATGCCCGCTCGCTACGGGATTGATACTTCGATCCTGATGCGGCTCGTTACGGGGGATCCCGAGGAGGGCTATGAGCGTTCCCTTCGATCTCTCTCCGAGCTTGTCGAGCGCGACGACGCTGAGCTGTTCGCATCCAACCTGGTCATCGGTGAAACGTACGTTGCACTCCAGCATCATTTTGGGGTGACCAAGGCCGAGGCTCGTTCGGCGATTGCCAGCGTATTGAAGAGCGGGCTGATTCGGCCGCTGAACGGCCCCGGCGTCTTTGCGGCGCTCGAGGCCAGTACGGGTTGCGGCGTGGTTGATCGCCTGATCGCCGATGACTACAACCGTGCCGAACTCGTCACGCTGACGCTGGATCGAAAAATGGCCACCCTGCCCAAGGCGAGACGCCTCTAAATATTCCTGAAATGGTATTTTCATTCGCCTAGGAGCCGCGCCAGCACTGGTTCTACTGAAATTAAAGTCCCACTTTTCAAGGACAGAAGATGCCCGCCCAAAGCACCGTCCCCGTATCGCAAGGCGCCTCCGCCAACCGCCAGCTCGCGGCAAAGCTCAAAACCCATCCCCCCGGCGAAGCCGCCGAGCTCCTTGCCGCCACTGCGCCAGCCCTCGCCTGCGAAGCGCTGATCGAGCTCAACCCTTCCTTCACCCAGGACATCCTTGCGGCGCTGCCCGAAGAAAAGCGCAAGGCCGTCGTCAGTGCGGCGCCGCCCGAGATCGCCGCGCAGTGGGAGCGCAACCGCAAGTACGAGGAGCACACCGTGGGCCGCGTCATGGAACCCGCCTACGCGGTGCTCAGGCAGGAGATGACGGTCGAGGAGGCGATCGAGATGCTGCGCGGCGTGGTCAAGACCGCGTTCGTCACCTATGCCTACGTGACCGATACCGCGGGCAAGCTCGAAGGCCTGGTGACGATGCGCGACCTGCTCTTTGCGTCCCACACCGCGCGCGTGGCCGACATCATGCTGCGCGACGTGTTCGCCTTCCGCCCGAAGATGCCGATGGCCGACGCGATGCGCGCCTCGATGAGCCGCCACTACCCGGTCTACCCGGTGTGCGACAAGAAGCACCGCCTGCTGGGCCTCGTGCGCGGGCAGGCGATCTTCGAGGCCGAGGCCTTCGAGATCACCGCGCAGGCCGGCAGCATGGTCGGCGTAGAGAAGGAGGAGCGCATCTCCACGCCCATGATCCGCAGCTTTCGGTTCCGCCATCCGTGGCTGCAGATCAACCTGCTCACCGCTTTCCTCGCCGGCGGCGTGGTGGCTTTCTTCCAGGGGACGATCGATCGCCTCGTGATCCTGGCGGCTTTCCTGCCGGTGCTCGCGGGCCAGTCGGGCAACACCGGCTGCCAGGCGCTGGCGGTGACCCTGCGCGGCCTCACGCTCGGGGAGATCCGTCCCGGCGACGGCGCGAAGCTGGTGTCGAAGGAGGGGCTGCTCGGGGCAATGAACGGCGCGCCGATCGGCATCATCGCCGGCGGGGCGATGTACTACACGGCCACCGTGCAGAATTCGCCGCACGCTTTGTGGCTTGCGGTGGTCGTGTTCCTAGCCATGACCGGGGCTTGCACGATCAGCGGGATCTCGGGGGCCATCGTGCCGCTGACGCTGAAGCGCTTCGGCGCGGATCCGGCCACCGCGTCGAGCATTTTTTTGACGACCGCCACGGACATCGTGAGTATGGGAATGCTGCTGGGCCTGGCGACTATCCTCGTCCGTTAGGGACGTCGCTTCTCAGTCGGCGTTGCCGTGACTGGCCAGGAAGTCCATTCGCTTGAACTGGCTCAATCGGGTGGCATAGGCAAGTACGGCCAGCACATCGTCGCGCTCCAGGTCCTCATAGTCGGCGAGGATCTCGTCGATGGTCATGCCGCTGCTCAGTAGTTCGAGCAGGGTTTCCACCGGGTAGCGCAACCCGCGTACCACCGGTTTGCCGTAGCAGACCGCCGGATCGACCGTTATCCTTTCGAGCAAACTGGCCATATTGTTAAGCGGCAAGGGGGACATCCAGGTCTGGCAATTGACTGCAGGTGTACACTTCCTTGAAGCCCTCGGAGGATTTCATGTCTGACCTGGTTGATGAACTTTCGCGCAAAGCTCGTGCGTTGCCGCCGGGAGACCGGGTGCGCCTCGCGGAAGAGCTTTTAGCTACCGTCCAGGAGGCCGACCCGGAAATCGAAGCCGCATGGGATGCTGAAATCAAGCGCCGAATTGCAGAGATCGAGAGCGGAACGGCCAAACTCATTCCGGCCGAAGAGGTTTTCGCTGAAGTGCGCCGCCTCATTAAGTGAAGTCCATTCAGTTTCATGCCGATGCCGCACCGAGTTGCTGACCGAAGTCCTGTATTACACCAAAATCAGTCCAAAGCTTGGAGAGGGGCTCGCCGCCGCGGTCGAACAGGCGATCCACCTCGCCGCCGAATTTCCCGAGATGGGATCACCGCACAAATTCGGCACCCGGCGCGTCTTCCCGAAGAAATTTCCGTTCTCCATTGTGTATCTTGCGCGCGAGTCCGACGTCTATATCCTCGCGCTTGCCCCTTTCAGCCGAAGGCCCAACTACTGGAGTTCTCGGAGGCCCGATTAACCGGGCCGCTTCAACTCCGCCGTGTGGAACGGCTCCAGCGTATCGATCGCATCCACGCCTTGCGTGTTGCGGTCCCACTTGAAAAAGCGCAGCACGATCTTGTCCTGGGTGAAATCGGCCAGCGTAAATCCGTGGTTCTCGATCGGCTTGACCTCCTCGTCGACCTTGAGGTGCAGCGGCGGCTGGGCGCCGATCTTGCGGATGCCCGAGGGCCAGCCGCCCGGCCAGGTGCCCACCGGGCCGGTGAGGACGGACACCACCGGATTGGCCGACAGGTCGAGGTTGCCGGTGCGCTGGATGCGTCCGATGCCTATCGCATGCAGGTCGCCGCTCATCGACAGCGGCACGCGGCCCTTCATGCCGGACATCGCGGCCATCAGGCGGTCGTGCTGCTTCAGCCAGCCGTCCTGCCAATAAGGCTTCTTCACGTCCACGGTGAGCTTGCCGTCTTTTCCCAACACGTCCGGATACCACTCGCCCCACTTGCCCGCGGTCCAGCCCGGCGGGTTGGAGGGCGCGTTGACCACGTGCGCGGTGTCCTGCGCCGCCATGCGCGCCTTGAGCCAGTCCTCGGTGATGTCGTCGAGGAAGACGGCGCTGGGGCCCGCCAGCGTCATGCCGCGCCGCACGGTGTAGAGCAGCACCTCGGCCATGCGCCCGTAGCGCAGCGTGCCGAAGCTCTCCGCCACCGCTTGCGCCCGTCCACCTGCGGAGGCGCCCGCTAATCCCACTGGACGCGTGTTGTCCGGCAGGAACTCCGGGTACCACAGCGCCTGGGTCGCGCGCGCCATCTGCGTCATGAACGCGTCGGGCGGGAAGGTGACGATCTCATCGTAGGCGTCGTCGTTGTCGTAGTAGTCGTGGTCGTCCTGGATGAAGAACGTCGGCGTGGAGCGGAAGTCGGTGCCGTACACCGGCGCGATCTGCGGGCCCGCCGCGCGCTTGAGGAGCGTCTCGTTGTCCGTGTCGAGGACGGCAGACTTGCGGTCGAAGGTGCCGCGGATAATTTCCCTGGCCTTCGCAGAGCCTCCGGTCCGCTTGGACGTCAGCGGCGAGCGCAGGTCCCAGTACACGTGATCGCCGTTGGCCACCGCCGCGTCTGGGTGGAAGGAGAGGCCTCTTCTCAGCAGCCGGTTGCGCGTCGCGGTCGGCAGGTACTCGAAGCCTTCGTGGCCGCCCGCGCAGGTGTAGAACAGGATGCGGAGTTTTTCCGGTTTTGCATCCGGGGCGGGGAAGGTGGCGAGCGGCCACGGCGGGCTGAGCGGCTTGCCGTCGCCGGAGGAGATCCTCAGCGTGTAGGTGCGGCCGGGCTCGAGGCCGGTGGCGTGGAACTGCCAGAACTCGCCATTGGTGTCCGACATCTGGCCGGTGACGCGCTGGCTGCTGCTCACGCGCAGCGTCGGCGCGGTCTTCAGCGGCTCGGCGAAGGACGCCTTGATGAGGATCTGGGTGTCGCTGACCGTGGGGAGGAGGTGGCGCAGCGCGCCTCCGTCCCAGGTACCCGCGGGGGCGTGCGGGCGGTCGTGGGCGCGCAGCTCCTGCGGCAGTGCGGCCAGGAGCGGGGCGGCTGCGGAGGCGCGCAGAAAGTCGCGTCGTTTCATGGGTTGTCTCCCTTCATGTTTTGTCTTCTAGTGTGCTTGCGGCGCTAGTTTGCCCCGTTTTGAGGAACTAGTTCTCACTCGCGCGGCGGCTATTTGCGCCTGAGTGCGGACTAGGTCACCAAGTGTGTCAAAAATCGTTAGGACATACGGCGGACCCTTACTAACAATGAGGCTGCGCAGGGGGGTCTGCGCCGGATCGACAGACGCACATTCGACAGGCGCGGGATCCGGTCACGGAGAAACCCCAATGCTCGCACTACGCAAATCGCTCGAATCCGGCCCGCTTGCCGGCGCCAGTCCCGATGTCACGCTCCCCAAGGTCCATCGCAAGGACGGCAAAGGCGCCGCCATCCTGTATGCCGACGTCAGCAAAAGCATGCTGCTGCACGAGCGCCTGGGCGACGTTGCCGCCCGCACGCTCATCGATACGCTTTTAAGTCTGGCCGAAAAAGCCGTGCTCGCCCATCGCGGCCGGGTGGTCAAGCTGATCGGCGACGAAATCCTCGCGGTGCTGCCCAATGCCGATGCCGCCGCGTGCGCGGCCCGCGACCTGCTCGTGGCCGTCGATGGGGTCACTGCCCCGGACGGCCTCAAGCCTGCCATGCATGTCGGCCTGCATTCCGGCGGGTTCATCGAGCGCAACGGCGACGTTTATGGCGATGCGGTCAACGTCGCCAGCCGGCTTACTTCGTATGCCCAGCCCGGCCAGATCCTCACCTCTTCGGCCAGCGCGCCGGGGATTTCCCCCCTGGTGCGGCGCCTCATGCGTCCACTGGGGTCTTTGGACATCCGCGGGCGGCTGGAGCAGGTCCAGGTCGAGGAAATCGCCTGGCGCAACGATGTGGACGAGGAAGTCACCTTCACCGAGGGCGCCAATGTGGCGGTGCTCGGCCGTGCCCGCCTCAAGCTGCGCATGGGCGAGACCCGGTGGAAGGTCAGTCCGAGCCTGAAGCACCTGTCCATCGGGCGCGACCCCTGCTCGAACATTTTGATTGCGGCCGGCGAGGCCTCGCGCAACCACGGTTTCATCGAGTACAGGAACGGCGGGTTCATCTATACCGACACCAGCCTGAACGGCTCGTACATCACCTTCGGCGGTTCGACGGAGACCGTGCTGCAGCGCGGCCAGGTCATGCTGAGCGGGCGCGGGGTGATCTGCTTCGGGCACTCGGCGACTGAACCGGGGGAGCAGCTGGTTTTCGACATGCGGCGGGACGAGGCTTAGTCGATTTCGGTGAATACGAATACGAATGCCGCTGCGACGCGCAGCGGCGCTCAGGGCGTCCCCGCGATGACCTCTGCAAACCCGGCCCTGGCGATCCCCGGCCCGAGCTGCGCAATGCCCGGCGCCTGGTCGACGATCCATGCGCGGCTGGCCTCGATGTCGGGAAGGCTCTCCCTCAGGGAGCGCAGCGCGCGCGCGTCCGCTCCGCCACCGGCTTTGATTTCGATCGCCATTTTTTCGCTCCCCCTATCCAGGAGCAGGTCCACTTCAGCGCCGGCCGCGGTTCGCCAGAACCAGGGCGTCGAGGTGGGACGGGCGGCACGTTCGCGCCGCAGCACGTCTTCGATGACGAATCCCTCCCAGCTGGCGCCCCTCGATGGATGATTCGCCAGTTCTTCGGCGTTCGAGATGTTCAGCAAGTGATGAAGCAGGCCCGAATCGCGGAGGTAGAGCTTTGGCGATTTCGTCAGCCGCTTGCCCACATTGCGAAACCACGGCGCCAGGCGCCGGACCAGGAACACCGCCTCGAGCACGTCGACATGGCGTTGGATGACGTGATACGAAACGCCCAGCGACGCCCCGAGCGATGACGCGTTCAGGAGGCCGCCATGCTGGTGGGCGAGCATGACGAGCAGCCTGCGCATGAAGATCGGGTTGGCGGAGACTCCGTACTGGGGAAGATCGCGTTTGAGCAGCATTCGCAGATAGGCTTCCCACCATCCTCGAAAATCGCCCGCGGCCGCATCCGGGAAGCCGCCTTTGAGCCAGAGCGTGCGCCAATCTTGCGGGTGGCCGCCGGTCAGCGCTTCGCAGGCCGTCAGCGGGTCGAGCTCGACGGTGGCCACCCGTCCGGCGAGCGATTCGGCCACGCCGCGGACCAGGGCGGGTTGGGCCGACCCGAGCAAGACGTACTGCCCGCGATTGACGCGGTGCGCGTCCACCGCGCCCCTGAGCGCCGCAAACACGCCGGGGACCGCCTGCGCCTCGTCCAGGATCAGGCCGCGGCCGCCCTGGCGTTCGAGTGCGAACCGGGCATCCCCGCGAAACCGTTCGGCGGTGCGCGGGTCTTCGAGATCGAGGTATTCGTGATCCGGAAAAGTGGCGCGCGCAAGCGTGGTCTTGCCCACCTGCCGGGCGCCGAGAATGGCCACGACGGGGAACTGCGCTGCCGCGCGGCGCAGGACCGGGGAGGCGAGGCGCTCGTACATGGCTTGCATATTAGATCATTGGAATCTAATTTGCAATGCTAATGACGCTCCGGTATTGGGTCTGCCGGCCGTTCAATCGGTTTCCACTTCCGGCCAGAGATTCGGAAACAGAAAGCGCAGCGACTTCATCGGCGCTGCGAACGCCACGGGGCTCCGGTGGCTCTGCGCCGTCAATACGCCATGGTCAATGAGGCTCGCGAGCACCCTGCGCCCGGTTCGTTCGCCCAGCCCGGTCATGGCGATAAAGCGGGCGCGCTCCAGTGGGCCCGTCATCGCGACGTAGTGGAGCGCTTCGAGGGCCTCCGGCTTGACGAGGGATTTCTCGCTGCCCATCTGCCAGGGCCTGCCGCCGAGATCGGCGAGCAGCGTCCTCAGCCGATCTTTGAGCGAAGCGAGATCCACCTGCACGCGCATGAAAACGACCTGGTCGAGGCACGTTTCCAGGAAATAGCCCGCGAAGGCCACCAACGCCTCCTGCGAAAGCACGCCGCGCCCGTCCACGTCGTTGCGGCGTGGCAGGTCTGCGTTGCCCAGGCTTGCGTAATACCTGTCACGGGTGCGCGCCAGTCCGCGCATCGGCGACCAGAGCCCATGCGTCAGCCCCATTGCATGAAGGACCGCGTGGCAGTGCAGGCGCGCCGTGCGCCCGTTGCCGTCCATGAACGGATGGATCCAGGCCAGCCGGTGGTGCGAGCACGCAACGCCGATCAGCAGGGATTCAGCGCCGTGCAGTGCGCGATAGCGATCCCCCCAGCCTTGGACCAGCGCGTCCACGTCCTTCCACGGCGGCGCGAGGTGGCGCCCTGCGTACACCTGCTCGCGGCGATATTCGCCAGGAACGATCGGCCTGCCGTCGTCCGAATCGCGGTCTTCCGGCGGCAGCTTGCCGTACAGGAGCCCATGAACCTCCGTGACGAAGCCGGGAACGAAAAGGCTGCGCGGCTCCGTCTTTGCGGCCTTTTGCTCGACGATTTCCTCGACCTCCATATGGGCCACCGCAAGCCGCTGCTTTCTGGCCAGCGCCGCATCGGCGTCGAAGTGCTTCTGGAGCGCCTCTTCGATGGCCCCGGGCTTGGTGTGCTGCCCCTCGATCTTGTTCGAGTAGTAGGAGTTCATGGCGCGCAGCCTGGGACGCAGGGCCCGCGACACCGGCTCGCCTGTTTGTCCTCCGAGCCGATGGCATTCGGCGACAAGGCGGGCCGCCAATTCGAGGAGCGGTCCGAGGACCCGGTCTTCGGGGTAGAGCGGGCTGAAGGCGCTAAGATCGGTCATTGCGCTGGACAGTTAAAAGGACAGTTTAGATGGATGGTTAGTGTTGCTATATATATAATTTTATTATGTATTATAGGACATGTTCAGGGAAAATATCTACATGTTTGGACAGTTATTTTAGTTTGACGACGAGGAGGATTTTCGCTGTCAGTTCGAGAGCCGGGGTCTCAGCCAGGCTGCGGCCGCCGAGATCACCGGCATTACGCAGCCCAAGGTCTCGCAAATCCGCCGCTACAAGCTCCAGAACATCTCGCTCGAGCGCCTGATGCAGGCGCTGGTTTCCTTCGACCAGCGGGTCGAGATCACTGTAAGACCGGCTCGGACCGCAAACGCCGCCGGCATCACGGTCGCAGCGGGACGCTGATCCTCGATTCACGCAGGCACGTAGCGCTTGACCGCGATCGCATCAGATCTCCGGCGCGTCTTCGCGACGTCGTAGGCAAGCTGCATTCGCAGCAGGTGATCCATTTCGGGACCGAAAGCCTTTTCAATCCTCAGCGCCATTTCAGCCGAAAGGGCGGCCTTGCCGGCGAGGAGGTCCGACAACGTGGCCCGGCGCACTTTAAGGATCGAGGCTGCCTTGGACACGCTCAGGTCGAGCGCCTCGATGACTTCGGTCTTGATGATTTCGCCCGGGTGGGGTGGAATTTTCATGGCCACAGTGTGTACGGTAACGCCGTACATATCAAGGCTGGCGATGGATCCAAACTACTCGGGGTAGTGGCTCATGCCATGAGCCCGCCCGTCGCGCACAATGGGCCCCTTCAGTACGCCAAGCCCTGGGTCCAAGGCGGCGGCTCGCGGTCAACAAGATCAAACGAGTGCCATGAAAGAACCCGACTACTGCTCCTGCATGTCAGCTGCGCTCGTCTCCGTGCCCCGGATCGCGGTTCTGGTGGCGCACTACCAGAATGCGAACGCCTGGCTCCGTTGGCCGATAGATGACGGAATAAGGGAAACCGGAGAGGGGGAACCTGCGACGTTGATCGGCACTCGGTGTGCCGATCTCCGGACGCTCGACCAGCAGGCGGGCGA
>JBBQNG010000133.1:0-11948 GCA_038329645.1 Burkholderiales bacterium
GATTGGTGCGGGCGGGCGTCCCGCCATCGAACCGAAGGCTTTCCTGGCAAGGTCACTCAGAAGCTTGAAAAGCATGGCCGGATACGGTCCTGACGCGGATAGCTTTCCCCAGCATAACAAATGAGCGCCCCGCATCCGATAGAGTAACCAAACGCATGGAAGGCCGCCGCAGCCCCGCGTAGGATCACCGTCAAACCTGGACGGGATTGCGGAGGGCAAGTGGCAAAAAGTCAGCGGCGGGGCGTTCTCACGGCGGGCTTCGTGGGGGTCGTTTTTGCGCTCGCCGGCAGCATTTCGCCGGTTGCAGGCGCCGTGGCGGACCTGGACGGCACGGCCCGGTTGATTGCAGGTGCCTATGCTGGCGCACCCCGATCCGGCGGGGCGGCAGAGGGGCCCTGGCGCTCGTACGCCCAGGAGGTTTCGACCTACTGGAGGGAATACGACCGGCGGATAGGCCGGCCGCTGCGCCAGTGGGCGTGCAATGAACTCGACCGAGCCGAAGGCGTGACGGTTTTCTATCCCTTCTCGGGACCGGACCTGCCCTGGGCCTACCAGCTTTTTCCGGAAGCGGACCGCTACGTGCTGGTCGCGATGGAAAAGGCCGAAGCGCCGCCCCTGATGGAGGATTTTTCCCTGGAGGAGCAGGAGGGCTACGTGGCTGCATTCCGGGCGGCATGGAAATTGTACGGCGCACTGGGGTTCTTCCGGACCAACGACCTGATCGCCGTGACCGCGGCGAGGGGCACGCGGCTTGGTACCACCGGGCCCCTGCTGGCTTTCGCGGCACGGCTTGGTTTCGAGATCGAATCGATCGAGCCGATCGAGCTGGACCTCAACAGGAGCGACCTCATTCTCCGTGACCCGGGGTCCACGAAGGATGACACCTGGGATTCGGTGAGGCTCACCTTGCGCAAAGGCAGCCGCAGAGTCCTCGTCGACTATGTACGTATGGACTTGTCGGATACTTCGCTGGGGAAAGTCCCTGGCGCGCGGAGGTGGATCGAGCGCATGGCGCGGAACCCGACCGTGCTGAAGGCAGCGTCCCACCATCCACAGGAGCCGGCATTTTCGATCGTCCGCAACAGCGTGGTGTCCAACGCCCCGATCATCGTGCAGGACGAAACCGGCATCGACTATGCGTCTCTCGCCCAGGGCCATGCGGTGCGCCTGTACGGCAGGTTCACGAAACCCAACAACGCATTCGACCAGGGCCTGCAACGCCCGCTGGCTGCGGCCTATCGCACCGGCGCCGGGGTAAAGCCCCTTGCGTTCCGCCTGGGCTACGAAAAGGATTCCGGGTCTTCGCTCCAGGTGGCGACCAAGAGCGGCAGCACGGGGGCGCCGCCTCGGGATTGCGGGCCGTCATGAAGTAGACTCGGGCATGGCAATCGAAATCCGCTACTGCAGCGCCTGAGGCTACAAACCCGAGGCCCTCCGTGTGAAGGCCTGGATCGAAGCCCGCGGGCACGGCCCGGTCGATCTCCAGCCCGGCAAATCGGGCCAATTCGACATTGCCGTCGATGGCAAAGTGACCTACTCGCGCTACGAAACCGGGCGGTTTCCGTCCGAAAGCGACCTCGCCCGGAATTTTTAGGCCGCCGCGCGGTCCAACGGGCATGAGACTGCCCGTTCCGATATCGGTGCTGTTCAATGCAGCGCTGCTGCTTGGGTGCACCGGCGTGTCCGCGCAGGGGAAGGCGGACGCGGCCACCGAAGCAGTGATGCCGTCGGTCACCGCCACCGCGGTGCGCAACCCGGTCGACAAGTCCTACCGCAAAATGATCAAGGGGATGGACCTGTTCGAGCGCGAGCGCGCCCATGCGCCCGATGCGGTGCTGCGCTACAAGCTCCTCCCCCGCGAGCCGGGCACCGACCTGACCGGTGTCTCGGTGGACATCATCGGGTCCACGGTTGCCCTCCCGGTGCGGGTTGGGCGCGACCAGACCTTTACGCTGGAGCGCAACCCGAAAGCGTTCGAAGAGGATGCCTCCGTCATCCCCAACCGCAAGGCGGGCAGCATGACCTGGCGCACCGAGATCCGCACCCCCGGCCTGCCGCCCAACACGCGCAGGCTCGGCGACCTCAGGCTCGAATGCCTGGTCGGGATGGAAGCGGGCCTGATCTCCAACGTGCGACCGGTCATCGGCCAGCTTGCCAATTTCATCATGGGTGTGATGGACTACTGCAACCGCGTCGACACCCAGTACCTGTTCTTCGCCGAGCGCCCGGTGTTCAGCGTGGCCCTGATTTCGGGCAGCCGCAGGGAAATCCTGTCGATCGACAAGCTTTACGCCGGCGCCAGCTACGACACCAACCTCAAGGCGGACCTGCCTTACTGCGACTGCCAGGTCCTCATCGACCGGACTTATTTCCTGCCGCTCGGCGACCGCAGCTGGCCGGACGACACCCTCGTCGAGTACGAATACATGGATGACTCAAATGCCCCTTTGCCCAAGCAAGCCGCTGTCCCGGGCTAGCCTCGCCCTTATCCTGTGCGCGGCCGTTGCCGGATGCGCAACGCAGGGCGGGCCGGAGCCGACTTTAACCAAGGCCACCGCCGTTCCGGCGAGCGCAGCCAACGGCGGCATCGTGGTCGGGAAAAGCACCAAGTCCGACGTGGTCGCCGCGCTCGGTACCACAACGGCGATTCTGTTCGACAGCGGGTACGAGGTGTGGGTGTACCACCTGGCGAGCGGTGGCAATGGGCGATCCGAGCCCGTCAAATCCGAATTCGTCGTGCTGTTTGCGCCTTCGGGCGTGGTCGCCAAGACCAGGATAAGGCCCGCGTCACGAGAGGCAGACCGGCAGTCCTAGCGCGCGGATTCAATCCACTTTCACGCCCGCCTGCTGGACGACTTTGCGCCAGCGCTCGATGTCGGACTTGATGGTGGCGTGGAACTGCTCAGGCGTGCCGCCCGCGGGCGACACCCCGTCGGTGGCGAGCAGCGCTTCCATTTCCTTGACCTTGAGGATCTGGTTGGCCGCGCCGTTGATCTTGTCCACGATGTCGCGGGGCAGTCCTTTCGGGCCGACGAGACCGTGCCAGAGCACAACCTCGTAGCCGGGCACCCCGGCTTCGGCTACGGTGGGAAGTTCCGGTGCGGCGGAAATCCGCTTGGTCGTCGTCACCGCGAGCGCGCGCAGGCGGCCCGACTTGACGTGCGGGATCGTGGTCGAGGGACTGCCGAACAGCACCTGCACATTGCCGGCGATCGCGTCGTTCAGCGCCGGCCCCGTTCCCTTGTAAGGGATGTGGACCATCTTGATCCTGGCCATGTCGATGAACATCGCCGAGGCCAGGTGCGTGATGCTGCCGGAACCTGCCGAAGCGTAGGACAGCTTGTCCTGCTGCTTCCTCGCGTACTCGATCAACTCCTTCAGCGTATTCACCGGCACCGAAGGGTGCACCGTCACGATGAATGGGCCCTGCGACAACTGGATGATGGGCGTGATGTCGTTGACCGGGTCGAACGTGAGCTTGTACAGGCTGGGGTTCACCGTGTAGCTGCCCGCGACCAGCAGCAGCGTATAGCCGTCGGCCGGCGACCTGACTGCGATTTCCGCGCCGAGGTTGCCTCCCGCGCCGGGCTTGTTCTCTACGATCACCTGGGCGCCGAGCTTTTCGGTGAGCTTCTGCGCAATCAGCCGCGCGATGAAATCAGTGCCGCCGCCGGGCGCGAAGGGGGCGATGATCTTCACCGGCTTGTTCGGATAGGGCTGGGCCTGCGCGAACGGCGCCGCGAGGGCGAGCGCGGCGAGAATTGCGATCGTTATCGTGCGTTTCATGTACTGCCTCCTTTGGGTCCGACCGGGTAATTTACCCCAGTCAGGTTACTTGAGGGGCGTCCACCCTGACCTGGGCGATGCGCTGCTTCATCTCTTTGGCAGCGAGGAACAGCCCGCCGTCGGCGCCGTCGATGAAGTGCATGTGCTTGCCGGCATAGTTGAACACCAGGCAGGTCATCTGCGCGCGGTTGGTGGTGTGGATCCCGAAGACGAGTTCGCCGGCCCTGAAGCGCTCCTCGAGCCACGCGTCCAGCTCCTTCCTTTGCGCCGCGGTCCCCGCGAGGATCTGCCGGTATCCGTCGTTGAACTTGCGCACGTCCGAGTTCCGGATCAGGGTTTCCTTGTAGGTGCCCCAGTCGGTCTCTTCGGTGTGGATGCCGAACTTCATCAGGAACCAGCCCAGCGCGGCGAACCAGCGCATGCGCATCGACCACAGCCATTTGCCGAAGGGGCCGCGTTCGGCCGCGCGCACGCCGGCCTCGTTTGCCAGCTGCCGGGTGCTGAAGTCGAACGACAGGTTGGGCAGCGAAAGCGGGTGGCACATGTCGGGCGTGCCGTATATGTCAGCGACCTTGGCGATCACCAGCCGGTAGAGCGCGCCCGCAAGGTCCGCGTCCGGGGATAGCGAGCGCACGATGAGGCTCACCGTCTCGCCGTGCCGGCTGGGGACATCCTGCCAGCGGCATTCGAATCCCTCCAGGCTGCCGCGCGGCTCCACGCTGTCCGGGACGATGTATTTGTTGTCGGGCCGCGGGTCCTTGAGCAGCCGATCGGCATGCACCATGCCGCCGCCGGAAAACACCGCCTGGTCGTAGTGCTCGGTGACCCGGTAGCGGGCGACGAGGATGTCGTACCCATCCTCGCGGATGTCCGCCATCGGCACGGTCCCGATACGCAGGTCCAGGCCGAACGAGTCGTTCGCGATCTGGCGTGTCTTGGACAGCGCGGCGCGCGTATCCTCGAGCAGGTGGGGCGGCACGCAGATCACGCAACCGTCGCCTTCGAAACCGAACGGAATGTCCAGGCGGCCCGATGCGTTCAGCACCGCTGTGATCGCAGCCGCGCCCAGCGTGTTGACGTTCTTGTAGCGCCCGGACTGGATTGCGATCGTGGAGTTGCGCACGTCGCACAGGGCGACGTGCCAGTCCTGCGGCAGCGGCACGGAGTTCTCCGGGCGGGTCGAATCGGCCAGATCCAGGACTATGGGAAGATCGGCGTAGAAGCTGGCACCGCCAACGGCAGCGGGGATGATCGGCATGCGAATCAGGATACCGCAACTGCAGTATGCAAGACCATGGCGGTGGCGCTATGCTGCGGAGTCGGGGAGCTTCACAGCCAGAGGAAACAGGGCAATGGAATTGGGACTGAAAGGCAAGGTCGCCATCGTCACCGGCGGCACGCAGGGCATCGGCAAGGCCACCGCGATGCTGCTCGCAAAGGAAGGCGCGAGCGTGGTCATCGCGGCACGCGGCAAGGAATTGCTCGAATCGACGGCGGCGGAAATTCGCAGCGCCGGCGGCAAAGTCGCCGCGGTGCAGGCCGACATCGGCAAGAAGCCCGACTGCGAGCGCGTCATTGCCGAGGCGCTCAAGGCCTTCGGGCGCATCGACATCCTCGTCAACAACGCCGGCACGTCGGCCACCGGAGAATTCCAGTCGGTCACCGACGAGACCTGGCAGGCCGATTTCGAGCTCAAGCTGTTCGGCGCAATCCGCCTCGCGCGCCTCGCCATTCCCGAAATGAAAAAGCAAGGCGGCGGGCGCATCGTCAACATCACCAACATCGGCGCCAAGCAGCCGCGCGCAAAGTCGATGCCCACCACGGTGACGCGCGCCGCGGGCCTCGCCTTCACCAAGGCCCTGTCGAAGGAATTCGCGCCCGACAAGATCCTCGTCAATACGGTGTGCATCGGCTTGATCCGCGCCGGGCAGCACGAGGCCAAGGCGAAAAAGGCCGGCGTGCCGGTCGAGCAGGTGTATGACGGCATGGCTAAGGACATTCCCCTGGGTCGCGTGGGGCAGGCCGAGGAAGTCGCCAATGTGATCGCCTTCCTGGCCTCGGACGCCGCGAGCTACGTGACCGGCACGAGCATCAATCTCGACGGCGGCACGTCCGGGGTGCTCTAGGGATGCCGAACGACTGGTTGTTCGTGCGGTTGCCCAAGCGGGAAGGCGGCCGGGCCGTGGAGCCGCCCGTCACAGAACCCGCGCAGGCAGCGCCCGCCGCCGACGACCCGTCCTCGGCCTGGGCCGAGGCGGTCTGCGCCGCGTCCGACAAGGCGCTCGCCGCCGATTGGATGCGACGCGTCGATGGGGATGACCTGTTTGCGGAAGTGGCCACGCGCAGCCGGTTCGCCGAAATCCGCCTGGCCGCGGTGCGGCGCATCACCGATACCGCCGTGCTGCGGCGCGTAGCCGAGGCGAGCAAGGAAAAGGACAAGCACGTTTACCGGCATTGCACGGACATCATCAAGGCGTCGCGCCAGGAAGGCGTACGTGCCCGGCGTGCGCCCGAGCTGTCCGCGGCGCTGCGGACCCTGCTGGATGCGACGCCCGTGGCGATCTCGCACCTGCTGCAGATCGAAAAAGACCTCGCCGCGCTGGGCAAGGGCGGCGGCGAGACCGCCGAGTGCGAAGCGCTGCTCGAGCAGGCGCGCGAGCGCGTCCTGCAGGAAACGCAGGCGCAGATCGAAATGCGCGGGCTCCTGGCCTCGGCCGAAACGCTGCTGATCGCAGTGCGCACCGCCATCGATCCGACCGCAGACCAGCTCGGCGAATTGAGCGCGCAGCACAGCACCCTCGTCGAAGCCGCGTCGGCCGCGCCGCCGTGGCTTCGAACAATCCCCGCTGCCCGCAATTTCGTGGAAGTGCTGGAGGAAGTCGAGAACCGCGTGCATGCGTTTGGCGAGGCGCTCGGGAGAATGGTGGCCGAAGAGGATCGCCGTGCCGCAGAGGTAGAGGCGACACACGCCGCGGAGGCCCAAGCCCGGCTCGCCGCAGAATCGGCAACGCAGCCGAAAAAGAAGTTCGATCACGACGCGGTATCCAAGTTGCTGGGCGAGCTCGAAAGCCATCTCGAGGAAGGCCGCATCATCGAGGCGGAAGCGTCGCTCAAGGCTATCGACCGCATCCTGGGCGGGGCCGCCCCGTCCGGCCAGGTGGCGCGCAGGTTGCAGCGCGCCCGGGCCCACCAGAGCCGTCTCGCCGGCTGGGCGCGCTGGGGAACGGACAAGGCGCGCGAGCAGCTGATCGAGGTGGCTGAAGCGCTCCTCCAGGGTGAGCCCGACATTGCGGAGCGCGCGCGCGCGGTGCCGCTCCTGCGCCGCGAGTGGAAGAATCTCGACGCGCACGGCGGGGCGCCGCAGGCGCTGTGGAAGAAATTCGACCGCGCGCTGGAGCGTGCCTACAGGCCGGTCGCTGAGCAAAGGGCGATCGAAGCCGCGGCGTACGAGGCCGCGCGTGCTGCCAAGGCCGCGTTGCTGGACGGTTGGGAGGCCTGGTACGCCGCACAGTCGACGTCCGACCTGAAGGCGCTCGACGCCAAACGCGAGGAGATGACCGGCGCGTGGCGCTCGGCCGCGCGTGCCGGGTTCCGCGAGGAGCGCCAGCTGCGCAAGCGCTTCGATGGGCTCACGGGGAAGATCGACGCCCAGCTCGAAGAGGCGCGCAGCAAGGAACTCACGCGGCTGCGCGACCTCGTCGCCCAGGCCGAGGCGCTCAAGGACACGGCCGACCTGGCAGCCGCGATGAGTGCCGCAAAAACCCTGCAGCGGCGCTGGAAGGAGGACGTGCCGGCCATCCGCCTGCGGCATGGCGAGGATCAGAAGCTCTGGCGCCGCTTCCGCACTGCCTGCGACGCGGTCTTCGCCCGGCGCGATGCGGAGCAGGTCGAGCGCGACGCGCAGCGTGCCAAGCGCGACGAGGAGCGCCGGGCCGAGATCGAGGCGGCGCGCCTGGTCGAGCAGAAAAAGAAGGACAAGCACGCCGCCCGGTTTGCGGAGATGGCGCAGAAAGCCGCCCCGGTCGCCGATGCGCCTGCCGATACGCTGGACAAGGGCAGGGCGCAGCGCGATGCGCTGCTACTGGATCTGGAGATTGCGCTCGACCTGCCGACTCCCGAGGCGTATGCGGCCGCGAGGCGCGCGAGGAACCTCGCGCGCCTGCAGGAGCGCTTCAGCAAAGGGGCCGCGGTGACGCAGGATCCCGAGGCGATGGTGGCGAAGTGGTACGCGATTCCCGCTGCCGCCGACGAAGCGCAGGCGGCGAGGCTCGCCGCCGTGGTGGAGCGCCTCTTGAACCAAAAGCCTCAGGCGCGCAGCGCCTCGTTCCCGTCGCGCAAAGACTCCCGGTCGTAACCCGCAACCTTCTTGTACCCGTCGGAGATCGCCATGATCTCCGCCTTCGAGATCACGTCGTCGATGTTCTTGAAC
Source organism: Burkholderiales bacterium (assembly GCA_038329645.1). Taxonomy (GTDB): domain Bacteria; phylum Pseudomonadota; class Gammaproteobacteria; order Burkholderiales; family SG8-39; genus SZAS-79. Next base: position 8,216 of record JBBQNG010000133.1, read on the forward strand.
GGCTTGTCGCCCGTCCTCTGCCAGACCTCGCGCAGGATTGCGTCGGGCGGGTTCTTGCGGTTGGTGAGCACGACATTGGCGGTGGCCGGCGAGCGCTTGTCCTCGTAGGCCTTGAGCGCAACGATCGGGTCCTTGCTTGCCTTGAACGCGAGCTTGAGCGCGAGCGTGTCGAGGATCGCCTGACCCGCGCCGTTCGAACCGCGCGGGACCATCGGATGCGCCGCGTCGCCCAGCAGCGTTACGCGGCCCTGCGTCCACCAGGGCAGCGGATCCTGGTCGATCATGGGGAACTCCAGGATCATGTCGGAGGCGCGGATCATCGCCGGCACGTCGAGCCAGTCCCATTTCCAGTCCTCGAACGGGCCGATGAAGTCGTCGATGTTGCCCGGCCGGTTCCAGTCGCGCTTTGCGTACTTGGGGGTGGTGACCTCGGTGACCCAGCTGATCAGCGTGCGGCCTTCGGCATCGATATTGTTGCGTATCGGGTAGATGACAGTCTTGCCCGGTGTGAGCCAGCCGGCGCGCGTGTAGCTTTCGCCGGTGAGGTAGGGCTTCCAGCGCGTTACGCCGCGCCACATGTTGACGCCGGAGTACACCGGCTCGCCTTCGGCCGGGTGCAGTTGTTTCCTGATTACAGAATGCAGGCCGTCGCAGCCGATCAGCACGTCGCCTTTCTGCGGGGGTAGCGCCTCGCCGGTCGTGCGCGAGACAAATCTCGCGGTTACGCTCGTCCCGTCCTGCTCGAAGCCCGTGCACTTCCAGCCCAGGTACAGGCGGTCTTCGCCGATGCGGGCCTTGAAGGCATCGACGAGGACCGTGAGCAGGTCCGCGCGGTGCGCCTGGAACTGCGGCCATTCGTAGCCCGCGTGCCTTCCCGTGGGCTCGCTGTGGATGCGCTGGCCGAAGCGGTTGAAGAACACCGTCTCGCGCGTCGTGACTGCGAGCTTCGCGAGATGGTCGACGAGCCCGAGCTCTCCGAGCACCTTGACGCAGTGGGGCAGCAGCGTGACGCCGACGCCGACCTGCTTGATCTCGGGTGCCGCTTCGTACACGCGGCAGGGAACCCCGATCTCGTGCAGGCCCAGCGCCAGCGTGAGCCCGCCTACGCCCGCGCCAATAATGATGACTTCCATGCGTACTCCTAATCTGCGCGAATGTGCGCGTCCTGGATGACCTTTGCCCATCGGGCGAGGTCGCTCGCGGTCAGCTCCGCCAGGTCCGCCGGCGTGCCGCCGGTGGGTTGCAGGCCCTGCCTCGCAAGCGTCTCGATCACGTCGGGCGACTTGAGGATCGCGTTCACTTCGGCATTCAGCTTGGCGACGATCTCCTTCGGCGTCGCGGCCGGCAGGTAGATGCCGAACCAGATGTCGACGTCGATGTCGCGGATTCCCGCGGCCTCGCCCAGCGAAGGCACGTTGGGCGTGGCATTCGAGCGCTTGGTCCCGCTCGAGGAGAGCATCACGAGCCGCCCGGCCTGCACGTTGGTGAGCGCCTGGTGCACGGGCATGAATACCGCGCCGATCTGGCCGCCGAGGATGCCGGCCATCATGCCATCCGACCCTTTGTACGGGATGTGGGTGAGGTCGATGCCCGCGCGCTGCTTGAAGAGCTCCATCGCCAGGTGGTGCGGCGTGCCGCTGCCGGGCGAGCCGTAGTTGAGCTTGCCGGGCTCCTTCTTGGCCAGTGCGACGAACTCCGCCACCGTCTTCACGTTGAGGGAGGGCGGCACCACCAAGGCCATCGTCCCCACCGCCACCGGCACCACCGGTGCGAAATCCCTGATCGCGTCGTAGGGCAGGTTCTTCTTGAGGCTGGGCAGCATGATCATCGTGTTTACCGACATGAGGATCGAATAGCCGTCGGGCGGCGCCTTGGCCGCGAGCTCGAAGCCGATCGCGCCGCTGGCGCCGGGCTTGTTCTCGATCACCACGGGCTGCTTCCAGCGCTCCGAGAGTTTCTGGCCCACGGTGCGGCCGAGGATGTCGATGCCGCCGCCCGGGGCGAACGGCACGATGATGCGCAGCGGCTTGCTGGGGTAGGCGTCCTGTGCCTGGGCACTGCCTGCGACCAGCAGCGCGGTGGCGAGGAGAAGCAGTTTCTTCATTGCTGTGTCGCTCCGTTGCAGACGGGAATCGCGGTAGGTTATTTCATGGGCGGGGGGTTGGCCAGCATAATGGCGAAACTTTCATGGAGGATTGCTTGGACAAGATCACCGAGGACAGGCTCGCGATAGCCGAAGTGGTGCAGAACTGGGCCGTCTGGCGGGACGCGGGCGACTGGGAGCGCTTTCGCACCGTGTGGCACCCGGACGGCTGGATGTCGGCCACCTGGTTCCAGGGGCCCGCCGAGCAGTTCATCGCGGTGAGCAAGGCGGGTTTCGAAAAGGGCGTCAACATCCTGCATTTCCTCGGTGGGATCTCGGTGGACGTCGCCGGAGACCGTGCGATCTCCCAGTGCAAGATGACGATCTCGCAGCGCGGGCCGCTCGAAGGCGAAACCGTGGACGTGGTCTGCACCGGGCGGTTCTACGATTTCTTCGAGCGGCGGGACGGCGCCTGGAAGATTGTCCGGCGCCAGCCCATCTATGAGAAGGACCGCCTCGATCCGCTCAACCCAGGTTCCGAGCTGGGGCTCGAGCCCAGGCTGCTGGCGAGCTTTCCGGAAGGCTACCGGCACCTCGCCTACCTGCAGACCAAGCTTGGGTTCAGGATCAAGATGGATATGCCGCAACTCAAGGGGCCGGTGGTGGAAGCCCTGTATGTTCGCGGCAAGGCGTGGCTGGAGGGGACGGAGTCCCCGTTCGACACTCCGCCGGTGCCGTCGGGCGTGCCGGCGAACTGAAGGTGAGCTTCGTCCGCTGTTTTGGGCGGATCGATTTGCGCGCAGCACCGGCGTACCCTAGTTGAGTCAATTTCAAGGGAAAATGTCATGCGGAATCGGATCCTTATCGTCCTCTTTGGGCTGGCGGCCCTCTCGGGCTGGGCAACGGCCTACGCGCAAGCGCCCGGCGGCGCAAGGGAGATGAAGCTCGCCTTCGATTTCACCGATGCGAATCCCGTCGTGCTCCTGAGGAAGCTGGAGAACGTCGAGACCACGCGCCAGCAGCTGATCGCTAGCGGTATCACGCCGAAGATCGTGATGACCTTCCGCGGCAACGCCTCCTATTTCACGCAGACCGACATGTCGGCCATCAAGGAGTCGGAGCGGGCCGATGCGCTCAAGGTCGCCGCCAAGCTGCGGGAAATGAAACAGGCCCCCGGGGTGCAGGGACTCGAGCAGTGCAATCTCCCGCTCGCCGACCGTAAGCTGAAGCCGGCGGACCTCATGTCGGAAGTCAAGCTCGTGCCCAACGGGTGGATCGCGCTAGGCGGTTACCAGCAGCAAGGGTACGCGTACATTGCGCCCTGAGGGTTTCAGGCAACCGCGCCCGGCTTGGTCGCAAGGGTTTGATCGCTAGGGTTTGATCGGCGCGTGGTCGATGAAGTGCTGCGCGATCTCGCCGCCGGTGGCGATCCAGGCCTTGTCGCGATGTTTTGCGATGTGCTCCAGGGCGCGCCTGAAATGCCTGAGGCGGAAAGGCTGGCCGATCAGGAAAGCGTGGATCGCAATGCCGTAGACGAGCGATTGGCGCTTCGATTGCTCGAGCATCTCGTCGAAGTTGTCGATCACCATGTCGGCGAACGCGGGCGCGGTGCCGTGATGCAGTGCGATCATCGGGATGTCGTTTACTTCG
>JBBQNG010000134.1:0-11933 GCA_038329645.1 Burkholderiales bacterium
CGTGATGGAGCGGATCTGCCGCCCGGCAACGGGGCTGTTTCCATCGCCGAAGGAAATAAAGTTCCGCTGCAGCTGCCCGGACTGGGCCGCGATGTGCAAGCACGTCGCGGCGGTTTTTTACGGCATCGGCGCGCGGCTGGACCAGCAACCCGAGCTGCTGTTCACATTGCGTTGTGTCGATGCCAAAGACCTGGTCGCCCGCGCGGGTGTCGGCCTGCCGCTGACGAAGAAGGGACCAAGGGGCGCGAAAGTGCTGGAGGACTCGCAGCTCGCAGAAGTGTTCGGTATCGAGCTGGCCGCTGCCGCTGTGCCGGTGTCACGGGGGAAAACTCCGGTGGCAAGGAAAAAGCCGGTCGCGCCGGTACAGAAGAAGGCCGGGCCGAAGGCTGCCGCCAAGGCCTCGGCTCGCGGAAAATCCACCCGGATACGCATGGGCCGCGCGTGATGATCTGCCGAGGAAATTGAGCCGCGCCGGCGCGGGAAGTGTTCACCCCACCACCAGCCGGTCGCCTTCGAAGCGGGCTGAATGCTGCCATTTTATAACCATACCCCGCGCCATTATTGGATTTAAAGCCAATATATTGCCATCGCCCCAGCGCGGTTTCAGGTCTTGACCGAGTTCCTCTGCGCGGCCGCGAACCGCTCGCGGATGGACTCGACGCGCTCCCGGTTAACGCCAAAGTCGCGCCTTCCGAGCCGCGACGCGGAGCGCACATGGATCACGCCGTCCTTTTCCGAAGCGAAAAACTCCACGTCATCGACGAACCCAAACAGCTTGGACTTGAATTCGGCGTAGAGGTAGTTGGAATCGTGCTTGACCACGAACGTGCGCTCGCCGCCATCCACGATCTTGCGCAAGGTTGCGATTGCATCCGCCGCGCCGCCGGTGAATTTGATCGGCGCGATGGAGTGCTCCGCATCGGCGGGATCGGTCTGGCTGGACACGCAGTTCGGCGATCGCCTGGGCGCGGCGAGGCGGCCGTCGGTAACCCCCAGGTTGGAAGGACGCTTGCCTGCAAACATGGTGTCTCCCTGCGTAAGCGCAGTGTGCAGCGCAGTGCCGGCAATTGCGCCTGCGACGACCAGCGCGAGGCCCAGGAGGATTCTTTTCAGCATGCGTGCACGGCTTTCCGGGGCGAATGACGCGATGTTAACATCGCCCCAGATCCGGCCACGAACGCGCCCAACCCAACCGAGAGAACGCCATGCTGCAAATCTCCGCTCAGCAACTCGCAGAACTGCTCTCCGGCATCGCCCGCGCGCAAGCGGCGGTCATGAACGGGATCGACAGCTCGATGGCCGGCATCAAATCCCAGCACATTCTTCCCGCGCTCAACAACGCCGCGCACCTGCGCGATCGTCCGGATCCCACGCTCGTCGACCTGCCTGTGAGGATCCTGATGTCCTACCAAAGCCGGGTCGGTCCGGACATCGCGGGCATTGCGCGCGACCTCGAGCGGCTGTGCGGCGGCCCGGCTGCGGCGCCGGCCTCGGCAGCGCCGCCTGCAGCTGGCGTAACCGGCGAAGCGCTCGACTTCAGCGACTTCGGCGCAAAAACCTAGGGATCGAACCTAGGAAGGCGCCCCGTCGGGAAAGTTCGGTTTGCGTTTTTCCCGGTGGGAAGCGATCCCTTCCTGCACTTCCGGCCCCGTAAACCCGAGAAACTCCAGCGCAAGCGAGGCATCGAAAGTCGGCCCGGCCATGCGCAGCCAGTTGTTGAGGCTGTACTTGGTCCAGCGCAGCGCACTCTGCGCGCCACCGGCAATTTTCCTCGCGACCTCGAGCGCCTTGGCCTGCAGTTCGGCCTCCTCGCAGCACAGTGACACCAGGCCGATGCGCTCGGCCTCCTCGCCACTCACCTGCTCGCAAGTCAGCAAGTAGTACTTCGCCTTCGCCATGCCGCACAGCAGCGGCCATACGATCGCCGCATGGTCGCCTGCCGCGACCCCAAGGCGGGTGTGGCCATCGATGATGCGCGCGTTCTTTGCTGCGATTGAAATGTCCGCGAGGAGGCCGACCACCAATCCTGCGCCCACCGCGGGGCCGTGCATTGCGGAGACGATGATCTTCGAGCAGTTGATCACGTTATAGACGATGTCGCGCGCTTCGCGCCACACGCGGGCGCGCACCGCGGCGTCGTCCGCGATGTCCTGCACCAGCGAAAGGTCCCCGCCGGCCGAGAATCCGCGGCCCGCCCCGCGGATGATGGCCACCCGCACCTCGGGATCGCGGTCGATGTCGCGCCAGATGTCGGCAAGCTCGCCATGCATGCGGTGGCCGGCGGTCGAGAGCTTGCCGTCCTCCGAGCCCATCACGACCTCGATGATGCCCGGCTCGAGGGTCCGGACATGCAGGTCCTTGTAGTGCGAATAGTCCATTTCATATCCTCCGCTATGGAGCGCAGGATTGTACGCCGCAGCGGCGCGCCGCTTTCTCTTACAATGCGCGCATGGATTGCGTCCTGCGAACACCCGACGAGCGATTTGCGCATCTGCCCGGCTTTGCGTACGGCCCGCTCTATCTGGACAACCTGCCGGCCAGCCCGGGGCTGCGCGCGCACTATGTCGATGAAGGCCCTCGCGACGCGCGCGAGGTCTTCCTGTGCCTGCATGGCGAGCCGACTTGGGGCTACCTGTATCGCAGGATGATCCCGGTGTTCACCGCGGCGGGCCATCGCGCCGTCGCGCCGGACCTGTTCGGTTTCGGGCGCTCCGACAAGCCCGCCGACGACGCGCACTACACGTTCGATTTCCATCGCCGCTTCCTGCTCGAATTCATCGAGCGGCTCGACCTCAGGAACATCACGCTCGTCGTCCAGGACTGGGGCGGGTTGCTGGGGCTGACCCTGCCGATGGAGATACCCGGGCGCTTCTCGCGCCTGCTGGTCATGAACACGATGCTTGCGACAGGCGACGTGCCCTTGTCGCAGGGATTCGTCGCATGGCGCGCGTGGGTCGCAAAGAACCCCGACCTCGATTGCGCCAAGCTCCTTGGGCGCGCCTGTCCGCACCTTTCCGCAGGCGAGGCGGCAGCCTACGAAGCGCCTTATCCGGATGCGAGCTTCAAGGCGGGAGCGCGTCGCTTTCCCGCCCTCGTTCCGGACGGTCCGGAGGCAGCGGGCGCCGCGCTGTCGCGCCAATCCCGCGACTGGTGGACCAGCGCCTGGAAAGGGGAAGCCTTCATGGCCATTGGCGCGAAGGACCCGGTGCTCGGCGTGCCAGTCATGGAGGTTCTGCGCAGCTGGATCCGCAACTGCCCCGCGCCGTACGTCCATCCTGAAGCGGGCCACTTTGCGCAGGAATGGGGCGACGACATCGCGCGCCGCGCCCTCGAGCATTTTTCACTTTCCATGAAAAAGTCATGAGCCCATCCGATTTCGGGCCATTGCTCGTTGCCTATGAAGACGTCGCCGGCGCCGCAAAGCGCATCGAAGGCAAGGCGCATCGCACGCCCGTATTCACCTCTTCGATGGTGGATGAGCGGACCGGCGCAAAAGTGTTCTTCAAGTGCGAGAACTTCCAGCGCATGGGGGCTTTCAAGTTCCGCGGTGCCTACAACGCCCTGTCGCTTCTGTCGGCGGAAGAGAAAAAGCGCGGCGTCCTGGCTTACTCCTCGGGCAACCACGCCCAGGCGGTCGCCCTCGCAGGCCGCATGCTCGGGATCAAAACCGTGATCGTAATGCCCATGGATGCACCGCCCGTCAAGGTCGAGGCGACCAAGGGCTACGGCGCGGAAGTGCTCCTCTACGACAAGCACAAGCACGACCGCGACACGTATGCGCGCGAAATCGCCGTGCAACGTGGCTTCGCCGTTGTTCCGCCCTTCGACCATCCGCACGTCGTCGCCGGCCAGGGGACGGCGGCCAAAGAGTTGTTCGAAGAGGTCGGCAAGCTCGATTACCTGCTGGTCCCCTGCGGTGGCGGCGGGCTCCTGTCGGGCTGCTCGATCGCCGCGCGCGCGCTTTCGCCGGAGTGCAAATCGATCGGCGTCGAGCCCGAACTCGGTGACGACGCGACCCGCTCTTTCAGGACCCGGACGCTGCAGAGCTGCCACAACCCGGAGACGATTGCCGATGGCGCCCGCACCCATTCGATGGGCAAGGTGACTTTCCCGCTGGTCATGCATTACGTCAGCGACATGATCACCGTGAACGACACCGAGCTGCTGCGAACGATGTTCTGGCTGTGGGAGCGCATGAAGATGGTGGTCGAGCCCACCGGCGCGCTGGCCGCCACCGCGCTCCTTGAAGGAAAACTCGCCGCGAATGGCGCGCGCGTGGGCGTCATCATCTCCGGCGGCAACGTCGACCTGCACTGGGCCGCGAAGCAGCTCGCCGCCCACTGACTGCGATATCATCCGCGCCTCCCGTACTTCTCTCCCGGAAACCCAAGCTATGAGCCTGCCAGCGAAGATGCGCGCCGTCGAAATTTCCAAACCCGGCGGCCCTGAAGTCCTCAGGATCGGCGAACGGCCGCTGCCGCAGCCCAAGCCGCATGAGATCCTCGTCAAGGTCGCGGCCGCCGGCGTCAATCGACCCGATATCCTGCAGCGCATGGGGCTCTATGCAGTACCGCCGGACGCGTCCGACCTGCCCGGCCTCGAGATCGCGGGCACCGTCGCTTCGGTTGGCGCAAACGTGAAGCTATGGAAGGCCGGCGACCAGGTCTGTGCGCTGGTCCACGGCGGCGGGTATGCAGAGTATTGCGTCGTCCCCGAAGTACAGGCACTGCCCGTGCCGAAGGGTCTTTCGCTAACTGAGGCGGCATCGCTGCCAGAAACGTTTTTTACCGTTTACAGCAATGTGTTCGACCGGGGCGCCCTCAAGGCGGGCGAAAGCCTGCTCGTGCAGGGCGGCTCCTCGGGCATCGGCGTGACCGCGATCCAGATGGCCGCGGCGATGGGCAATCGTGTTTTCGCGACCGCCGGGACCGACGACAAGTGCGCGGCCTGCGTCAAGCTCGGGGCCGAAAAAGCCTTCAACTACAAGACCGGCGACTGGGCCGAGGAGCTCAAGGCCGCCACGGGCGGAAAAGGCGTCAACGTCATCCTCGACATGGCCGGCGGCGACTTCGTGCCCAAGGAGCTCAAGAGCCTCGCGGACGAAGGGCGCCTCGTGATGATCGCCTTCCTGCGCGGCAACAAGGCCGAGGTCGACCTCAACGAGGTCATGCGCAAGCGCCTGCAGATCACCGGCTCGACGCTGCGTCCGCGCCCCATAGAGTTCAAGGGGCAGGTGGCGAAATCGTTGCGCGAGCGGATCTGGCCGCTCATCGACGCCGGCAAAATCAAGCCGGTGGTCTACAAGACGTTCCCGCTGGCCGACGCCTCCGAAGCGCACAAGCTCATGGAAACTTCGACGCACATCGGCAAGATCGTCCTTACCGTTTAGCCCTGCGGGGCGCGACGGTGCGCTCTATGGCGGGACGCGCGTCCTTTTTCGCCTCGGCTTTGAGCCAGGCGACGAAATCCGCCACCTCGGGTCGCGCGCCAGCGTTGCGCGCGACTTTCGCGAAGTAGGCGCGCGCATTCTGCGCCACGCCCTTGAACGGCGCGACCAGCTCGCCTGAGGCGAGCGCTTCGGAAACCAGCGGCGTGCGTCCCATCGCCACGCCGTGCCCGGCGATCGCCGCAGGGATGACCTGCTCGTAGCCGGAGAAGCGCAGGTTCCCCGCCGAGCGCAGGTCGGGTATGCCGGCCACCTCGAGCCATACACGCCAGTGCAGCCAGGGCCAGCGCCCCTCCGGGTCATCGACGTGAAGCAACACGTGGCGGCTGAGGTCCGCCGGCTCGCGCAGGCGACGCTTAGGATCGCTCATCAGCCGGGGGCTGCACACCGGGAAAACCTGTTCGCCGTGGAACAAGCGGACCGCATCCTCCCCGGCCATCGCCGGGGGACAGTAACGGATCGCCACGTCGACGCCATCGCGGTCCAGGTCCTGGATGCGGACCTCGGCAGAGATGCGCACGTCGACACCAGGGTGCGTTTTCGCGAACCCCGCCAGGCGGGGAATGAGCCAAAGCGAAGCGAACCCGGCAGTCGTGCTCACGTAAAGGGACTTGTTACCGGCGGCGGCGCGCAGGCGGTCTGTTGCCGAGCGCATGATGGCCAGCACTTGCGCGGCAACCGGGTAAAACTGCTGCCCGGCCTCAGTGAGGGCGAGTGCGCGATGCCGGCGCTCGAAAAGCGCAGCGCCGAGCTGCTCTTCCAGCTCCTTGATCTGCCTGCTGACCGCGGACTGGGTCAGGTGCAGCTCCTCGCCGGCGCGCGTAAAGGACAGCAGCCGCGCGGCAGTCTCGAATCCGCGCAGGAGGTCGAGCGAAGGCAGCCTGGGGGGCGGCGTCGCATTCCCACTACGCATGCGTATCCTTCCGAAAGGGCGTTTTACGGCGGTGCAGCAATGAATGAGAATCTACGCCAGCTGCAGGAAAAGCATGCAGCTTTTTCATCTGAATCGCAAGGAGTGCATCATGCGCATAGAACTCAAATCCCGCGGCCCGGTCCGCCTCGCGGACGGGCAGACGCTCCGCGTCCTAGACGGCGCGGGCAGCACCCTGGTCTGCAACGAAGGCACCCTCTGGGTAACCGAAGAGAATCAGCCCAAGGACGTCGTGCTTGAAGCCGGCGCCTGCGTGCGCCTCAAGCGAGCGGGCCTCACACTCATCCAGGCGCTCACGCCGGCAACGCTGTCGATCGGTTAAAAAGCGTACCACCCGCCCGCGCCGCCGAAGCTTGCGCGCAGCGCGACTACAATGGGCGCTCGCCCCGGATTTCCCGGGCTGGAGAGCGCATGTTCACCGAAGGTCTCCTCAAGGGCAAACGCATTCTCGTCACGGGCGGCGGCACGGGCCTGGGCAAGGAAATCGCCACCCGCTACCTGGCGCTCGGAGCAGAAGTCTGGATCGCGGGGCGGCGCGGACCTACGCTCGAAGCCACGGCTCGCGAATTGATGGCCGCCCACGGCGGCACGGTGCGCACGCACGCAGTGGACATCCGGGATGCGCAGGCCGTCGACGCAATGATCGAGCACGTCTGGACGCAAGCCGGCCCGTTGACGGGTCTTGTAAACAACGCGGCCGGCAATTTCATCAGCCCCACCAAGGACCTCACGGTCAACGGCTTCAACGCCATCGCCAACACCGTTTTCCACGGCACGTTCTACGTCACCCATGCGGTGGGCAAGCGCTGGATCGCGGGCGGCCACAAGGGGTCGGTGGTGACGATCCTGGTGACCTGGGTGTGGACCGGCTCGCCTTATGTAGTGCCCTCCGCAATGTCGAAGGCCGGGCTGCACATCATGACCAAGTCGCTTGCGGTCGAATGGGGACGCTACGGCATCCGGCTGAACGCGATCGCCCCCGGTGCGTTTCCCACCGAGGGGGCGTCGAAGCGGCTGCGCCCCGACGGCAAGTTCGAGGATGGCAATGAAAAAAATCCCATGCGTCGCATCGGCATGATGCCCGAGCTGCAGAACCTCGCCACCTTCTTGATGGCCGACGGCTGCGAGTGGCTCACCGGCGAGACGATCGCGATCGACGGCGGCGGCTACCTCGCCAACGGCGGCTCGTTCAGCGAGCTGGACAAGCTGTCCGACGCCGACTGGGAGCGCATGCGCGCGCTGATCAAGGCGCAGAACGACAAGGATCGCTCCGGCCGTACGGCTTGAGCGGGCGCAAGATGGCACAAATCGTACCGCGCCCCGCGTCGACTCTGATCCTGTTGCGCGATGGCGACCAGGGCCCGGAAATCTTCATGCTCAAGCGCAGCCCGTCGGCCGCATTCGTGGCGAATGCGTATGTTTTTCCCGGCGGCGGGCTCGATGCTGCCGACCACAAGGCGTTGGACCGGGTCCGCGGCCTTACCGAAGCCGAAGCCAACCGCCGCCTTGGCGTGGATTCAGGCGGCCTTGCGTATTGGGTAGCCGCGGTGCGCGAATGCTTCGAGGAAGCGGGCATCCTGATTGCAGTCGAGGAATCGGGCGCGCCGCTCGACCCGGCACGGGCGGATGGACTCGCGATTCACCGCAACGCGTTGAACGCGGGCACGCTCGCGTTCGGCGATTTGCTCGAGCGCGAAAAGCTTGCGATCCCCGCCGAGAGCATCGCCTACTTCAGCCACTGGATCACCGCCCCCGGCCGCCCGCGCCGGTTCACCGCGCGTTTTTTCGTGGCCCGCGCGCCTGCCGGCCAGCACGGCTCGCACGACGACGGCGAAACCGTGGCAAGCGAATGGGTACGACCGCAAGTCGCCCTGGAGCGTTGCGCCAAGGGCGAAATCGAGCTCATCCACCCGACACGCATCTCCCTCACCGAGCTCGCCCCTTTCGATACCGCCGCTGCGGCGTTCGATTTCGCCGCCAGCCGGATCGACATCGAAGCCGACGCTTCCTGCTGGGCGACCGGCAGGGACGGCAGAAAGCTGTTCCGCCGCAACGATCCGCCTTACGCGGAAATCCACTGGTCCGATCCGGAGGAGGCCGGCGACACCAGCTATGACCTCGTCCCTGGCGTGCCCAAGCGGCTCGACCGCTTTGTCACGCGCATCATTGCCCCGAATCCCGGTGTCATGACGGGACCCGGGACGAACGCCTATCTGGTGGGCGGAGACGAGCTCGCGCTGATCGATCCCGGACCCGCGATCGACAGCCATATCGAGGCGCTCATCGCGGCGGGCGCAGGCAGGATCAAGTGGGTCCTCTGCACCCACACGCATATGGACCATTCGCCCGCAGCGCGACGCATCAAGGAAGCCACCGGCGCCACAGTGATGGGACGCCCCGCGCCCGGGGGCGGCAGCCAGGACCAGGCGTTTGCGCCGGACCGCGTGCTCGAGCATGGCGAGCGCGTCGAGTGCGGGCCGGTGACGCTGCGTGCCATTCACACGCCGGGGCACGCCTCGAACCACCTTTGTTACCTGCTTGAACAAACCCGCATGCTCTTCACGGGCGATCACGTGATGCAGGGCTCGACAGTGGTCATCAACCCGCCCGACGGCGACATGCGGGCTTACCTCGCCTCGCTTGAAATGCTGCTCGCGGAAGACCTCGCCGTGTTCGCTCCCGGGCACGGCTACCTCATCGGCAGGCCGCACAACGAAGTGGCGCGCCTCATGGCGCACCGCATGAGCCGCGAGGCCAAGGTGATTGCCGCGATGCAGAAGCTCGGACCGGCTACGATCGACGAGCTTGTGCCCGCCGTGTACGACGACGTTTCGCCGAAACTGTATCCGGTGGCGGCGCGCTCCCTCTCGGCCCACCTCGACAAGCTCATCGCCGACAAGCGCGCCCTCGCGCTGGACGGCCGCTGGCGGCTCGCAGGGTGAACGAACCCGATGGAACCGCGCCCTCCCGGTGCTAAGATTGCGCGCCAGCAGGTCAAGTCCAAGGAGTCCGCGATGGCAGACGAAAAAACGATGAAAATTGTCACCAACCTCGACCGCGCAGGCATCGAGGCCAGGCTGGCGGAAGTGCGCGCGCATGCGCAGTCGAAGAACCTCCCCGAGCTCGCGTCGCTCTTCACCGGTGTGGAAGGAATGCCGGTCGCGCAGTTCGAGCAGCGCATCACCAACGCCCTCAAGTGGCTCGCGGACAAGCCCGAGCACAACGGCATCGCGGCGCAGCTCGAGATGGTCGAGCTCAACTTGCGCAACCTGAAGTAGCCCGGCCCCGCGGGACGGCGCTCGAGTGTCCCGCTTCGATTTCGACCTGTTTGCGATTGGCGCCGGCTCGGGTGGCGTGCGCGCGAGCCGCTTTTGCGCCAGCTACGGCGCGAAGGTCGCGGTAGCCGAGGAGAGGTACTTCGGCGGGACGTGCGTCAACGTCGGCTGCATCCCGAAGAAGCTTTTCTCGTACGCGGCCCACTATCGCGACGACTTCCACGACGCGGCGGGCTTCGGCTGGACGATGCCCGAGCCGACCTTCCACTGGCCGACGCTCCTCGCCAACAAGAACAAGGAAATCGCGCGCCTCAACGGCATTTACGAAGGCGTCCTCTCGCGCGCCGGCGTGACGATCCTGAAAGCCCGCGCGACGGTCCTCGACCCGCACATGGTGGAGTGCGGCGGCAAGACCTATACCGCAAAGCACATCCTCGTCGCCACGGGCTCCTGGCCCACCGTGCCGGACATCCCGGGGAGCGCGCTGGCGATCACGTCGAACGAGGCGTTTTTCCTGCCGCGGCTGCCAGAATCAGTCATCGTCGTCGGCGGCGGCTACATCGCGGTGGAATTCGCTTCGATCTTCCAGGGCCTGGGCGTCAAGACCACCCTTGTCTATCGCGGCAAGCGCCTGCTGCGCGGCTTCGATGCCGACCTCGGCCTGCACCTCGCGGACGAAATGGCGAAGAAGGGCATAACGGTCCGGCTCGAGAGCGACATCGCTTCCCTTACAAAAGGGGCAGACGGCAACCTCGACGCGACTTTCCGCGACGGGAGCACCGGGCGCACCGGGGCAGTTATGTTCGCCACCGGGAGGAAACCGAATACCCGCAAACTCGGGCTCGAGGCGGCGGGCGTGAAGCTCCGCGAAGACGGCGCAATCGAGGTAAACGACTTCCTGATGAGCTCGGTGGAGTCCATCCACGCGCTGGGCGACGTGACCAATCGCATCAACCTGACCCCGGTAGCCACCGCCGAAGGCATAGCGCTGGCGAAGACGCTGTTCCGCGGCCAGCCTACCCAGGTAGATTACGACAACATCCCGACCGCGGTTTTCGCCATCCCCAACCTGGCGACGGTGGGCCTGCCCGAAGAGGTGGCGATCGCGCGCGGCCACAAGGTGGAGATCTACCGGTCGTCATTCCGGGCGCTCAAGCACACGCTCTCGGGCAGCGAGGAAAAAACCTTCATGAAGCTCGTCGTCGATGCGGCCACCCAGCGGGTGCTCGGCGCCCACATGATGGGCACCGATGCGGGCGAGATCATCCAGGGCATCGCCATTGCGCTCAAGTGCGGCGCCACCAAGGACCAGTTCGATTCCACCATCGGCATCCATCCCACCGCAGCCGAGGAATTCGTCACCATGCGGGAAAAATTCAGCAGCTGAAGGAGTTCAAATGAACGGCGCCGAAAGCCTCGCACGCACGCTCCTCGCCTCCGGCGTCGAGGTCTGCTTCGCCAACCCGGGCACTTCGGAGATGCATTTCGTGGCGGCCCTGGATCGCGTGCCGGGACTGCGCTGCGTGCTCGGCCTGCACGAGACGGTCGTCACCGGCTGCGCCGACGGCTATGCGCGCATGACCGGCAAGCCCGCCGCAACCCTGCTCCACTGTGGCCCGGGCCTGGGCAACGGCATCGCCAATCTGCACAACGCTCGCCGCGCATGGTCGCCCGTAGTCAATGTCGTCGGCGATCAGGCGACCTATCATCGGCCGTACGACGCGCCCCTCACCGCGGACACCGAGGGCCTGGCACGTGCCGTGTCGCACTGGGTGCGTACGTGCGCGACAGCCGCCGAAGTCCCGGCCGCAGGCGCCGCCGCGGTGCAGGCGGCGCGCACCTCGCCGGGACAGATCGCAACGCTGATCCTGCCGGCGGACACCGCGTGGAACGAAAGCACCGGGCCCGCCGCGCCATTGCCTGTGCCCGCGCGCCCACGCGTCGCCCCTGAAACGCTTGCCAACGTGGCGCGCGCCCTGAGTAGCGGCGCGCCCGCAATGCTGGTGCTCTCCGGCAACGCCCTTTCGGAAGCGGGCCTGCGCGCGGCGCATCGCATCTCGGTCAAGACCGGCGCGAAGCTGAGGGTCCCCTCTCAGATCGCGCGCATGGCGCGCGGCCGCGGACGCCCGCAGGTAGATCGAATTCCTTATGCGGTCGACCGCGCCCTCGAAGTCCTCGGTGGCCTCGCCCACCTGGTGCTGGTCGGCGCCAAACCGCCGGTCGGATTTTTCGCCTACCCGGGCAAGCCGAGCGAACTCTGGCCGCGCGATTGCACGGTGCA
>JBBQNG010000135.1:0-11899 GCA_038329645.1 Burkholderiales bacterium
GCGTGGCACCTGGAGCGCCTCGCCGCAGCGGGGTTCCGGGACATCGTGATCAACGTGTCGCACCTGGGCGGGCTGATCGTCGAGGCGCTCGGGGATGGCGCCCGCTGGGGTGTCGCGATCTCGTGGTCGCAAGAGGCGCAACCCCTGGAGACCGCAGGCGGCATCGCCAAAGCGCGCGCCAAGCTTGGCGGCGACCCGTTCCTGCTCGTCAATGCCGACGTGTATTGCGAGTACCCTTTCGGGCGGCTGGCGAAAATCGATCTCGCGGGCACCCTCGGCCATATAGTAATGGTGCCCAACCCGGCTTTCCGCCCGCAGGGTGATTTCTCCCTGGTGAGCGGAAAGGTCGGCAACCTGCCTGCCCCGCGCTACACTTACTCGGGCCTGGGCGTGCTGGACCCGCGCATCGTCGATGGCGTTTCGGCGGGGACCAAGGCCCCGCTTGCCCCGCTGCTTCGGGCCGCCACGGAGAACGCACAGCTGGGCGGCGAGGTCTATATGGGATTGTGGAACGACGTCGGCACGCCCGAGCGGCTCGCCGAACTCAACCGGACAAACGCACCATGAACGATTCAGTCCTTGCAACCAGTGCATTCGCGCAACGCCGGCTCCGGCTGGCTGCGGCAATGCGCACGGGCGTCGCGATCCTGCCCACCGCGCCGGAGCGCCTGCGCAATCGCGATGCCCACTACCCGTACCGGTTCGACAGCTATTTCCACTACCTCACCGGATTCATCGAACCCGAAGCCGTTCTGGTTATGGTCGCGGGGGATGCGCCCCGCTCGATCCTGTTTTGCCGCGAAAAGAACGAGGAGCGCGAGATCTGGGAGGGTTTTCGCTACGGCCCCGGCGCCGCACGCGAGAAATTCGGCTTCGACGAGGCGTATCCGATCGCGACGCTGGAGGCGAAAATCCCCGAGCTGCTCGCCAACCAGCCCGTGCTGCACTACGCCCCTGGCGCAGACGCGGGCTGGGATGCGCGTGTCATGGGCTGGCTCAACGCTGTGCGCGAAAAAGTCCGCCTGGGTGTGGCGGCGCCCGCCACCATCGCCGACCTGCGCGTGCCGCTGGATGAAATGCGCCTGGTCAAGGACAGCTCCGAGCTCGCAACGATGCGCCGCGCCGCAGGCATCTCCGCCGACGGCCACCGCCGCGCAATGCAAGCCACCCGGCCGGGCCGTTACGAATACGAGATCGAAGCCGAGCTTCTGTACGCTTTCCGGCGCCACGGCGCGCAGTTCCCGGCGTATACGCCGATCGTCGCCTCTGGCGCCAACGCGTGCGTCCTCCACTATGTAGGCAACGACGCGCGCATGGCCGACGGCGACCTGCTGCTTATCGACGCGGGCTGCGAGCTCGACGGTTACGCTTCGGACATTACCCGCACCTTTCCGGTGAACGGGCGGTTTTCCGGGCCGCAGCGCGCGATCTACGAGCTGGTGCTCGCCGCGCAGGCCGCGGCGATGCGCGAAACGCGCGCGGGCAAGGGCTGGAACGAGCCGCACGATGCCGCGGTGAAGACCCTCGCCCAAGGGATGCTGGACCTTGGGTTGCTTGCCGGGAAGCTCGATGACGTGCTCGAGAAGGAAGCCTATCGCCGCTTCTACATGCACCGCACTGGCCACTGGCTCGGCCTCGACGTGCACGACGCGGGCGACTACAAGATCGGTGGCAACTGGCGCCCGCTGGTGCCCGGCATGATGCTCACGGTCGAGCCCGGCCTCTATGTGCGTCCCGGCGAAGGCGTCCCGCAGGAATACTGGAACATCGGCGTGCGCATCGAGGATGATGTCCTGGTGGCCGGCGCAGAGTGCGAAGTCATCACTCACGAAACCCCCAAATCGATCGACGACATCGAAGCGCTCATGCGCAATGCCTGAGGGCGGGGCCGTCGAAAACGATATCGCGATCCTCGGCGCGGGACCGGTAGGCTGCGCGCTCGCGCTTGCTCTGCAAGGATCCGGGTTTGATGTTGTGCTGGTAACTGGATCGCCGGCGGCATCGCAGGATCCTTCCGCGGCCCGCGCGCCTTTGCGTCCCGTGGCGTTGTCGTACGCAAGCCGCATCATCCTCGAGCGCGTCGGCGCATGGGACGGGCTTGATGCAACGCCAATCGAGCAGATCCACGTGTCCCAGGCCGGCCGGTTCGGCCGCACGAAGATACTGCGCGAAGAGCTCGGCGTGCCGGCCCTGGGCTATGTGACGGACTACGGCACGGTCGCCGCCCACCTGGCCCGCTGCGTGAATGGCACGGTCCGGACGCTGACCGATTCGGCGCCGCGCGCGCGCCTGGTCGTGCACGCCGAGGGATCGGTGCGCGGCAAGGTAGTCGAAAAGGACTATGGCCACAGCGCGATCGTGGCCGTGGTTGAAAGCGATCGCTCCGCCCATGGCGTTGCATGGGAGCGGTTTACCGCCGAAGGTCCACTGGCCCTCCTGCCCCTGGGCGAGAGTTACGGGATGGTCTGGAGCCGGAGCAACGCCGCCGCTGCAGCGCTTATGACGCTTGGCGATCGCGAGTTTCTCGACGCCCTGCAGGCAGCATTCGGCAACCGCGCGGGCAAATTCGTCGCCTTAAGCACCCGCTCGGCGACACCCCTCTCCCTGCGCTGCCGCGCCGGCGGATCCGAAGCGGGCGAAGCGCACATCGGCAATGCCGCCCAGACGCTGCACCCGGTTGCCGGGCAGGGCCTGAACCTGGGTTTGCGCGATGCATGGGAGCTCGCGACGCTGTTGCGCGCGTCATCGCGCGAGGCGCTCGGATCCGCGGCTCTGGCCGCGAAATTCGCGCGAGCGCGACGCATGGATGCCCAGGCAACGATACGAGCGACCGACCTGATGGCCACACTCTATGTACGGGGCGATCCGCTTTCGAGCGCGCTGCGCGGCATGGCGCTGACTGCGCTCGACATTTTTCCTCCGGCGCGAAAATCTTTCGCGCGGCGCATGATTTTCGGCGCGTCGGCCTGGTAACACGCTTTCGGCGCGCGCGCCAGCGCGACGCGCGGTCTTGCATGGTTCCGGGATTCCGGCGCTCACTTCTTTGGTGCGTTGCGATGCCAAAGCGCGTGTTGCGGCGACGATACAAAAGCACGCGGCGCGATTTTTTTTTGCGCGGGAGCGTATAGAATGCGCTTCCCTCGCTTTCCAAAACCAGACCCCACCGATGCAGCTTGGCGCGCACGTCCTGCGCAATGCTTTGTTCGTTGCTCCGATGGCAGGTGTCACGGACCGGCCATTCAGGCAGCTGTGCAAGCGCTTCGGCGCGGGCCTCGCGGTGTCCGAAATGGTGTCGTCGAAACCCGAGCTGCGCGACACGCGCAAGTCGCGCCTGCGCACGGACCATGCCGGCGAGGTCGACCCGATTTCGGTGCAGATCGCCGGCGCCGACCCGGCCGCGATGGCCGACGCGGCGCGCTACAACGCCGCGCTGGGCGCCCAGATCATCGACATCAATATGGGTTGCCCCGCCAAGAAAGTATGCAACGTCGCCGCAGGCTCCGCGCTCCTCGAGAACGAGCCGCTCGTGGCGGCGATCCTGGAGGCGGTAGTCCGCGCGGTGGACCTGCCGGTCACGCTCAAGATCCGCACCGGTCCCACCCCCGGCACGAGGAACGCGGTGCGCGTCGCGCGGATCGCCCAGGCTGCCGGTATCCGGCTGCTCACAGTCCACGGCCGCACCCGCGCCTGCAAATTCTCGGGCGCGGTCGAGTACGACACCATCGCCGCCGTCAAGGCTGCGGTCGACATCCCCGTCATCGCGAACGGCGACATCGCCTCGCCGGAGCAAGCGCTTGCAGTACTGCGCCGGACCGGCGCCGACGGCGTGATGATCGGGCGAGCGGCGCAGGGGCGCCCGTGGATTTTCCGCGAGATTTCCCATTACCTCGAGACCGGCCGCAGGCTCGCGCCGCCGCGGGTTGCGGAAATCCGCGCCGTGCTCATCGAGCACCTGCACGGACTGCACGAGTTCTACGGCAGCGGGCAGGGCGTGCGCGTCGCACGCAAGCACATCGGCTGGTACACGCACCAGCTGCCCGGCGGCGAAGCTTTCCGCCGGGAAATGAACCGCATTGAAGACGCAGGCGCCCAGATCGCGGCGGTTTCCTCCTATTTCGCAAGACTCGCCGGCACAGGCGAGCGGCTGCGTTATGCGGGGCCGGTTGACGGGGCGATGCAATACAGGGAGAAACTCGCAGCATGAGCCGCAATAACGAACTTCACGATGCAGTGAAACGTTCGCTCGAGCGCTACTTCAAGGACATGGACGGCGAGAAGCCGACCTCGATCTACGACATGGTGCTCAAGAACGTCGAAAAGCCGATGATCGAGCTGGTGCTCGGCCAGGCCGAAGGCAACCTCACCCAGGCCGCCACGATGCTGGGCATCGACCGCAACACCCTGCGCAAGAAAATGCAGTTGCTGCGCATCAAGGGCTGACGCCCCGCCACGCGAAGCCGAGCGCAGCCGGCGCCGCCCGCCCCATGATCAAGATCCGCCAGGCGCTGATCAGCGTCTCCGACAAGACCGGGCTGGTCGAGTTCGCGCAGTCCCTCGCCGGGCTCGGCGTGAAAATCCTCTCGACAGGCGGCACCGCGAAGCTGCTCGAGAAATCCGGGGTCGCCGCCACCGAAGTCTCCGTGCACACGGGGTTCCCCGAGATGCTCGACGGCCGGGTCAAGACGCTCCACCCCAAAATCCACGCCGGCATCCTCGCGCGGCGCGATTCGCGCGAGCACATGGCGGCGATCCGCGCGGCCGGCATCGAGCCCATCGACCTCATCGTGGTGAACCTCTACCCGTTCCAGGCGACGGTGGCGGATCCCGACTGCCGCCTGGAGGATGCGGTGGAGAACATCGACGTGGGCGGCCCCGCGATGATCCGCACGGCGGCGAAGAACTACGGCAGCGTTGCAGTGGTCGTCGATCCGGCCGACTACGCGTTGGTGCTCGATCAGATCCGCGCCACCGGCGAGGTTTCCGACGCGACGCGGTTCGCACTGGCGAAGAAAGTCTTCGCCCACTCAGCCGCGTACGACGGAGCAATTGCAAATTACCTGTTTTCCCTCGACGCGAACGACGCGCGCCGGCCCTATCCCGAAGTCCTCAACCTGCAGTTCGAAAAACTGCAGGACCTGCGCTACGGCGAAAACCCGCACCAGACCGCGGCGTTCTACCGCGACCTGCGCCCGGTCGAGGGCGGCCTCGCGCGCTACCGCCAGCTGCAGGGCAAGGAGCTCTCGTATAACAACATCGCCGATGCGGATGCGGCCTGGGAGTGCGTGAAGAGCTTCGCCGACCCGGCGTGCGTGATCGTGAAGCACGCCAACCCGTGCGGCGCCGCGGTCGGCGAAAACCTGCTGCAGGCTTATACGAAAGCCTTTTCCACCGATCCGACCTCGGCCTTCGGCGGCATCATCGCGTTCAACCGCGCGATCGACCGCGCGACCGCCGAGGAAGTCGGCAAGCAGTTCGCCGAGGTGATCATCGCGCCGCGCGTGGAACCCGAAGCCAAGCAGCTGTTCGCGGCAAAGGCCAACCTGCGCATCCTCGAAGTGCCGGTGGCCCATGCGGCGATGACCTACGACTTCAAGCGGGTCGGCGGCGGTCTGCTCGTGCAATCGCCCGATTCCAAGAACGTTGCGCCGGCGCAGTTCAAAGTCGTCACCAAGGCGGTTCCGACCCCGGCGCAGATGCGTGACCTGCTGTTCGCCTGGCGCGTGGCCAAGTTCGTCAAGTCGAATGCCATCGTTTTTTGCCGGGATGCGATGACGCTCGGCGTCGGTGCCGGCCAGATGAGCCGCATCGACAGCGCGCGGATTGCCGCGATCAAGGCCGCGAACGCAAAGCTGGACCTGGCGGGCAGCTGCGCGGCCTCCGACGCTTTCTTCCCATTTCGCGACGGCCTCGACGTCGTGATCGACGCGGGGGCGACCGCGGTGGTCCAGCCGGGCGGCAGCGTGCGCGACGAAGAAGTCATCGGAGCGGCCAACGAGCGCGCCATCGCCATGGTCTTCACGGCCACAAGGCATTTCAGGCACTGACATGAGGCTGCTTGTCGTGGGGTCGGGTGGACGCGAGCATGCCCTCGCGTGGAAGCTCGCCCAGAGCCCCAGGGTGCAGAAAGTGTTCGTGGCTCCCGGCAACGGCGGCACGGGCGCCGAGCCGGGCCTCGAGAACGTGCCGCTTACCGACCTGCGGGCCCTAGCGGCCTTTGCCGAGCGCGAATCCATCCACCTCACCGTCGTTGGTCCCGAAGCGCCGCTGGCCGCGGGCATCGTGGACGAGTTCCGCGCCAAGGGGCTCAGGATATTCGGCCCCACACAGGCTGCCGCGCAGCTGGAGTCCTCCAAGGACTTCGCCAAGCAGTTCATGGTGCGCCACGCCATCCCCACCGCGCGCTACGCGACTTTCAGCGACCCGGCCAAGGCGCGCCGGTATATAGAGCAGCAGGGCGCGCCCATCGTCGTGAAAGCCGACGGGCTTGCCGCCGGAAAGGGCGTGGTCGTCGCCGCCACGGTCGAGGAAGCGAAAGCCGCGGTCGACATGATGCTCGGCGACAAGCGCCTGGGAGAAGCCGGCGCCCGCGTGGTGATCGAAGAGCGCCTCGAAGGCGAGGAGGCGAGCTTCATCGTGATGTGCGACGGCACGCATGTGCTGCCCCTTGCGACCAGCCAGGACCACAAGCGCCTCAAGGATGGCGACCAGGGGCCGAACACGGGCGGCATGGGTGCCTATTCGCCCGCACCGGTGGTGACGCCAGAGATCCACGCGCGCGTGATGCGCGAGATCATCATGCCGGCCGTGGCGGGCATGGCCAAGGACGGCCTGCCCTACACAGGGTTCCTGTACGCGGGCCTGATGATAGACAAGGCCGGCAATGCAAAGACGCTCGAGTTCAATTGCCGCATGGGCGACCCGGAAACGCAGCCCATCATCCTGCGGCTCAAGTCCGACCTGCTCGAGCTCCTCGACCACGCCGTCGGCGGCACGCTCGACAAGGTCGAAGCCGAGTGGGACCGCCGCTGCGCGCTCGGTGTCGTGCTCGCTTCGCACGGCTACCCGGAAGACCCGCGGAAAAATGATGTCATCGAGGGCCTCGCCAGGCCGACCGACGATTCACACGTGTTCCATGCGGGCACTCGCCTGGAGGGCAAAACCGTGCTTACCAGCGGCGGAAGAGTGCTTTGCGTGACGGCGCTGGGCGACAGCGTAAAGATGGCAAACAGGCGCGCGTACGAAGTGCTCGAGCCGATCCGGTTCGCCGGCATGCAATACCGGCGCGATATAGGCCATCGCGCGATCAGGAAATAGGCGCGCGTGGACACCGAAGCCGTCCACGCCTATCTGACAGGCCTTCAGCGCCGCATCGTTGCCTCGCTCGAGGCGATAGACGGCGGCACGTTTCGGTCGGACGAATGGATCCGCGCTGCGGGTGGCGGGGGCGTCACCCGCATCATCGAGGAAGGCCGCGTGTTCGAACGCGCAGGTGTGGGCTTCTCTCGCGTACAGGGGCCGGGTCTGCCGCCTTCCGCGTCCGCAAACCGCCCGGATCTCGCGGGACGCAGCTTCGATGCGATGGGCGTCTCCGCAGTGCTCCATCCGCGCAATCCCTACTGCCCGACGGTGCACATGAACGTGCGCTGCTTCGTGGCGCTCAAGGCGGGCGCCGATCCCGTCTGGTGGTTCGGCGGCGGCATGGACCTCACGCCCTGCTACGGTTTCGAAGAAGACGCGCGCCATTTCCACGCCGAATGCAAGGCGGCGCTCGAGCCTTTCGGCTCCGGCTACCACGCGCGCTTCAAGAAGTGGTGCGACGACTATTTCTTCCTCAAGCATCGCAACGAACCGCGCGGCATTGGCGGCATCTTCTTCGACGACTTCGCCGAGCGCGAATTCGATTTCTCGTTCGGGCTCATGCGGGCCGTCGGCGACCGGTTTCTCACCGCCTACGTGCCTATCCTGGAGCGGCGCAGGGACCTCGCCTACACCGGGCGCGAGCGCGATTTCCAGGCGTACCGCCGCGGCCGCTATGTCGAATTCAACCTCGTGTGGGACCGCGGAACGCTGTTCGGCCTGCAGTCGGGCGGGCGCACCGAGTCGATCCTCATGTCGCTGCCGCCGGCGGTGCGCTGGAAGTACGACTGGGCGCCGGAGGCGGGCTCGCCGGAAGCGAAGCTCTACACCGACTTCCTGGTAGCGAAGGACTGGGTTTAGCGTTCCTACGCCGCCGCCTCGGCGGCGCGGCGGAAATGGCGGGCCGCGTCGGGTGCCTTGCCCAGCCGCTCGAACAGGTTGGCGAGCGCGAGATGCGTCTCCCGGCGCGGCTCGAACGAAAGGCTCGCCTCGAGATAGTTTTGCGCCTTCCCCCACAGCTCCGCACGCACGCAGAGGCGCCCGAGCGCAAGCAACAGGCGGGAGTCACCGGGATGGTCGAGCAGCCAGCGCTCGGCCTTTTCGATGCGCACGCGCACGTCGTCGCCCGCGCCGTTGCCGTAAAGATCCACCAGCGCCGGGTTCCACTCCTGTCCAAGGGCCCGCTCTATGATCTCGCGCGCCAGCGCCGACCGTCCGGCGACCGCGGCATGCCGCGCCACCACGGTCGCGATCCGGGGATTCGCCTGGTCGCGCGCGGGGAGCTTGCGCCAGCGTGCCTCAAGTCCTCTCGGATCGTCGGCTAGCGCCCCGAGCAGTTCAGAGAGCGCCTGGCTCTTGTATTCCTCCTGCAGCGCGGGCGAGATCGCATCGCGCTTGGCGAGCACGCCGGTCAGGCGCAGCACCTCGTCCCAGTTGCGCGCCCCGAGCTCTGCGCGCAGGAGGAGGCGCAGGGTGGCGATGTGCTTTGGGCCGGACCCATGCAGATCCTTCAACACCGCGCGGGCGCCAATGTAATCGCGGTCCTCGAGGAGCAGCTCGGCCCGTGTGACCAGCCTCGCCACGTGGAGCGGGTCGCCCGATTCGGCGGACCGCTCCAGCCAACTGTCGCGCCGGTCGCGGGCGCGAAGCTGGTGCGCGGCGCGCGCGGCGAGCAGCGCCGCCAGCGCACGCGATTCGCCGCCCTCGAACGCCAGGCGGGCATCGGTCTCTGCGCGGGCGAAGCGCCCTTCGAGGTAGGCCTGCGCTGAAGCGAGCAAGGCCTCGCGCGCCTGCTCCGTCCGGCGCCGCTCGCGGTAGGCGCGCACGTGTACCGGCAGCTCGAACGTGTGGTGAGCCAGCCGGGCGAGCAGGTAGACCACGCCGAACGAAGCCGCGAACAGGACGAAGAAGAAAATCAGCGAAAGCTCGACGCGCCACGGCGGGTAGACGAACAGCGCGTAGCCCTCGTTGCCGCGCCCGATGATCGCCAGCGCCACCGCACAGGCGAACACCGCCAGCAGCCAGAAGAGCGCCCTCATGCGTCGCTCAGGGGCTGCCGCGCTCGCGGCGCGCCTTGAAGCTGCGCACGGCCTCGAGGCTGTCGGCAAGCGTGGGCAGCTCGAAAGTGAACGAAGTCGTGCCCAGTTGCTTGAGCTGTGCGGCAAATGCCGCGGCCTGCTTGGAGCGCGGATCGAAGTAGCGGTTGAGCCATCCCTGCGCCACGCGCACATCCTCGCGGAAACCGGCCTCGTCCCGCATCGCCAGCGCAAGGCGCGCGTTCAGGAGACGCAGCTTGAGGTTCTCGCGCAGGAAGTACGCTTGCGAAGGGGCCAGCAAGGGCGGCTCGGGCGCCTCGACCGAGCGGATGCGGATCAGGCTCTTCAGCTCGTCCCAGACCTCGGCGCCGAAGCGGGAAAAAAAACCGTCGCGGACCTCCCCCCTCGCGGGGGGCTTGGCGCCCCTGGCCGGCTCGGCGGTGCGCTCGTCGAATGCAAGCGGCAGCGAGTCGACCGCCGTCACGAGCCCGTCGAGCCGCAGCGAAACGCCAGCGATGTCGATGAGCGGCACGGTGCGCAGCCGTTCGATGTCCCGCGCAATCGCTTTGCGCACCGGGATGAACTGCGGCCGGTCGCTGCGCGCAAGGCGCGATTCGGCCAGCTGCAGCGCCAGCAGCGCGGCGCGCACGTTGCTCGAAAGCTGCAACTGCTGCGCCGCGATGGTGAGCACCTGCTCGATCTCGGCCAGCGCCCACTCATCGCGGTTGCGCGACAGCTCCTGGTAGAGCGACTCGAGCGCCAGCTGCTGGTTCTGCGACTCTGCCAGCCGGCCTTCCATCACGGCGATCTTGGCCTGCGCCTCGCGCATCGTCTCCTGCGCCTGCTTCGCAAGCACCTTGGCCTCGCGGCTGTCGGTCTCGATGTCGCGCAGGCGGCGCGCCAGCTCCTCCTGGGTCGCGCCGATGCGGCTGCGCGCGTCATACCAGCCGTAGGCACCGGCCAGGATCAGCGCGCCGACGAGCGCGGCCGAGGCCATGCGCCGCCGGCGCCGGGCCTGTGCGCCTGCGTCGATGACCAGGGGCACCGGGGGTTCTACTGTGGGTGGGTTCGTTTCCATGCTCGCTTCGGCGCTGTTTTAGCCTGCGCGATCAAAATAGGCAACCAGCGCGCCGAGCATATCCTCGTCGGCTGGACCCGCGACCTGCACCGTGCCGATCCCCAGCAGGCGGGCGTCCGCGGCAACGCGCGCATGCGGTACGAAGAGCGGCGTCGCGGCAAGGTAGCCACGTCCCGCTTCTTCCAGCAACGCGACGAGGTTTGCCAGGCCCTCGCCGCTCGAAATGGTGACCGCTTGCACCGCGCCGCGCGACCATTCCGCGACTAGCGGACGCATGTCGGTCGCCGGGCGCAAGCGCCGGTAGCATTCGGCATAGTCGACGCGCGCCTTGCGCTCGCGCAATGTGGTGGCCAGCAGCTCGCGACCGCCTGTGCCGCGGAAGATCGCGATTCGCTTGCCCGCAACCGCCTCGAGCTGCGGCCGCCCGAGGAGCGCCTCGCTGTCCGCCGGTCCTTCCGGGGCGATTACACCCGTGACGCCTTGCGCCTCCAGCGCACGGCGGGTTCCCCCGCCCACCGCGGCAACCGCGAGCCCGGCCGGCCAGGCGCGCACCGCGCGTACGCTTGCGAGCCCGTGATCGACGGCATTGCGGCTGATGAAGATCGCCAGGTCGAAGGTGTCGAGCGCTGCGATGGTCGAATCTAGCGCGGGGCCGCCGCAGGCCTGGATCTCGATGGCCGGGTAGCGCAAGGCGCGCCCGCCCGCGCCTTCGATAAGTCCCGCCAGGGCGCCGGCCTGGCCGCTGGGCCGGGTCACGACAATCGAACGCCCGCCGAGCGGGCTCACGAACACATCATGAGGCAAGCGCGGCAAGGATGCCGGCGGCGCCTTCTTCCCGCAGCAATTCGGCGACCCGCAATCCCAGCGCCTCCGGATCCGCCGCTTCGCCGGTGGCTTCGGCGCGCGCGATCCGCTTTGCGTCCGGGGCGGCGACGATGCCGCGCAACCGGAGCGTGTCGCCCCAGATCTCTGCGTAAGCGCCCAGCGGAATGGTGCAGTTGCCTCCCAGCGCCCGGTTCACCGCGCGTTCGGCCCGCACGCATATCGAGGTGCCGCGGTGCGCGAGCGGCGCCATCGCCGCCAGCACATCCGGGCGGTCGGCACGGCATTCGATTCCGAGTGCACCCTGCCCCCCCGCCGGAATGCACTGCCCGATCGACAGGTAGTCGCGGATGCGCGATTGGAGGCCCAGGCGCTTGAGGCCCGAAGCCGCGAGGATGATTGCCGCGTAATCCCCGCGGTCGAGCTTCGCCAGGCGGGTGTTCACGTTGCCGCGCAGCTCGCGGATCGCGAGCCCGGGAAAATGCTCGAGGACCTGCGCTGCGCGCCGCAGGCTCGAGGTGCCGATCGCCGCGCCCGGCGGCAGGCTCGCGAGGTCCGGGTAGTCGTTTGAAACAAATGCGTCGCGCGGATCCTCGCGCTCGGTAAT
>JBBQNG010000136.1:0-11794 GCA_038329645.1 Burkholderiales bacterium
ATAGGGGAACACCATCCCGCGATCCGTGCAGGCGTCGGCGCAGCCGCCCACTGGCTCGGCGTGGAAATCGATCCGGCCGCCAACCAATCCGACGGGCCGCGCATCAGCACCGAATCGAGCCGGGTATCGGCCTGGGTCGTCCCGACCGACGAGGCAAAGGTGATCGCGAAGCACACCGTCAAAACCCTGCGTACCCACTGATGGAAACATTCGACCTTCTGGTGGTCGGGGGCGGCATCAACGGCATCGGCGTCGCACGCGATGCGGCTGGGCGCGGGCTCTCCGTCCTCGTGGTGGAGAAGGACGACCTCGCTTCGCACACCTCATCGTGGTCCTCAAAGCTCATCCACGGCGGCCTGAGGTATCTCGAGCAATACGAATTCCGTCTTGTCGCCGAAGCGCTGGCCGAGCGCGAGGTCCTGCTTGCGATCGCGGGCCACCTTGTCTCGCCGATGCGCTTCGTGATGCCGCACGTGCCCGAATTGCGTCCGCGCTGGATGATCCGCACCGGTCTGTTCCTCTACGACCACCTTGGCCGCCGCACCAGGCTGCCGGGCTCGCACGGGGTGAGCCTCGCGGAGCCCCCCTATAGCGCCGGGCTGAAGGATTCTCTCAAGAAAGGGTTCATCTATTCGGATTGCCGCGTCGACGATGCGCGCCTGGTCGTTGCCAATGCGCTCGATGCGCGGCGCCTCGGGGCGCGAATCCTGACGCGAACCCAGTGCGTGAGTGCGCGACGCCAGGACGGTTTATGGCACGCGCAAATCAAGGGCGCAGGCGGGGCGACCACGGATGTCTGCGCACGCGCCGTGGTGAACGCCGCCGGTCCGTGGGTGAAGGAAGTGCTCAACGGCCAGCTGCACCAGCCCAGCCGCGACAACGTGCGGTTGGTTAAAGGCAGCCACATCGTCGTGCCGAAGGTTTATGACGGCACTCACGCGTTCATCCTTCAGAACGACGACAAAC
The DNA here is from genome assembly GCA_038329645.1 of Burkholderiales bacterium. Classification (GTDB taxonomy): domain Bacteria; phylum Pseudomonadota; class Gammaproteobacteria; order Burkholderiales; family SG8-39; genus SZAS-79. The sequence goes on from JBBQNG010000136.1 coordinate 967, forward strand.
GCGTGGTGTTCATGATCCCCTACGAAGGAGAATTCACGCTGATCGGGACCACGGATGTCCCGGTGCAGGGGGATCCGGGCAATCCGAAGGCGAGCGAGGAAGAGGTTGCCTACCTGTGCCGCGCGGTCAACCGCTACCTGGCCAAACCGGTCACGCCGGCCGACGTTGCGTGGCGCTACGCTGGAATCCGGCCGCTCTACGACGACGGCAGCAGCGACCCTTCGGCGGTCACGCGCGACTACACGCTGCGTGTGGACGATGACCAGGGCGCCATGGCCGTGCTGTCGGTGTTCGGCGGAAAGATAACGACCTACCGGCGCCTCGCCGAGCATGCGCTTGAGAAGCTGGCGCCTTATTTCCCCCGGATGAAACCGGCGTGGACGGCGAAGGCACCGCTTCCCGGAAGCGATTTTGGCGGGACAGCCGAAGCGGCATACGAGCAGCTGCGCGGAAAGTATCCCGGCATCCCGTCCCAAGCGTTGCGGGCGGTTTTCAGGCGGCACGGATCCCTTGCGGCCGCCGTGCTGGGTGACGCCGCAAACCCGGGCGATCTGGGTGAAGACTTCGGAGCCGGCCTCCACGGGCGCGAAGTACGCTATCTCGTTGACCACGAATGGGCGCGGACGGCGGAAGACATCCTCTGGCGGCGCACGAAGACGGGACTGCATTTGAACGAGACGCAGCGGACACGCGTCGGACAGTGGCTGGCCGCGCAGTAATGCAGCCGCTCGCGAAGCTGGACCCGGCCCCGATCCGCGGCCTGTTTTTCGATATCGACGACACCCTCACCACCGACGGCCACCTGACCGCCGCGGCGTACGGCGCGCTGGAGCGCTGGAAGCTCGCGGGCGGGATTGCGGTCCCAGTGACCGGCCGGCCGGCCGGCTGGTGCGACCACATCGCCCGCATGTGGCCGGTGGACGCGGTGGTAGGCGAAAACGGGGCTTTCTACTTTCGCTACGATCATGCGCGTGGAACGCTGGAAAAACGCTTCCTTGTCGACGACCCCACTCGTGCAGCGAACCGCGCGCGCCTCGCGTGCCTACGCGATCGAATCCTTGCTGCGGTTCCGGGCGCGGCGCTCGCGTCCGACCAGCGCTACCGCGAGGCCGACCTGGCGATCGATTTCTGCGAAGACGTGCCGCCCCTCGGATTGCAGGCGGCCGAGCGGATTGCAGCCCTTATGCGCGCAGGCGGCATGACGGCCAAAATCAGTTCGATCCACGTAAACGGCTGGTTCGGCGACTACGACAAGCTCGGTATGACGAAGATTCTCGCGCGCGAATGCTTTGGCCTCGACCTGGACGCGGCGCGCGAGCAATTCGCATTTATCGGCGACTCGCCCAACGACGCGCCGATGTTCGCCTACTTTCCCGCCTCGGTCGGCGTGGCCAATGTGAATCGCTACGTCGATCTGCTCGACGCGCGGCCTGCCTTTGTGACCGAGCGCGAGTCCGGGGCGGGGTTCGCGGAGCTGGTTGCGCGCCTGCTGGAACCCTGACGCGTGGAGCTCTGGTGGATTTATCTCCTGGTCGGCGCCTTTGTCGGATTCATGGCCGGGCTGCTCGGCGTGGGCGGCGGCATGATCCTGGTGCCGATCCTGCTTTTCATCTTCGCCGCGCAAGGCGCCGCGACGGGATTTCCGGAGGCGCACCTCATGCACATGGCCCTGGCCACCGCGATGGCGACGATCCCGTTTACTTCTGCGTCCAGCGTGCGCGCCCACCACGCCCGCGGTGGCGTGGACTGGCACATTGTCGCCGGCATGCTGCCCGGCCTCGCGCTCGGGGCGCTCGCCGGCACGCTGGTGGCCGGCAAGGTCCCCGGACGTCCCCTGGCGATCTTCTTCGCGGCATTCATCCTCTACGCGGCCACGACGATGTTCTTTGACCTCAAGCCCAAGGGCATGCGCGAATTGCCTGGCCGCCTTGGTCTCGGCCTGGTCGGCACAGTGGTCTCATTCCTCGCGACGTTCCTCGCCGCAGGCGCCGCCTTCATGACCATCCCCTTCATGACCTGGTGCAACGTGCCCCTCAAGCGGGCGGTCGGGACCGCGGCGGCAATCGGATTTCCGCTCGCGCTGGCCGCAAGTGTCGGCTACGTAATGGCGGGCCGGGAGGCTGGGCCGCTTCCCGCCTTCAGCCTCGGGTTCATCTACCTTCCCGCGCTTGCGCTGATTGCGATTCCGAGCGTGCTGACGGCGCCGATCGGTGCGAGGGTTTCGCAGCGCATGCCGGTGAAGCAGTTGCGCTTCGTGTTCGCGCTTATGCTCTACGCCATCGCAGCGAAGATGGTGGCGAACCTTTGGTGAACGGCGGCGAGTAAGCTAAGCTAGCGGCCTCATTTAACCAGGGAGATTTTACAATGCGCGCAACCGTCGCAATGCTCGTCATTCTCGCCGCAGGCGCAATTCAATCCCAGGCCGTGCTCGCCAAGGACCAGAAGAACCAGGCCTTCGATGCGCTCGACAAGAATGCCGATCGGTTCCTCAGCCGCGACGAAGCCGGCGCGGAGAAAGAGCTCGCCAAGCGCTTCGCTAAGTTCGACGCGAACAAGGACGGCAAGCTTTCGGAAGAGGAATACATCAAGGCGATGCAGGACAACGACAAGCGGGTCCTCGCCGACTCCGCGATCACCTCCAAGGTCAAGGCCCAGCTGCTCGTCACCAAAGGCGTGCCGTCCACCGCGATTTCCGTCGAGACTTACGAAGGCCGGGTCCAGATGTCCGGGTTCGTCGACAAGAAGGAGCAGATCGCGGCGGCCGGAAAGGTTGCCGCCGCCGTTTCTGGCGTGCACGCCGTCCAGAACGACCTCAAGCTGAAATAGGCCCTGGGCAGACCTGTCGCGGGCCGCGCCGCGCTAAGGTAGATTCGCGCAATGGCTCCGCGATTCCTTAGCCGGCTGTTTTCTTCCCGACAGGAGGAGCTGGGTGCGCTCGCCGAAGGGCTGCTCTCCGAGCGAGGCGAGGCCTCGGGCGTGGCGCGCGCCCGGGAGCTGCTCGACGCGTACACCAGCGCATCGGCGGAAGTGAAGCTGGACTTCCTCCTCCTGCTGGCCGAGCGGTTCGGCGCCGATCCGAAGAGGATCGACGAATCGATCGTCAAATATGTCGCCGATCCCAGCCTTGAGCTCGCCCGCCAGCTGCATGAGGCCGCCGAAGCCCGTCTCCAGGAGCTCCTGCGGCGGCTCAACCTTGCCCCTGGCGGAACCGCGGTACTCGTGCGCATGCGCCAGGACGTGCTGCGCAAGATCGCGGGACGCCCGGAGCTCAAACGGATCGATGCCGATTTCAGGCACCTCTTCGTATCGTGGTTCAACCGGGGGTTCCTGGTTCTCAAGCGCATCAACTGGTCGACCCCGGCGGCGATCCTGGAAAAGATCATCCAGTACGAGGCGGTGCACGAAATCAACGGCTGGCCGGAGCTGCGCAGCCGGCTGGATCCGCCGGACCGCAAGTGTTTCGGCTTTTTCCATCCGACGCTGGTCGGCGAGCCACTGATCTTTGTCGAGGTGGCCCTCACTCGCACGATTCCCGACGCCATCGCGCCCCTGCTCGACCCGTCGCGCCTGCCGATCGACCCGAAGCGCGCCACGACGGCCGTGTTCTATTCGATTTCCAACTGCCAGGAGGGCCTGCAGGGCGTTTCGTTCGGCAATTTCCTCATCAAGCAAGTCGTCGAAGAGTTGCGGCGTGAGATGCCGCACCTGAAAACGTTCGTGACGCTTTCTCCGGTACCCGGTTTCATGCAGTGGCTGTCACGCGATGCGCGAGCGGTCCTGCCCGAAGCAGAGCAGGAGGTCCTCAAGGCGATTGAGCAGCCGCAATGGCACCGCACGCCGGAGGTGGCGGCGAAGATCCAGGCGGTGCTGCAGAAGGCAGTCGCCACCTACCTGCTGTCGGCCAAGCATTCGTCCGGCAAGCCGCGCGATCCAGTGGCGCGCTTCCATCTCAACAATGGCGCGCGCCTTGAAAGGGTGAACTGGCTGGGGGATGTCTCGCCCAAGGGCCTGCGCGAGGCGGCCGGTTTCATGGTGAACTACGTCTACGACCTCGACGAGATCGAAAACAACCACGAGGATTTCGCGCACAACCACGTGATTTCCTCTTCGCGCCACGTACGCAACCTGCTGCGCCTTAAAGCGCAGATGGCAAATCCCTAGTGAAAACATCGCAAGGAATGGACAAACCATGGCCGGACCGCTTTCGCATCTCCGTGTGCTCGACCTGTCCCGCGTGCTCGCGGGCCCCTGGGCCGGGCAGAACCTGGCCGATCTCGGCGCCGAAGTCATCAAGATCGAGCGGCCGAAGGTCGGGGACGACTCGCGCGCCTTCGGGCCGCCCTGGATAAAGGACAAGGAGGGTCGCGACTCGAAGGATTCGGCCTACTTCACGGCAGCCAACCGCGGCAAGAAATCGGTCTCGCTGAATATTTCCAAGCCCGAAGGACAGGCAATCGTGCGCGAGCTGGTTCGCCTTTGCGACGTGTTGATCGAGAACTACAAGTACGGCGACCTCGCCCGCTATGGCCTGGACTACGCCAGCCTCGAGGCGATCAATCCGCGCCTGATCTACTGCTCGGTCACAGGCTTCGGACAGACCGGGCCGTACCGCGAGCATCCCGGCTACGATTTCATGATCCAGGGCATGGGCGGCATGATGAGCGTCACCGGCGAGCCCGACGGCGCCCCCGGTGGCGGGCCGCAGCGCGCGGGCGTACCGGTGGCCGACATCATCACCGGCATGTACGCATCGATCGCCATCTGCGCAGCGCTTGCGCACCGCGCCGAAACGGGCATCGGCCAGCACCTCGACCTCGCCCTGCTCGATTCGCAGATCGCCCTGCTTGCCTACCAGAACACGAATTATTTCTCGACTGGCGTGCCGCCCAAGCGCATCGGCAATCTGCACCCGAACATCGTGCCCTACCAGCCGTTCAAAACGTCCGATGGCGACGTAATCCTTGCGTGCGGGAACGACAATCTGTTCCGCAAATTCTGCGCAGCGGCCGGCTGCATGGAGTATGCGTCCGATGCGCGGTTCGCAACCAACGGCAAGCGGGTCGAGAACCGCGTCGAGCTAACTCGATTGCTGCAGGCGGTCTTCTCGAAGCACACCACGCGCGAGTGGGTCGAGCTGCTCGAAGGCGCCGGCGTTCCGAACGGGCCGATCAACAACCTAGCGCAGGTCTACGAAGAGCCGCAGGTGAAGGCGCGCAATATCCGCGTCGAGATGGATCATCCCGTCGCCGGCAAACTCTCCACGGTGGCCAGCCCGATGCGCTTTTCGGCCACGCCCGTCGAATACAAGGTGCCGCCACCGCTGGTCGGCGAACACACGGACGAGGTGTTGCGCGGCCTGCTGGGGAAGAACGACACCGAACTCGCGGCCCTGCGCACGGCGGGCATCCTTTAGCGCCCTAGCCTGCGATCCACAGGAGAAAATACATTGCCGCAGCGCTGGACAGTACGCCGGCAAACAGGTTCTTCCTGGTGACGACGAGGTAGACGACCACCGAGATGGCGGTTGCGGCAAGCCTTTGCCAGAGCGCCGTCGCTTCGAGCGGACCCGAGGGGATCAGCAGCATCCGGCTGACCAGGCCGGCGAGCATTGCGAACGCCACGCAGCCTACCCAGGCGAAGAGCTCGCTGTCCGGCGGGAGGCGCGAGGAGACTGCGACGCCGAGCGCACGCCACAGGTAAGTGCCCAGGCCGCAAGCAATCACGAGCAGGGTGTATTCGCTCATCGCAGGCGTGCCCTGCGTCTCCAGGCCCGATGCGCCGCATAACCCAGAGTTCCACCCAGGAGCCCCGCGACCAGCACGCTCCATTGCGGCGTGACGAAGTGCGCGAGCGGTCCGACGATTGCCCCGAAAACGATCGCCGCCCGGCCCAGCGTATCGCTCGCGCTGCCGGTGAGAATGAGGAGGAAGTACATCGGGCTCATGAAGATGAGGGCGATCTTGGCAAGCGGGGGCAAAAGGTCGCCGGCGATGAAGCCGACGGCGGTTGCCGCGCTTGCGGATGCCATGAGCGTAAGCGCAAAGCCGAAAAAGTAGCCCAGGCGCCGCTCGGGCGGGATCGACGGGAAACGCGCCATCGTCCACGCCCAGCCGGTCATAGCGATGAGTTGCGCCGCCGCGTAATAGTGAGTCGAGCGGCTGGGGGACTCGCGCAGCAGCGGCATCATCACCACCGTCATCGGCAGGAAGCGCGCCGCGGACACCACAACACTGAGCAGGACCGCGAAGAAGGGTGCGCTCAGGGACTGCATTTCGACCAGTACGAGTTGTCCCGGCAAGGCCCAGATCAAAAGCGTGGACAGCATCGTCCCTACGAACGACAGGCCGTTGCCCGCCGCGAGCGCCCCGAATCCCATATACCCCGCGGCAAGCACGAGCGCCGGGATGCCGGCGGCGTGCAGCGAACCTTCGTAAAACGCGCGGCGCGCCGCTGGTTTCACGCGTTCAGTTATCGATCTTGGCGCCCGAGTCCTTGACGACCTTGGCCCACTTCGCGATCTCGGAATGAAGGAACGTGCCGAACTCTGCCGGCGTCTGGCCACCCGGGTCGGCGCCCTGCGCTGCCCAGTATTCCTTGATATCCGGCATCGCCAAAGCCTTCACCGTTTCCGCATGCATGCGCTCGACAACCTCTTTCGGCGTACCCTTGATCGCCCACAATGCATACCACGTGGTGACCTCGTAGCCCGGCAGGCCCGCTTCACGCATCGTCGGCACGTCCGGGATCAGCGGCGCGCGTTTGGCGGTAGTGACCGCCAGCGGCCGAAGCTTGCCGGCCTTGATCTGCTGCGCCGAGGTGCCCATGCCGTCAAAGGCAAAGTCCACCTGGCCGGCGAGCAGGTCGGTCATCATCGGCCCGGCGCCTTTGTACGGTACGTGGGTCAGCTGGGTTCCGGTCATGGTCTTGAAGAGCTCGACCGCGAGATGATGCGAAGTGCCGTTGCCCGCCGAGCCATAGTTGAGCTTGCCCGGGTTGGCCTTGGCGAAATTGGTGAATTCCTTGAGTGTCTTGAAGCTGTGCTTGGGATGGATCACGACGACGTTCGGCACGTAAGCCACCACGGTGACTGGCAGGAAATCCTTCTCGATGTTGTAGGGCAGCTTGGCATACAGGCTCTCTGCGATAGCGTGGTGTACCGCGCCCATAAAAAAGGTATAGCCGTCGCCCGGGCGCTTGGCTGCGTTGGCCGCGCCCAGCGTGCCGCCAGCGCCGGCGAGGTTTTCAACCAGGAATTGTTGCCCCAGCGCGGTGGAATACTTCGCCGACAGGGGCCGGGCAAATGCGTCCACGCCGCCGCCGGGCGCGAACGGGTTGACGATGGTCACCGGCTTGGAGGGCCATGCTTGCGAGTGCGCAATCGACGCCGCCAAGGCGAGGGAAAGCGCTGTCGCGATACGCAACGCGACGCCAACGGGTTTGCTCATCAAGTCTGTCTCCTTGGATGGTCTACAGCTCGAGCGGCTGCTGGGGCGCGCAATATTAGCAGAGCGCCATGGGGCCAACCGCGGGGGTCAGCTTCCGGTGAACTCAGGCTTTTTCTTGCCGAGGAAAGCCTGGTAGCCGATGCGGAAGTCCCGCGTGCCGAAACAGGCGAAGCCTTCGTCGTATTCCGCGTCGGTCAGCGGCCGCGAGTCGGCCAAGCGCCGCGCGAATTTCTTGTGCCAACGGGCCACGAGCGGGGCGCCCTCGGCAATCCGCGCCGCCGCGGCTAGTGCCTCCTCCTCGACCTTGTCGTCTGGCACCACACGGGTGACGAGACCTTTGTTTTTCGCCTCCGCCGCGCCGAAAACGCGCCCTTCCAGCAGGATTTCCAGGGCGGTGGCTTTGCCAGCCAGGTCGATCAGCGCTTGCATTTCCCCGTACGCCATTACCAGCCCGAGGTTCTTGATCGGCACGCCGAAGCGCGACGATTCGCCGCAGATGCGGATGTCGGCCAGGCCCGCGATCTCGAGGCCCCCGCCCACACAGATGCCGTGGATCATGGCGACCACCGGGTGGCGGCAGCTCGCGATCGCATCGATCGTGGCGTGCATGATGCGGCCGTAGGCGCGCGCCTGCTCGACGGTGCTGCGCTCGTTCTCGAACTCCGAGATGTCGTTGCCCGGCGCGAAGGATTTCGTGCCTGCGCCGCGGATCACGATACAACGAAGGGTATCTTCCTCGGACAGCTCGCCGAACACCGCCCCCAAACGCTGCCACATCGGCTTGGTGAGCGCGTTGAGCTTTTCAGGCCGGTTGAGCACGACGGTGGCGATGCCGCCGTCGCGCTGGACGAGGATGCTCTCGGAGTACTGCGCGCTCATTCCAGCCGGATGTTGGCGTCTTTAACAAGCTTGGCGTACTTGGCCAGCTCGGCGCGCATGAACGCGCCGAACTCCTCCGGCGACAGCTCCCGCAGCTGGGTGCCGACCTGCTCGAGGCGCGCCCTGACGTCGGGCTCGCGCATGGCCTTGTTGATATCCGCGGCCAGCTTGTTGACGATGTCCTTGGGCGTGGCGGCCGGCGCCATGACCCCGTACCAGTTGAGGATCTCGAACCCCGTGAGGCCCTCCTCCGTGAAAGTCGGCACATCGGGCAGCTGTGCAAGCCGCTTCGGCGTGGAGATCCCCAGGCCGCGCAGCTTGCCGGCCTTGATGTGCTCCAGAACGGGCGGCATGGTGTCGAAATTCATCGACACGGTTCCGGCGAGCAGATCTTTGATCGCATCGCCGCTGCCTTTGTAGGGCACGTGGAGGATGCTGGTGCCGGTCAGCAGCTTGAACATCTCACCCGACAGGTGCTGCGAGCTGCCATTGCCCGAAGACGCGTAGGTGTACTTGCCCGGGTTGTTCTTGAGCAGCGTCACGAGCTCCTTCATGCTCTTGGCCGGCACCGATGGGTGCAGCGAGAGCACGTTGGGCACGTACCCCACGTACGACACAGGCGCGAAGTCCTTGATCGGGTCGTAGGGCAGCTTCGACATGAGGTTGGGTGCGATGGCGTGAGAATTGGCGTGGCCCATCATGAGCGTGTAGCCATCCGGCGGGCTCTTGGCGAGCACGTCAGCGCCGATGGTCCCGGTGGCGCCTGCACGGTTCTCCACCACCACGGTCTGCCCGTACCACTCCGAGAGCTTCTGCCCGATCACGCGCGCCACCACGTCGGTGCCACCGCCGGGCGGAAAGCCGACGATCATGCGTATGGGCTTGTTCGGGTAAGGCTGCGCCTGCGCGCCGGGCGCGATCAAAGCCGCCGCAAGCGCGGCCAATACGATCCTCTGAAACATTGCTCCTCCTTGTAGTTTTACTTGCGCTATGCCGCGGCGCGCTTCTGCGCCGGCGCGCGGTGGCACTCGGCAAGATACTCCATGGCGGCCTGCACGCCGGCCTTCTTGATCGAAACACCGGTCAGCGCCAGCCCCATCTCCACGCCCGCAAGCGTGCCCATGAGCGCGAGATCGCCGAAGTCGCCCAAGTGGCCGATGCGGAACACCTTGCCCGCGAGCTTGCCCAGGCCGGTCCCGAGCGACATGTTGAAATTCTCGAGGATCACGCGGCGCAACTGGTCCGCGTCGACGCCTGCGGGCACCATCACGGTGGTGAGGGCGCCGGAATATTCCGCGGGGTTGAGCGCCAGCACCTCCAGCCCCCAGGCGCGCACTGCCCTGCGCGTGGCCTCCGCATGGCGCTGGTGGCGGGCAAACACGTTGTCGAGACCTTCCTCGAACAGCATGTCCAGGGCCTCGCGCAGGCCATACAGCAGGTTGGTGGCCGGCGTGTAGGGAAAGTAGCCGGACTTGCCGCTGGCGAGCATTTCGTCCCACGCCCAGTAGGCGCGCGGCAGCTTTGCTCCCTTGGACGCAGCGAGCGCTTTCTCGCTGATGGCGTTGAACGACAGCCCCGGCGGCAGCATGAGGCCCTTCTGCGAACCGGCGACCGTGACGTCCACGCCCCACTCGTCGTGGCGGTAATCGATCGATGCCAGCGACGAAATCGTGTCCACCATGAACAGCGCCGGGTGCTTCGCCGCGTCGATCGCATTGCGCACCTCTGGGATCCGCGACGTGACGCCGGTGGACGTCTCGTTATGCACGACGCAGACCGCCTTGATCGTGTGGCCCGTATCTTCAGCGAGTCGTTTTTGAATGGCGGCGGGGTCGGCGCCATGGCGCCAGTCCCCGGGCAGGAATTCGGTAACCAAGCCCAGGCGCGTGGCAAGCTTCTGCCACAACAAGGCGAACTGACCGGTCTCGCTCATCAGCACGCGATCGCCCGGCGACAACGTGTTCACGAGGGCGGCTTCCCATGCGCCAGTGCCCGAAGCCGGGTAGATGACGACGTGCGCATCGGTCTTGAAAACCTTCTTCAGCCCGGCGAGGCAGGCTTTGCCCAATGCAGCAAAGTCGGGACCGCGATGATCCATGGTGGGGAAATCGATTGCGCGCAGCACCCGGTCCGGCACATTGGTCGGGCCTGGAATCTGGAGAAAGTGGCGGCCGGCGTGGTAGATCATGAGGCTCTCCTAGATTGCATTCAAAATCGGATGCTGGGTGCAGCAAAGGGGTGCAGCATTGCGTTCTAGCGTATTTTTTTGTATTATGAATTCAAAATAAGCAAATTGCAATGAGGTGGCCATGGGAACCATAGAGCATCTGAACGAGGCGAGCCCGGCGCGGCGCATCGAGCGGCGACCGCTCCACGAGGAAGTCATCGACCAGTTGCGCGACCGGATCGTGCAGGGTGAGCTCGGCCCCGGGGTCCGGCTTAACGAGCGCGTGCTGTGCGAGCAGCTCGGCATCTCACGCACCCCGCTGCGCGAGGCGATCAAG
>JBBQNG010000137.1:0-11601 GCA_038329645.1 Burkholderiales bacterium
CGCTGCGCTTCTCGGAGGCCGCTGACTCGTGGCCCTGCCCGCCCGCAACCTGCTGGCCTATGGGGCGCTCGGGCTGCCGCTGGCCGGTGCCGCGCTGCCGATCTACGTGCACCTGCCGAAACCTGTACGGCGGGACGCTCGGCATGAATCTCGCGCTTCTCGGATTGGTGTTGCTCGCGGCGAGGCTTGCGGATGCGTTTGTTGATCCATTCATCGGCGTGCTGAACGACCGGCTGCAATGCCCGAGGACGATTGTCGCTGCAGGGATCGCCTTGCTGGCGGGGGGTGTCATGCTAGTGTTCAATCCACCGCACCCCGGGGAACCCGGCGGCGGCTTGCTGTGGCTCTGGCTTTCGATTGCACTGGTGCCGGCGTACCTGGGTTACAGCCTGGCCTCGGTGAGCTACCTGGCCTGGGGATCGCTGCTGGGACAAACGCCGCATGACCGTACCCGGGTGAGCGCGTTCCGCGAGGGTTTCGGCCTGGCCGGTGTGGTCCTCGCGAGCGTGCTGCCGGCGTTTGTGGCAGCGCGGCTCGACGAAGGGCTTGCGCGTTTCAGCATACTGTTCGCCGTGGCGGCAGCGGTGTGCGCCGCACTCACGCTCGCCGCTGCGCCATTGCCGCAACAGCCGGCGAACCGGACGGCGCCGGGCTTGCGCGCGATGCTGGCGCCGTTTTCGAACGCGGCGTTTACGCGGCTGTTCGCCATCTTCATGTTGAACGGCATCGCGAGCGCGCTGCCCGCGACGCTGGTGCTGTTCTTTGTGGCCGACGCATTGCAGCTTCCCGGAAAAGGCGGGTTCTTCCTCGCGGTGTATTTCGTCGCGGGGGCGCTGAGCCTGCCGCTCTGGGTGGCCGCAGCGCGACGCATCGGCAAGCCGGCTGCGTGGCTCGCCGCGATGTTGGCGAGCCTTGCGGCATTCGCCGGTGCGTTCGCGCTTGGCGCCGGCGACGCCACCGCGTTCACGGCGGTCTGCGCGCTGTCTGGACTTGCGCTGGGCGCCGACCTCGCGCTTCCGCCCGCGATGCTCGCCGACGCAATCCGCGCGGCGGGACACGAGGCGCGCGCCGGCGCGTACTTCGGGGCGTGGACCTTCGCCACCAAGCTCAACCTCGCCATCGCTGCCGGTGTAGCGCTGCCCTTGCTGGCGGCCCTCGGCTATGCGCCCGGCGACCCGGCCACGGTTCAACCGCTCTACTACGCCTACTGCCTGCTGCCGTGCGCGCTCAAGCTGGCGGCAGCCTGCGCCCTTTGGAAAACCGCCGGGATTTCCGGTACGCGTCGAGGAGTCCCCGCATGACCCGCATCCTGTTTGCCGCTCTTACCGCATTGCTCGTTTCGGGCTGCGGCAGCGTCGGCCCCGACGTATACCGGGACGAGAAGCCGGTGCTTGACCTGTTCGGATACTTCGACGGGACGGTCGACGGCTGGGGCGTTTTCACCGACCGATCGAACAAGGTCGTCAAGCGTTTCAAGGTCGTGATCAAGGGCGCGGTGGCCGGCGATACGCTCACGCTCGACGAAGACTTCAGCTACTCGGATGCCACGAAATCGAAACGCGTGTGGACGATCACTCGCCACGACGCTAACCGCTTCACCGGGACCGCCGCGGACATAGTCGGCAGCGCGCAGGGAGAAGCGCGGGGGAATTCGCTGCGCTGGACCTACGCACTGGCCGTGGATGTCGACGGCCGCACCTGGCACGTCGACTTCGACGACTGGATGTACCTGCAGGACGACACCGTCATGCTCAATCATTCCCGCATGAGCAAGTTCGGCGCCACGCTGGGCGAACTCACCCTGGCACTCAGGAAGCGATCCTGATGGCCCTTTTTGCCCCGCTGAACGCGCCGATAGATTCTTTCGCCGGCAAGCGAGTCTGGGTGGTCGGCGCCTCCACCGGCATCGGTGCCGCCACCGCGAACCTGCTGATCGAACGCGGCGCGAAGGTTGCGGTATCCGCGCGCTCCACCGAAGCGCTCGAATCCGAGTTCGCCGGGCGAGCTACCGTGCTCCCGCTCGACGTAACCGACGCCACGGCCACTTCGCGCACCGCACATCGTCTGTGCGAGGCGTGGGACGGCATCGATCTCGTGCTCGCGGTCGCCGGCACCTACAAGGCCATGCGCGCATGGGAGGTCGACCTGGCCGAGGCGCGCCGCATCGTCGAGGTGAATCTCACCGGCGTGCTCAATCTGCTGGCCGCCGTGGGGCCGGTGCTCGTGCAACAGGGCGCAGGGGGCTTTGCAATCGTCGCTAGCGTCGCAGGCTACGGCGGCCTGCCCAACAGCCTCGCCTACGGTGCGAGCAAGGCCGCGTGCATCAACCTCGCCCAGGGCCTGTACCTCGACCTGCACGCGCGCGGCATCGCGGTGTACCTTGTCTCGCCGGGGTTCGTGGCCACGCCGCTCACCGCAAAGAACGAGTTCAAGATGCCTTTCCTCGTCAGCGCCGAAGAAGCCGCAAGACAAATCGTGGCCGGCCTTGAGCGCGGCGACTTCGAGATCCATTTCCCGCGCGCGTTCTCGCGGATGCTGAAGGCCATCAACCTGCTGCCGCACCGGCTGTACTTCTGGTGCGTTCGGCGGTTCACCGGGATGTGATGCGGACATGGAAGATATCGAGCCCCTCGTGGCCTTCTTCGAATCGATGACGCCGGAAAGCGTCGATGCGATCGGCGCGCACTACGCGAAGGATGCGTATTTCAAGGACCCGTTTAACGAGGTCAGAGGCGTCGACAGAGTCCGCGGTGTGTTCGCGCACATGTTCAGGCAGGTGGCAGAACCGCGCTTCCATGTGACCGAACGCATCGTTGCCGAAAACGGTGCTTTCCTCTGCTGGGACTTTACGTTCCGGTTCCGGCCGGGCGGCAAGCGCTTGACGGTCCACGGGGCGAGCCACCTGAAGTTCGATGCGGGGGGGAAGATCGCGTATCACTGCGACTACTGGGACGCCGCGGGCGAGCTGTACGCCAAAGTGCCTGTGCTCGGCGCGCTGATGCGGCTTGCGCGCCGCAGGCTTTCGGCAACGCAATGATCGACAAGCGGCGGGCCGCGAAGTAGCTCGTCCCGGTCGAATCGATGGCAGCAATTCGCCTGAAACTCCTGTAGATATGCGGGATCTTTACGAAAAATGGCAGTATTGGCCCGGCGCCTTTTGACTAACCGAACCCGGGCCCGATCAGGTCGAGCCGGTCGGTCACGATGCACTCCACACCCCAGCCGAACAACTTTGCGGCTTCCGCCGGATCATTGACTGTCCAGCACAGCACCGCGTAGCCGGCCGCATGAATCGACGCCGCGAGCGGCTCGGTCAACTCGCGATAGTTGCAATGCAGCGAAACGCAGTCCAGCTTCTGCATGCGCACTTGCCAGTCAGGCGGGATCTTGCCGACCAGCATGCCACGGCGAAGCTCGGGTGCGACTTCCCGGGCCGCGGCGAGTGCCTCGGTAGAGAACGATGACAGCAACGGCTGCAGGCCTGCGCCGCGCCACAGATCGAGCGCGAGCTGGCCGACCGCGCGGCCGGTTTGGACCTCGTAGCCTTTTGCCGGCTTGATTTCTACGTTCGCCCAGACGCCGAGTTCCCGGCACAGGTTCGCGGCGGCCACGAACGTCGGGACCTTCTCCCCCCGAAAGCGCACGCTGTGCCAGGCCCCTGCGTCGAACGCCTCGATCTGGGCATAGGCGACGGCCGGCACGCTGCCGCGTCCCGAAGTGGTGCGCTCGAAAGTCTCGTCGTGGATCAGGACCGGCGTCGAATCGCCCGCCAGCATGACGTCGAACTCCACGCCCCGGTACCCGAGCGCGGCGCCATGGCGGATCGCACCAAGCGTGTTTTCCGGCGCCAATGTGCCGCCGCCGCGGTGCGCGACGACGCGGGGATAGGGCCAGCGTTCAGGCATTCTTTCGATCCGGGGTCAATCGATGCGCTTGCCGCTCGCAGCGTCGAAGAAATGCTCGTTGGCCGGGGCGAAGCGAAGCGGGAGGCTTCCCTCCGTGACGACTGTTGACGCTGGGAGCCTCACGATGATTCGCGCGCCGTTCACCACGCCGTGCGCCAATGTGTCGGCACCGAGCGGCTCGATAAGGTCGATTGCCGCGGTGATCCTTGCGTCGCTTGGCGCGCACGGCTCGAGGTGCTCCGGGCGCACGCCATGCAGCACCGAGCGTCCCTCGCGCTCCGAGGGGATCAGATTCATCGGGGGCGAACCGATGAACGAGGCGACGAACGTGCTCGCGGGCCTGGCGTAGACCTCCAGCGGCGCGCCGATCTGCTCGGCGCGTCCGGCATTCATGACGATCATGCGATTCGCGAGCGTCATGGCCTCAATCTGGTCGTGCGTCACATAGAGGCTGGTCGTTGACAGCCTTTTGTGAAGGGATTGCAGCTCTGCGCGCATCTGCACCCTGAGCTTGGCATCGAGGTTGGAAAGCGGCTCGTCGAACAGGAACACCGCGGGCTCGCGGACGATCGCACGGCCCATGGCAACCCGCTGGCGCTGGCCGCCAGAGAGCTGGCGTGGCGTCCGGTCGAGCAGCGGTCCCAGCTCGAGGATGCCGGCCGCGCGCTTCACGCGCGCCTCGATGTCGGCCTTTTCGAAACCGCGGATCTTGAGGCCGTAGGCCATGTTCTCCCGCACGGACATATGCGGGTAAAGCGCATAGTTCTGAAACACCATCGCAATGTCGCGGTCCTTAGGCTCGAGGTTGTTCACCACGCGCTCCCTGATGACCACCTCGCCGCCGGAGATGGTTTCGAGGCCCGCGACCATGCGCAGAAGGGTCGACTTGCCGCACCCCGAGGGACCGACGATCACGACAAATTCGCCGTCCGCGACGTCCATCGACACGCCGTGGATGACCTGCAGGTCGCCATAGGATTTGCGCACGTCGCGCAGCTGGACGGTAGCCATGATTACTTTTCGGTCTCCACGAGGCCCTTCACAAACCACTTTTGCATCAGCACGACAACCAGCGCGGGCGGCAGCAGCGCCAGCATTGCTGTGGCCATGACGAGGTTCCACTCGGTGGCCGCATCGCCCGTCATGATCATCCGCTTGATGCCGATGACGGTGGTGTACATGGATTCCTCGGTCGTGATGAGCAATGGCCAGAGGTACTGGTTCCAACCGTAAATGAACTGGATCACGAACAGCGCCGCGATGCTGGTCTTCGACAGCGGGAGCACCACGTCGAAGAAAAAGCGCATCGGGCCGGCGCCATCGATGCGCGCCGCCTCGGCGAGCTCCTCGGGAATGGTAAGGAAGAACTGGCGGAACAGGAACGTCGCCGTGGCGGAAGCGATCAACGGCACGGTGAGACCCATGTAGGAGTTGATCATGCCGAGGTCGGACACGACCTTGAAAGTCGGGATGATGCGCACCTCGACCGGCAGCATCAGGGTAACGAAAATCATCCAGAAGAAGAAATTCCGCAGAGGAAAGCGGAAGTACACGATCGCAAAGGACGCGATGATCGAGATCGCGATCTTTCCGAACGCGATCACCAGCGCCATTACGAGGCTGTTCAGCATCATGCGCCCGACCGGTGCCGCGGCACCCATCGTGGAGCCGGAAAGCAGGGCGTGGGTATAGTTCTCGATCATGTGGCTGCCCGGCACGAGCGGCATCGGCACGGTGAGGATCTGCTCCGCGGTAAGGGTCGATGCGACGAACGTCACATAGAGCGGGAACGCGACGATCGCCACGCCGGTGATCAGCACGGCGTGCGCGAGGAACGTCAGGTACGGGCGGTTTTCTACCATGCGTCGACCATCAGTAGTTCACCTTGCGCTCGACGAAGCGGAACTGCACCACGGTCAGCGCGATCACGATCGCCATCAGCACAACCGACTGCGCGGACGATCCGCCGAGATCGCCCGCCTTCACACCGTCGTAGTAGACCTTATAGACAAGGATCTGCGTGGCCTGCGCCGGTCCGCCCTGGGTGATGGAATCGATCACGCCGAACGTGTCGAAAAATGCGTAAACGATGTTGACCACGAGCAGGAAAAACGTGGTCGGGGAAAGGAGCGGCAGCACGATGGTCCAAAAGCGGCGGCCGGGCCCCGCGCCGTCGATAGCCGCGGCCTCGAGCAGCGATTTCGGGATCGACTGCAGGCCGGCGAGAAAGAAGAGGAAGTTGTAGCTGATCTGCTTCCAGACTGCGGCGACGATCACGAGGAACATGGCCTGGTCGCCGTTGAGCACCCAGTCCCAGTTATAGCCGGTCTTCCTCAGGAAGTACGACAGAATGCCCACCGAAGGCGCGAACAGGAAAGCCCAGAGCGCGCCAGCAATCGCCGGCGCCACGGCGTAAGGCCAGATCAACAGGGTCTTATAGGCGAGCGCGCCGCGCACAACGCGGTCGGCGAACGACGCGAGCAGCAACGAAATCCCGATGCCGGAGGCGGCGACGATGACGCTGAAGAATGCCGTGGTTTTGAACGACGCGAGATAGCGTTCGTCGGCGAACAGCTCTTCGAAGTTGCGCAGACCTACGAATTCCGTATGCAGGCCGAATGCGTCCTGCAGCTGGAACGAAAACCAGATCGCCTGCGCCGCCGGCAGGAAGAAGAACACGACCGTGATGAGAATTTGCGGCGCGATCAGTGCATACGGCAGCCATGCTGACCGGAAGACAACGCGCTTTTCCATTAAATCCGCTGCTAGGTTTTGCGGGAGGAGGATCTGAAGGAGGAGGGGCGGAGCCCCCCTCCTTTCCTTCCGCTATTTGTTCGCGGCCTGGAACTTGCGCAGCAAGTCATTGCCGCGCTTCACGGCTTCGTCGAGCGCGGTCTTGGCGTCCTTCTTGCCGGCAAACACGGACTCCAGCTCTTCCTCGATCACTTCGCGACCCTGCACGAAATTGCCGAAGCGCAATCCTTTCGAATTGGCTGTTGGCGGCTTGTTGGTGAGCTGCTTGACCGCCATGTCGGCGCCCGGGTTCTTGGCGTAGTAGCCCGAAGCGCGCGTGACCTCATAGGCGGCTTGGGTAATGGGCACATA
This sequence comes from Burkholderiales bacterium, assembly GCA_038329645.1. GTDB lineage: Bacteria > Pseudomonadota > Gammaproteobacteria > Burkholderiales > SG8-39 > SZAS-79. The sequence goes on from JBBQNG010000137.1 coordinate 7,011, forward strand.
CCCCGTCGCCGTATGCCAGTCCATCTGCACTGCAGGCTTGGACAGGTAGGCGAAAAATTGCGCCACACCTTTGTAATCGACAGGCTTCTTGCCGCTCATCACCCACAGCGAAGCGCCGCCGATGATCGAGTTCTGCGGTGCGCCTTTCACCTCGTCGTGATACGGAATGAAATTCACCGACCAGTCGAACTTCGCATTGCGGCGGATATTGGCCTGCGCGCCCGAGCTCGAGGTCAGCATCGCGCATTCGCCGCTGTAGAACTTCGCCTCAGCCTGGTTGGTGCGGCCGGCGTAGGTGAACGTGCCTTTCTTGGCCATGTCACCCAGCATTGCAACGTGCTTCACGTGCAGCGGCGAGTTGAACTTGTATTCGGTATCGAGGCCCGCCATGCCGTTTTCCTTGGTGCCGATGGGCACGTTGTGCCAGGCGCTCAGGTTCTCGATGTGCATCCATGACGGCCAGCCACTCGTGTAGACACAGGATTGGCCGGTAGCCTTGATCTTGTCGGCGGCGGCAAGCAGCTCCTTCCAGGTCTTGGGCGCCGTGTTCGGGTCGAGACCCGCCTTCTTGAACATGTCCTTGTTGATGTAGAACAGGACCGTGGAGCTGTTGAACGGGTACGACAGCATCTCGCCCTTGCTGTTGGTGTAGTAACCGGAGACCGCGGGCAGATACGCCTTGGAATCGAAGGGCTCGTTGGCATCCTTCATGATCTGCGCGACCGGGACAATGGCCCCCTTGGCCGCCATCATGGTGGCGGTGCCGACCTCGAACACCTGCAGGATGTGCGGGGCGTTGCCGGCGCGGAACGACGCGATCGCGGCGGTCATCGACTCGGGATAAGTCCCTTTAAACACCGGGACGACCTTGTATTCCTTTTGGCTGGAATTGAACCCGTTCGCGAGTTCGTTGAGCTTGTCGCCGAGGGCGCCGGTCATCGAATGCCACCACTGGATCTCGGTCACGGCGTGAGCGTTTGCCGCGAACAGGCTGGCGGACGCCAGCACTGCAGCTAATATCTTAATGCGCATCGGATTCTCCTCGTTTGTGAAGTCTTAAGCGGGGCGAGTCTACGCTCGCCTTGTTGCCGATTTGCCACGGCAGAATTGCTACAACGGAAATACTACAGAATTATTTCTTTTTGGGGGCGGTTTCGGCGGAGCCCTTGCCCGCCTTCTTCGGCGGGGCATCGGCGCGTGCCCCAGCCCGGTTCGACGCCTCGAACTGGCGCAGCACGACGTTGGCGCGCTCTGCCGCCGAATCGAGCGCCTGCTTGGGCGTTTTGGTAAATGCCCAGGCGGCCTCGAGCTCCTCGTCGATGATCTCGCGGATGCGCGGAAAATTCCCCAGCCGGATCCCTTTGGTATCGCTGGTGGGGTTCTTGAGGAGGAGCTGGCGGATGGCGATCTCGTGCCCGGGATTCTTGTCGTAGAAGCCCGATTTCTTCGTCAGTTCGTAGGCTGCGAGGGTGATCGGGACATAACCCGTCTTCTGGTGCCATTCGGCCTGCACCTCGGGCCTGGCCAGGTAGGCGAGGAATTTGGCCGCCCCCTGGTACTCCGGCTTCTTGTGGCCGCCCATGACCCATAGCGCGCCGCCGCCGATCAGGGTGTTCTGCGGTGCGCCCCGCACGTCGTCGTAGTACGGCAGTTGCGCTACGCCGAAGTCGAACTTGGCCGCGGCGCGCAGGTCCGCATAGGTGGACGATGAAGCGGTCAGCAGGCCGCAGGCGCCTTGCGTGAAGCGCACTTCGCCGTCGTCGCGGCGGCCCGTGTAGGTGAAATATTCCGACTTGACCCACGAGGCGAGCGTGGCGATATGGCGCATCATCAGGTGGGTATTGAAGACCAGCTTCGCATCCAGCCCTCCCATCCCGTTGCCCTTGGTGGCGAACTCCTGGTTGTGCCAGGCGCTGGCATTCTCGAGGTTGATCCAGGATTGCCATGAGGTCACGTAGCCGCACGGCAGGCCGCCCGCGTCCTTGAGCGCAGCGATCACCGGCACCATCTCGTACCAGGTCTTGGGGGGCTTTTCCGGATCGAGCTTGGCCGCGCGGAAGGCGTCCTTGTTGTAATACAGCACCGGGGTGGAGGTATTGAAAGGCAGGGCGTCGAGCCGCCCCTGCGCATCCGCGTAATAGCTCGCCACCGCGGGGACGAAACCCTTGGCGTCGAGGCGCTCGCCCGCCTCGGCCATCACCTGCCACACAGGACGCACGGCGCCGTGGGTCCCCGTCGCCGCCGACATCATGTTCTGCGTGCCCACGTCGTAGATCTGCACGACGTGTGGTGCATTGCCCGCCCGGTAAGCGGCGAACGCGGCGGCATACGTCTCGTCGTAGCTGCCCTTGTAGACGGGGACGACGACGTAGTCCTTCTGCGCAGCGTTGAAGCGCTGGACGATCGCCTCGACTTCCGCGCCGGACGGTCCGCCCATCGCGTGCCAGAACTGGATTTCGGTCGGTGCCGCGTGTGCGGCGGCGGTCAGGAGCCAGGCGGCGAGAATGCAGGGCAGACGCAATTCGATTCCTCCGGATAAAAGGCGCCGCAGTATAGCCGCAGCACGGCGGCCGGTCTGTCAATTGAACCACCCTTTCGCGCGCCTTGGTTGGCGCTATGATTGTATGCATGAGCGATTTGCATACCCTGAGCGCAGCAGAACTCTGCGCAGCCTATGCCGCACGGCGGCTCTCCCCGGTGGAAGCGACCCGGGCGGCGCTCGAGCGCATGGCCAGGCTGGAGCCGAAGCTGAACGCGATGTACCTCGTCAAGGGCGACGCGGCGCTCGCGCAGGCGCGCGTCGCCGAGGCCCGCTGGAAGGACGGGATGCCGCTTTCCGGCCTCGACGGCGTGCCCATGACGATCAAGGAGAACATCCATACCGAGGGCGACCCCGCGCCGATCGGCACTGCCGCCAATCGCGGCGAGCCGCCCGCACCGGCCGATGCCCCGCCTTCGGCACGCGTCAGAGAGGCCGGATGCGTGATCCTCGGCAAGTCCACGATGCCGGACTACGGCATGCTCTCTTCGGGCCTGTCGTCGATCCACGGCGTAACGCGCAATCCCTGGAACCTCGAGCGGAATACGTCGGGCTCGAGCTCGGGGGCGGGCGCGGCTACGGCCGCCGGCTACGCCCCGCTCAACCTGGGCACCGACATCGGCGGCTCGGTACGCCTCCCGGCAACGCACTGCGGCATTTTCGCGCTCAAGCCGAGCCTGGGCCGCGTGCCCGTCTATCCGCCCTATCTTGGGCGCGTCACGGGACCCATGACGCGCACGGTTCGCGACGCGGCCCTACTGATGAATGTGATCAGCCGTCCCGATGCGCGCGATTTCATGAGCCTGCCCTACGAGCCCCGGGATTACACCGCCGGGCTCGACGGCCTCGGGCCGAAAGGCCTGCGCATCGGCTTCCTGCCCGACATGAAGGCGGGCCTCGCAGTCCATCCCGAGGTTCGCGCGGCGGCCGAAGCGGCCGTCGCCGCGCTCAAATCGAGCGGCGCGTCGGTCGACGAAATGAAATCGTTCCTTACCGACGGCATGCTCGACGGCATGAGCCGGTTCTTCGAGGCGCGCTCATACAACGACTTCCTGCAGCTCCCGCCGCAAAGGCAGCAGAAGATCCTGCCGTTCATTGCCGAATGGTGCACGTGGCGGGCGGGAAAATTCTCGGGACACGACGTGATGGCGGCATACGCCCAGGTCATGGCCATGCGCGAGGCGGCGGTGGCCGCCTGCCAGCCGTACGACTTTGTGATCTCCCCTACATCGCCGATCCTGCCGTATGAGGCGGAGCTTGCCTGTCCGGGCAACGATCCGCGCAACGCGCTGCCGCACATTGCATTTACCGTGCCCTACAACATGTCGGAGCAGCCGGCGGCGTCGATCAACTGGACCGCGAGCAAAGACGGCCTGCCGATCGGCATCCAGATCGTCGGCCGCAGATTCGATGATGCCGGCGTGCTGCGCATGGCGCGGCTGATCGAGAAACTGCGCCCCGCGCAGGCTGCATGGCCGCAACCCGCATGACGCGGTTCTGGCTCGCCGCTGCCGCGGCGATATTCGGCATCCAGTCCGCGGCGGCGCAGGGCGATGCGGCGGCGGATCGCAAAATCCTGCGCATGGTGCCGCACTCCAACCTCGTGATCCTCGACCCGATCTGGACCACCGCCTACATGAGCCGCAACCACGGCTACATGATTTACGACACCCTTTTCGGCACCGACGAGAAGAACCTGATCCGGCCGCAAATGGTGGACACCTGGAGCGTGAGCCCGGACAAGCGCCTGTGGACGTTCAAGCTGCGCAAGGGTCTTGAGTTCCACGACGGCAAGGCGGTCAGCGGCGAGGACGTGACAGCGTCGCTCGCGCGCTGGGGCAAGCGCGACTCGATGGGCGCGGCGCTGATGACTTTCGTCGAACGCATGGACGCACCTTCGGTCGATACATTCCGCATCTTCCTGCGGGAGCCGTGCGGGTTCGTGCTCGAGGCGCTCGGCAAGCCATCCTCCAACGTGCCGTTCATCATGCCCAGGCGCGTCGCCGACACCGACCCGTTCAAGCAGATCCAGGAGTACATCGGCTCGGGCCC
>JBBQNG010000138.1:0-11591 GCA_038329645.1 Burkholderiales bacterium
TGCGTAGCCCGGCATCTCGCGGTCGAGCACCCGCATCATGGCTTCGAAGTACAGGTGCTCGCGTTCCGTGCGCGAATGGCGATCGTCCACGGGCGGGGCCTGCACCTGCGCGACGATGGCGTCCGACAGCACTTCGAGGGGCTGCCCGGAGCCCATCGCCAGCAACTGGGCGCGGCAGACGCGCTCCAGCTTATAGAGGCGCCGGTAGGCCTGGGCGACCGTATCGCCGACCACCAGCACGCCGTGGTTCTTCATGAACATCACGTGGTTCTTGCCCATCAGCTTGGCGAGACGCTCGCCTTCGTCCAGCGTGTCGGCGGTGCCGGCGTAGTTGTCGTCGTAGGCGATGTGGCCGTGGAAGAACGACGCGGTCTGGCTGGCCGGCAGCAGGCGGTTGTTCTTGAGCATGTTGAGCGCTACGGCCCAGGTCTGGTGCGTGTGGAGCACGACCTTGGCGCCGGTGATGCGGTGGATCGGCGCATGGATGCACTGCGCCGAGAGCTCGACCACCCCGTCGCCTTCGAGCGTCCTGCCGGATTCGTCGAACACGATCATGTCGCTCGCCCGGGCCTCGGACCAGTGCAGGCCGAAAGGCAGGATCAGGTAACGGTCGTTGTGCCCCGGCATCGTCATCGTGAAATGGTTGTCGATGCCTTCCTCGAGATCGTGGAATACCGCGAGGCGGTGGGCGGCAGCGAGATGGATCTTGGCCTGCTGGACCGGATCGGGACGCGAGGAGGAGAGCGGATGGACAGACATGGGAGGCTCCAGAGTAGGGCTGGGGGCATTATAGCCAGCCTTTTGCGGGCATGAATCGACGCCAGGCCCTCGGCACGACTGCGACGACCGCCATTGCGCTCGCCTTGTCGCCAGCGCGCGTCTTCGCCCAGTCGGCTGCGCCCGGACCCGAGATGGGCGCATTGGCCGCCTACATGGGCGCGGCCGGTACGCGCGTTCTCCCGTCCGAAGTCGCAGAGCACGCCAAGCACCATCTGCTCGACACGTTCGCGGCGATGATTTCCGGTTCGCCCTTGTTTGCGCCGGAACCCTTGGCATGAAGGCCACCGGCAGCGTGGATTTCAGAGCCGACAATTTCAGCGGCAATATCGCCGCCGCCGCCAGCGTCGGCGGGCAGAGCGTCGAGATGCAGAACCGCGTGACGGGAAAGCGGGCCGGCGGCTGCTGATAAACCCGCTACTGCATATACCACCCGTGGCTGACCACCAGCGACTGCCCGGTCAGCGCGTTGGTGGGGAAGGCGGCGAACATCAGCGCGACCTGCGCCACGTCGGCAGTGGTGGTGAACTCGCCGTCAACCGTGTCCTTGAGCATGACCTTCTTCACCACGTCCTGCTCGGAGATGCCCAGCGTCTTGGCCTGCTCGGGAATCTGCTTCTCGACCAGCGGCGTGCGCACGAATCCCGGGCAGATGACGTTGGCGCGGATGTCGTGCTTGGCGCCTTCCTTGGCCATGGTCTTGCACAGGCCGATGAGGCCGTGCTTCGCGGTGACGTAAGGCGCCTTCAGCACCGAGGCTTCCTTGGAGTGCACTGAGCCCATGTAGATCAGGCTGCCGCCCTTGCCGCTGGCGATCATCTGCTTCACGCAGGCGCGAGTGGTGAGGAAAGCGCCGTCGAGGTGGATGGCAAGCATCTTTTTCCATTCGGCGAACGAGAATTCCTCGATCGGGTGGACGATCTGGATGCCGGCGTTGGACACGAGGATGTCGATGTTGTGGAAGGCTGCGATGGTCTTCGCAACCGCCGCCTCCACCTGCGCCTCGTCGGTCACGTCCGCCGCCACTCCGATTGCCTTGCCGCCCGATTTGACGATCTCGCCGGCGGTGGCGTCGGCCGCCGCCTGGTTGATGTCGGCGATGGCGACGCTTGCGCCAGCCTTGACGTATTCGAGCGCGATCGCCCTGCCCAGGCCGCTCGCGGCGCCGGTGACGAAAGCGACTTTTCCTGTGAGTTGCATCGGAGTCCTATTGAGATAGTTTATCTTATGTTTTAGTAGATCCGCAGCCTGTGCGCACAATATGTCAATTGTTATGTCATATTCGAAAAAAACAGCGTACGTTAGATGAATTTTTCCGCCGGCCCCAGGAAGCGCCACTTGCCCTGCGGCAGCTCGCCCAGCATGACCTGCCCGATGCGCACGCGCTTCAATCCCAGCACTTCCAGTCCCACCAACTCGCACATCCTGCGGATCTGGCGCTTTTTTCCCTCGCGCAGCACGAACCGCAGCTGGTCGTTGTTTTGCCAGAAAACCTTGGCCGGCTTGAGGGCCTTGCCGTCCAGCGACAGCCCGTGCTGCAGCCTGTTCATGTCCGAAGCAGGAAGCTTGCCCGGTTTGGCATAGCGGACGCGAACCAGGTATTCCTTGTCGATCGGCGAGTCTTCGCCGATGAGCTGTTTTGCGATTCGCCCGTCCTGCGTGAGGACGAGGAGGCCCGTCGAATCGATATCCAGCCGACCGGCAGGCGCGAGGCCGAGCAGCTCCTGCCGCCGTACCGGCGCATTCTTCGAGCCGGGGTTGCGCCACTGGTTCTCCGGCAGGACCAGCACGGAGGCGGGCTGGTAGCCGTCCTCGGCTTGCCCGCTCACGTAGCCGACCGGCTTGTTGAGGATCACCGTGACCCGGCGCGCCTGCTGCGAAGTCGCCTTTTCGTCGATGGTGATTTTCTGGTGCGGCAGCACCTTGAGGCCGAGGATTGCGACGGTGCCATCGACCTTGACCCAGCCGCGCTCGATCCACTCGTCGGCCTCGCGGCGCGAGGCGAGGCCGAGCGCGCTCATGCGCTTGGACAGGCGTTCGGATTCGGGAGCAGCCACAGACCATTTTAACTGCCGAGTCCTGATACTGTTACGCCCCATGCTCAGGCTCACCGAAATAAAGCTGCCGCTCGACCACGCGCCGGAGGCGATCGAAGCCGCGATTCTCAAGCGGCTCGAGATCGCGGCATCAGATCTCGCCGGCTTCACGATCTTCAGGCGCGCGCACGATGCAAGGAAGCGCTCGGCGATTTTCCTCATCTACACCGTCGACGTGGAACTGAAGGACGAGGCGGGGCGCCTCGCGAAGCTCGCCGGCAAAGCGCATATCGCGGTCACGCCGGACATGGAATACAAATTCGTCGCCCGGGCGCCGGGCGCTTTCAGGACCCGGCCCGTCGTGATTGGCACCGGCCCGTGCGGCCTGTTCGCCGGGCTGATCCTTGCGCAGATGGGCTTGCGCCCGGTCATCCTCGAGCGCGGCAAGGCCGTGCGCGAGCGCACCCAGGACACCTGGGGCCTGTGGAGGAAAGGCGTCCTCGATCCCGAATCCAACGTGCAGTTCGGCGAGGGCGGCGCCGGCACGTTCTCGGACGGCAAGCTCTACAGCCAGATCAAGGACCGCAAGCACTACGGCCGCAAGGTCCTCACGGAGTTCGTCAAGGCCGGCGCACCCGACGAGATTCTGTACGTGAGCAAGCCGCACATCGGCACGTTTCGGCTGGTGGGCATGGTGGAGAAGATGCGCGCGACGATCGAATCGCTGGGCGGCGAGGTCCGCTTCCGCAGCCGGGTGGCGGATATCGAAGTCGACCGAAGCTCGGACCCGGGGCGCATTCGGGGCGTCACGCTTGCGAGCGGCGAGACAATTGAGGCGGACCATGTCGTTCTTGCAGTGGGCCACAGCGCGCGCGACACCTTCGCAATGCTCCGCGAGCGCGGCGTCTACATGGAGCCGAAACCGTTCTCCATAGGCCTGCGAATCGAGCACCCGCAATCGCTCATCGATGCCTGCCGCTTCGGCGCTTTTGCAGGCAACCCTATCCTTGGCGCCGCCGACTACAAGCTCGTGCACCACTGCGCCAACGGCCGCTCGGTCTACAGCTTCTGCATGTGCCCGGGCGGGACGGTGGTGGCGGCGACCTCCGAAAGTGGCCGGGTGGTGACCAACGGCATGAGCCAGTATTCGCGCAACGAGCGCAACGCCAATGCGGGCATCGTGGTGGGCATCACGCCAGAGGAGGACTATCCGGGCGACACGATGGCCGGCATCGCCTTCCAGCGCCATTGGGAAGAGCGCGCGTTCGAGGCCGGCGGCGGCAACTACAACGCGCCGGTGCAGCTGGTCGGCGATTTCCTCGCCGGGCGAGCCTCGACTGGGCTGGGGGAGGTAATCCCCTCCTATACGCCGGGCGTGACGCCGGCCGATCTGCGGGCGGTGCTGCCGGGCTATGCGGCGGATGCGATCCGCGAAGCGATTCCCGCGATGGCAAAGCAGATCCGGGGCTACGCGATGAACGACGCTGTGCTGACGGGCGTCGAAACGCGCACCTCGTCGCCGATCCGCATCAAGCGCGGCGCGGATTACCAGAGCCTCAATACGGCGGGCCTTTATCCGGCGGGCGAGGGCGCGAGCTATGCGGGCGGGATACTCTCCGCGGCGGTGGACGGCATCGAGGTGGCCGAGGCTGTCGCGATTAGCATTGCCGCGCGCGCGAAGTAAAATCCCGCATCCCTTCAAAGGAAGCTATGCGATGAAACGGCCAGTGCGTCTCGGTTTTCTCGTCCCTCCTGGCAATCCCACCTGCGAGCCGGAAATGATCCGGCTCACGCCGCGGGGCGTGACGGTGCACTTCACGCGCATGGTGGCGCAAGGGGCCGCGGGCGCACACGAAGGACAGGAGGAACGCAACCGGACGCAGATTGCGCACCTGGACGAGAACGTTGCGCTGCTTGCGATGGTAAAACCGGACGTGATCGTGATGGGGCACACGGCCTCCAGCTACACGCTGGGCCAGGCGGGCGAGAGGGAATTGGTCGCCCGCATGGAGAAAGCCACCGGCATCCCTTTCCTGACCGCGTTCGGCAGCGTGCTCAACGCGCTCGCCGCACTCAAGGTGACGCGCGTCGCCCTGGGCGCGCCTTATGCCTACGAATCGATGCTGAAGAGCAAGGCCTACCTCGAGCTGCACGGCCTTCAGGTGCCCGGTTGCGGGGTGCTGGAGAACGTCGCGAACATCTATGACGAAACGCCCGAACGCGCCTACGACCTTGGCAGGAAGGTCGATACGCCGGATGCGCAGGCTGTGTTCCTTAGCGGTGTAGGGATGCCGACGCTGGACATGCTGGAACGGCTCGAGAAGGATATCGGCAAGCCCGTGATCTCGAGTGCGTCGGCGATGATGTGGCACGCGCTGCGCACCGCAGGCGTGAAGACGCCGATCGAAGGCTACGGCCGGTTGTTCAGTCTGCCTTGACCCCGGCGGCGCGCGCCGCGGCAGCCAGTTTGGGTAATTCACCGTCCAGGAAGGCGGCGAATTCGCGCGAGGTGCTTCCGACGACGTCCCAACCCTGCGTCGTGAGGCTCGCGCGCAAAGCCGGGTCGCGCATGACTTCCGCAATGCCGGCCTCGAGCGCACGCACTGTAGGCTCCGGCGTCGCCGCCAGTGCGAGCAACCCCATCCAGATCCGGAAATCCATGTCGGGAAATCCTGCTTCGGCCAGCGTCTGCACGATCGGCATCTGCGGCGAGCGTTGCGGTGCCGCGATGGCCAGCGCGCGCAGCTTGCCCGAGCGTACGTGCTGCAGCACCGCACTCGGCGTATCGAACAGCCAGTCGATCTGCCCGCCGATCAGGTCCACCAGCGCGGGGTTGCTGCCCTTGTAAGGGATGTGCGCGCCGCCCAGACCGGCGCGCCGGTTGAACGCTTCGGCGGCGAGGTGGGCGAGCGTCCCCGAACCGGCCGAGCCGAAATTGAGCTTGCGCGGATTCTTTTTCGCGTACGCCACCAGCTCCGCCGCGGTACCGACACCCAGGCCCGGATTGACGACGAGCACTTCAGGCGTGGTCCCGATGAGGCTGAGAGGCGCAAAGTCGCGGCGCGCGTCATAGGCAAGGTTGGGATACACCACGGGCGCAATACCAAGCGGCGTGGAGGCGACCAGCAGCGTGTAGCCATCGGGCTTCGCCTTCGCAATCGCCGCGGTGCCGATCGTGGCGCCCGCGCCGGGGCGGTTCTCCACGATGACCTGCTGGCCCCAAAGCGTGCTCAGGCGCGCCGCGAGCGTGCGCGTGATCGTGTCCAGCCCGCCGCCGGCCGCGTATGGCGCGACGATCTGGATCGGGTGGTCGGGGAAATCGGCGGCGGAAGCGATTGCCCCGAAGAAGCAAATGGCAAGGCCGAGCCAGGTGCGCATTGTCAGTCCTTGTTGATCGTGTAGCGCACAAACGGGTCGCGCGGGGTGAACTTGTCGTACAGGCCCCGCGCACGGTAGTTGTTTTCCTTGGTGTTCCAGTACAGGCGTGACCAGCCTTCGGTGCGCATCTTCGCTACCAACCAGTCGATCAGCTGCTTGCCTACGCCGCCTGCGCGCAGCGTCGGATCGACGTAGAGATCCTGCAGGTAGCACACCGGAGTGAGCAACGACGTGCTGTCGTGAATGATGTAATGGCCCAGTCCGACGACGCCGATCTTCGGGTCGTCGGCGACGATGCCGTGCACGGGCGACGCCGGATCCATGAGGCGCGACCAGAGATGCGCGGTCACATTCGCGCGCGGCTCGCGCTCGTAGAAGCGCGTATAGCCGTCCCAGAGCGGTTCCCAGCGGGTGCGGTCACGCGATTCGATCGGGCGGATGGAGGGCTGCACGGTGGATCCCATTTCAATCGGACCGAGCCGGATTGTTCATGCGCCAACCCGCGCCACGGCTTGTGCCGCGGAGACGATGGGGATGCCGCGGTATTGTCCGCCCAGTCCGTGCAGATGCTTGTCACCGGAGACGATCAGGTCCGCACGTCCGGCGATGGCGCAAGCGAGCACATCGAGCAATTCGGCCAGCAGCGTTGCGCTGCTGCACATCTCGAAGGTCTGTACCCGGGCACCGTCGAGCAGGCGGCGCGGCGGGCCACCCGGCGAGATCACTCCCGATACCAGCGTATTGGTATCGAGCACTACCCGCACGATCAGGCGCGCCGGGCGGATCGATCCATACGGGCCGCTTGAATCTCCGCTTCGATCTCCTCATCAGAGAGGGGAGGCAGATTCAACGCATCGAGCTTGGCCAGTGACTCCCCGAAGCGCGCCCCGGCGGCGGCGCGCTCTTCGCGTGCGGTAAGAAACTCGACGAAATCCTTGACCTCGGCCAGCCGCTGCGGCGGCAGCTTCTGCAACTTCTCGATCAAAGCCGGTTCGATTGAAGCCATTACGATCTCCTTACAGACAATTAAATCGTACGGACAAAAACGAAGAATGTCACAAAGAAAGGGGGCGCGCTACGCGCCAGAGAGTAATCAGGCCGAGCGCTTTGCATTTTCGGCGACAAGAGCCCGCAGTGCGGTCAGCGAAAGCGAGGATTCGCCCCTTCGCCAGATCAAAGGCGTCACCACTTTCGCGGTGCCGGCGGCAAGCGGATAGGCAGTAATCTGCGCCACGCCGCGGAACGTGTCGAGCACCGACCGGGGTACGAACGCGATACCGGTGCCCGCTGCCGCGCACGACACGATCGCGTGGTACGACGCCAGCTCTAGGGTGCGCTCGGGAACCACGCCGTCACCCGCCAGCCACGCCAGGAGTCGCCGCCGGTACGCGCAGCCCTCGGGAAAGGCGATCACCGTGTCGCCGCGCACATCGCGAGCGCGCCGGATCGGTTCATGGGTATGCGCCGCAATCACCGTGAGCGTTTCCTTGAAGACGGGAAGCGAATCGAGCTGGGTGCTGTCCTTGCACTCGGCGACGAACGCGGCTTCGAGCTTGCGGCTCAGCACCTTTTCGGTAAGCGCGTCGTTGGTGCCGGTGGCCAGCTCGATCCTCACCTTGGGGAACTTCTCGTGATAGCGGGACAGCAGCAGGGGGAGGCGGCTGGCGACCGTGCTCTCGAGAGACCCTATCCGCAGCACGCCCTGCGGCGCGTCGCCGGCGACTGCGCTGCGTGCCCGGTCGGAAATGCGCAGCATCTCGTCGACGTAGCCGAGGAACAGCTCGCCCGCGGGCGAAAGGTGCAGGCGGCGCTTCTCGCGCACGAAGAGCTGCGCGCCAAGGGACGCCTCGAGCTGCTGGATGCGCGTCGTGACGTTGGACTGCACGCGGTGCAGCTTGCGCGCAGCCTGCGTGATGCCGCCTTCGTCGACGACCGCCTTGAATACCTGCAGAGAAGCGAAATCCATAGTTCTCTTTATAGGATTGAAATGTTCAGTATTAATCATTATACAGAATCTTTAAAATCCCCTAGCCTTGGCGCATGGACAACTCCGCACCGCGACCGCTGACCGTGGCGCTGGCCGGCCTCGCGGCCCTGGCCGTGGCGATGGGCATCGGGCGCTTCGCCTTCACGCCCATCCTGCCGATGATGCAGGGCGACGTCGGCCTGTCAGTGGTGCATGGTGGCTGGCTGGCCTCGGCAAACTATGCCGGCTATCTTGCCGGCGCGCTCTCGGCCATGTGGGTGCGCGCGGGAGCGGCGACGATGATCCGGGGCAGTCTGGTGCTCACGGCGGCGGTGACGGCCGCGATGGGCCTGACCGATCACTTCGCGCTTTGGATAATTCTGCGTGCGGCCGCCGGGGTAGCCAGCGCATGGGTGTTGGTCTCCGTGTCGGCCTGGTGCCTCGACAGGCTCGCCGCGCAGGGCCGCCCGATCCTGGGCAGCATCGTGTTCACCGGCGTAGGCGCCGGGATGGCGCTGGCGGGCGCGGTATGCCTGGGATTGATGCGCTCAGGCGCCGCATCGGCGCAGGCCTGGCTGGTGCTCGGCGCTATCGCGCTGCTTCTCACCGCTGCCATTTGGCCGGTGTTCGGCTCGCAAACGCCTGCGCGTCCGGTTGCGGCCGACCAGGCTGTGCCGGCAGGACGATTCCGATGGGATCGCGACGCCGTCCTGATCGTCGTGTGCTACGGCGTTTTCGGTTTCGGCTACATCATCCCCGCGACCTTCGTGCCGGCGATGGCGAAACAGATCGTCAGCGACCCGGCCGTGTTCGGGTGGTCCTGGCCCCTGTTCGGCGTCGCCGCGGTCCTGTCCACCCTCGCAGCAGGCGGGCTCGTCGGCACGCTCGGCAACCGTCGCGTGTGGGTCGTGAGCGCGCTGGTCATGGCGATCGGCGTGGGAGCGCCGGCCGTTTCGACCGGCATGACCGCCATCATGGTCTCAGCTGTGTGCGTGGGCGCGACGTTCGTGGTCGTTACGCTGGTAGGCATGCAGGAAGCGCGGCGCGTGGGCGGGGCGCATGCCAGGACGCTGATGGCCGCGATGACGGCTTCCTTCGCTGCGGGCCAGATCTCGGGCCCGCTTGCGGTGAGCGCATTCGCGGTTGCCGGCGGGAGCGTGAATGTGGTGTTGCTAATCTCGGCTACGCTGCTGGTCGCAAGCGCGGCCGCGGTAGCCTGGTCGATGATGGACAAGGGGAAAACGGTTGAAGCTGTTCCTGAATAAGCCCTCGCCCTACGCGCGCCTCGCGCTGGTCGTGGCCCATGAAAAAGGTCTCGCTGGCCGACTCGAGCTCGAATGGGTCGATCCGTGGAAAACGCCTGCGCCACTTGCGGCAGTGAATCCGTTTTCGCGCGTGCCCGCGCTTGTCACTGACGACGGTGCGCACCTCGTCGATAGCGGGTGCATCTGCGATTACTTGGATCATCTTGGAGGCGGACGTCCGTTGCTGCCGGATGATCTGCCTGGTCGCGTGGACGTCCTGCGGCGTTATGGCCTGGCCCGCACCCTGATGGATGCGTCGTTCGGTGCGGTCATCCAGCGCAGGTTCAGGGCGGACGAAGGAGAGCCTGAGCTGGCGGCGCGGTGGGTCGCGGCAGCGAAGACGGCACTCGATGCCATGGAGGCATCGTTCGAGCGCAGTTCGTCCGAGCCGGACCTGGGCGACCTAGGGCTCGCAGCAGCCCTGGGCTACATCGATTTCCGCCTGAAGGAGCTCGCGTGGCCGGCCGGTCGCCCCAGGCTGGCGGAATGGTATGCGCACATTCAAGCGCGGCCATCGATGCAGGCGACACCGCACGAGTAGCCCCGGAACGCAAGCCGGCGGCTTCGGCTAAATTACGCCGATGCCCGCCTCCGCCCTCGCGCTCGTCATCCTCGCCGGGCTCATCCACGCTATATGGAACATCGCCGCGAAAAAGGCGGGCGGGGACGCGCGCTTCGTTGCCTTTACCAGCCTCCTCGGCCTGGCGGTGTGGGCGCCCGTCGGGGTATGGCTGGGCTGGGATGCGCTGCCTGGGTGGGGCGCGACCGAATGGGGATTCGTCCTGGCGAGCGCCGTGGTGCACGTGCTCTACTTCGTCACGCTGTTGCGCGGATACAGCAAGGCGGACCTTACGGTGGTCTATCCGATAGCCCGAGGGTCCGGCCCATTGCTGTCGTCAATGGTGGCGATCCTGTTCCTCGGCGAGCACCTCACCACGCTTGGTGCCGCGGGCATCGCGGCGGTTGTCGCCGGCGTGTTCTTCATCGCGGGCGGCCCGGCACTGTTCCGCGCGGCCCACGATCCTGAAAAGAAGGCCGGGATTCTCAAAGGGATGGCCTACGGATTCCTGACGGGGCTATTCATCGCGAGCTACACCGTCGTGGACGGCTATGCGGTCAAGTTCGTCATGATGTCGCCCATTCTTCTGGACTACTTTGGCAACGCGGTGCGTGTGGTATTCCTGCTCCCGTTCATGCTGCGCGACCGCGCGGTCGCCGCCGACCACTGGCGCAGGCAATGGAAATACGCGCTGGTGGTGGCAACGATCAGCCCGGTAGCCTACGTGCTGGTGCTGTACGCGATGCAGGTCGCGCCGCTGTCGCACGTGGCGCCGGCACGCGAGGTCTCGATGCTGTTCGCCGCGCTGATCGGCGGGCAGTTGCTGGGGGAGGGGGATCGCCTGCCGAGGATAGCGGGCGCCGCGTGCATCGCGTTCGGGGTCATGGCTCTGGCGCTGGGATGAGGCGTTTCGCCCCTCGATTCCGCCGTTTCGTCGCATTCCCATGGGGTTCCCCCGCCGCCACCGGATAGGATGCCGCCATGGGAAAACGCGGGGAGAGCGCAATGCATGTTGTCGATCTAAGGCAAATCTCGAAGACGTACCACCTGGATGCGGTCGATGTTCCGGCGCTGGCCGACGTCGACCTGCAGATCCGGCCGGACTGCTTCACTGTCATTTCCGGGGCGTCGGGCAGCGGCAAGACCACGCTCCTCAACGTGATCGGATGCATCGACCTGCCGGACTCAGGCGAAGTCGTGGTTGCCGGGCAGGCGGTGCAGAAGCTGTCCGACGACGACCTGTCGGACTTCCGCGCCCGGCACATCGGCTTCGTATTCCAGAACTTCAACCTGCTGCCGGTGCTCACGGCCTACGAAAACGTCGAATACGCGCTGCTTCTTTCCAAGGTTGCGGGACCGGAGAGAAAACGCCGCGTCGACGCGATGCTCGACGCCGTGGGGCTTTCGGATCGTGCCGCCAACTATCCCGGCCAACTCTCGGGCGGGCAGCGCCAGCGCGTGGCGATCGCCCGCGCGCTGGCGCCGTCGCCGCAGCTGGTGCTGGCCGATGAGCCCACCGCCAACCTCGACAGCGTGACCGGCGCCTCGATCATCGCGCTCATGCGCGAGAT
>JBBQNG010000139.1:0-11583 GCA_038329645.1 Burkholderiales bacterium
AGGTGGTTCGGTGGTGCTGGTCGGCCACAGCATGGGCGGCATGATCGCGCAGGAGACCTACGTTCGCCATCCAAAATTGATAAAAGCACTCGCCCTGTGCTTCACCAGCCCGGCCTTCGCCGGCGGCAGCAGCGATTTCACGAAGCAGTTCATCGCCGCGCGCATCGATCCGCTCGACCAGGGCCAGACCATGGCGCAGATCGCCGCCAGGCTGATTCCTACGATGGGCAGCGATTCGAAGCTCGCCGAGCAGATCATGGCTGGCGTGCCGCCGGACACCTACCGCAAGGCGGTGCGGCTGCTCACCACGTTCGACCGGCGCAGGGAACTGGCGAACATCCAGGTGCCGACGCTGCTCGTCGCGGGTTCGCAGGACAAGACCGCGCCGCCCGCGATGATGGAAAAGATGGCAAGCAAGATACCCGGCGCAGAGTACGTATTGCTGCAGGATTGCGGCCACCTCGGGCCCATGGACAAGCCGGATGCCTTCAACGCCGCCCTGCTCGACTTCCTGAAGCGCCACAGCCTATGAACGATTTACGCTACTCGGTCGCCGGATCCGGCCACGGCCTGACCGCGAAACAGCAGGAACTCATCGCACTGGCGGAATCCCTCGGCCCGGCCTTCGCCAGGCGCGCCGCGAAGTACGACCGGGAGGCCAGCTTTCCGTTCGAGAACTTCGCCGACCTGAAGAACGCCGGCCTGCTGGGACTGTGCGTGCCGGAAGCCTTCGGCGGCAAGGGCGCCGACCTGCGTACCTACGCGCTGGTGTCGGCGACGCTCGGCAAGTATTGCGGGGCGACCGCCCTCACCTTCAACATGCACGCCTGCTCGACTCTGTGGCCCGGACTCCTTGCCGACGACCTGGACATGACCGCGGAGCAGAAGCGAGAGCATGAGCGCTATCGCGAGGTGCACTTCAACCGCGTGGTGGGGGAAGGCGCGATCTATGCCCAGCCCTTCTCGGAAGGCAGCGCCGCGGCTGCCGGGAAAGCGCCTTTCGGCACCCTCGCCGTGAAAGTGGACGGCGGCTGGCGCATCAACGGCAAGAAGATCTTCGCCTCGCTCTCCGGCGCAGCGCACTACTACGGCGTGCTATGCACCGAGGACAAGCCGGGCAGCTCCATGCGCGACACCCTCTACATCGCGGTGCCCGCGGATGCACCGGGTTTCACCATCACCGGCGACTGGGATCCCCTGGGCATGCGCGGCACGGTGTCGCGCACGCTCGTCTTCAAGGACGTGTTGGTGCCCGACGACGCGCAGATGATGCCGCGCGGCCTGTACTTCCAGGCGGCGAGCCGCTGGCCGCACATGTTCACCACTCTGTCGCCGACCTACATGGGCATCGCCATCGCGGCCTACGAATTCACCGTCCAGTACCTGCGCGGCGAACTCCCGGGCATGCCGCCGGTGAAGCGGCGCATGTATCCGACCAAGCAGATCGCGGTCGCCGAAATGTGGGTGAAGCTCGAGCAGACGCGCGCCCTTTTCCTGCGCATGCTGGACGATGCGCGCGTGGATCCGCCGAAGGACGCGCGCCTGCGCGCCTACGCGGCGCAATACACCATCATGGAGAACGCCAACGCGCTGTGCGCGCTGGCGATCCGCACCTGCGGCGGGCAATCCATGCTGAAGAGCCTGCCCCTCGAGCGCCTGTACCGGGACTCGCGCTGCGGCGCGCTGATGCTGCCCTGGACCGCGGAGCTGTGCCTCGACCGCATCGGCCGCGAGTCGCTCTACGAGACCGGTGAATCCGACGACTGACCGGTCGAAGGTCATAGAGGGGCCCTCGCTCTTCGGCCGTCCCCTCGCCAATCGCAATCCGGACGTGACCAACAGGGCCTACGTTCCGGGAGAAGACGCTTTTCGCGGAACGTACTGACCGGGAGGGGAATCGGGCTCTGCCCAGACTTACTTGCCACGGGGCTAGATTGCCGCGCAGTTTCTCGATGTTGCAGTAGTTCTGTCATTGGCCGGCATCGGGCCGGATCGCACTGAACTGGACTTCTGAGCCTGCAGCCCGCAGCACATCGGCACTACCAACGGCATGCCGAGGCCAGAGCCAAGGATCGAGAGTAGCGGCGAGAGTGCGCCACGCAGGCGTGGGCTGACAAGATCACGCCGCCATCGTCGCTATGGGCGGGCCGTTAGGAAAAACCAAGAAGGTTACGCAACGAGGGATCGACGACATGAGCAATGAGATGGGCGCCTTTACGGTAGTACGCGCGGATTCGCACGAGAATGATAGGTGGATATGGCTGGACGTCAATGGACCGCCTTAGAAACAAAAAACCCCGTAGACTTTGAATCTACAGGGTTTTTAGGTTCTAGCTAGATCTCCTTGGACTACATTGGAGAGTTAGTTGGCGGAGTGGACGACACTCACATTATGACAGGAGAGCCGCGCCAGTGCTTGTCCTCCTGTCTGTGCCACCCCGCTGTTACCACTGAAGTTACCACGGGATTGCAAGCGATACTCTTCAGTTCTTTGCTCGGCAAATTGGCAATATCCGAACCCCCTGATTATACCTGCTCCAGCAGTCCCCAGACCTTCCCACGGCCCTTTTTAGGCAACTGGGTCACCCCCGGCCCTTCGATCTCGGCAAGGCCCATCGAACGGTATCGCTTCCGGGGCCTGACGAAGTGACGCCGAATGCGGACGCGCCAGGTCTGCTGCGCGAAAGACGAAGCCGGTGGCGCCCCATGCTCGATAAACGCGCCCTCAGTCGTCAGAGGGCCCGCAGGCGCCGCGCGGGGCGGGGCATTGCCCAAGCTCACCGTAAGCGCTTCCCTTCCGCCGGTGCGGGGTCCGCGGTCCCTGATGAGAGGTTCTGACGGCGGCGCGTCCTAAGGGAGGCTTGCGACATTCAAATAGCGGGGGTAGCTTGGCTCTTTTTCCCGCTTTGGAAAATGGAGGGGTGCGATGAGGATGCTATGGAGTTCACTGCTGGTTGCGTCGCTGTGGGTAGGAAGCAGCAATGCATTGGGACAGGATCGATCGAGGCTCGGCGGTGATCGCTGGGACATCAAAACCGACAATAGCCGTCAATACGGCGGGCAACAGGAACGCGATATAGAAATGCGCCGGAGAACCGACGTTGACCCGACCACCCGATACCGGGGCACGATCGAAAATGATGGTTCGACCCGGATGCGGGACCTTCAAGGCAATACCTTGCGAGGCAACATCGATTCCGATGGCTACGGACGTCTCCGCGACGATCAGGGCAATGGATACCGCGTCAAACCAAGATAGCGGTCACAGTCGCAATTCCTGAGAGTGCAATAGTCGCCGAGGGATCTATGCCCGCTCGAATTTTTTTCGTGATCTTAGCTTGCATATTCGGACCCACGCCGGCCATGGCTCAGGTCTGGGGCGGGGCCCTCCAAGGCTTCGGTGAAAGCATGTCTCGATCTCTTCAGCAACTGCAAATTCAGCAAGAACAAGAGCAGAGGATAAAGCTGGAACATCAGTTGGAAATGCAACGGATTGAGCGCGAACACGATCTGCGTATGCAAGCCTTACGGGAAGCCGCTCAAAGAGACCAAGACGCCAGGCTTGAGCGCGAACGACAGGCACAGACTTACGAAAGCGCTCGAAAAGAAGCTGCGATGAATGAGCTGGAGCGGCGCAAGCAATTCGAAGCGGAAAAACAAAAGGACGCGACCCTGCAGCCTAGTAGGCAGGTCGCAAATGGTGAGAAGGTAACCTTAACGTTCGCAGACGGCCGCAAATATGTTGGCGAAGTCAAGAATGGAAAACTCGACGGTCAGGGCTCGTTAACCTACGCAGATGGAAGAAAGTACATCGGCGAATTCAAGGACGACAAATATAACGGTCAAGGCACTCTGACTTGGACGGATGGAACAAAGTACAGAGGGGGATTTAAGGACGGCAACCGCGACGGCCGAGGAGAAGAATATAGGGCCAATGGTTCTTTGCAGCGTTCGGCAAACTGGGAAAACGGTCTTCTTGTTGTAGGTGCGCCGACTTCGGCTCAGATCTCATCCCAGTCGCATTCAAACGGGCAGGATCAAAGCCATGAACAAATTCAGATTCGGAAAGCAAATGAATTATGGGACGCGAAAAAATATTCTGAGCTTCTGAAGTTGGGCGAAAGCTGGGCACTCGCAAATTCGGACTCACATAGCGCGTGGTATTACCTCGGGCTCGCGTATTACGGGCTCGGCGCCAAGGCCAAAGCGCTGCCAGCTTTCAAGGAAGCTCTGCGCATCAAGCCCGATCTCCCCGAGACGATCGCAAGAATTCTGACAATGCGCGGAGAGAAATCGCGCATCGAAGAAATGTATGCAGTGCTAATGCAGATCGATCCAGTCAAAGCCGGAACGTTCAAGGCCACGTTCTTGGCGCGTCCTTGAATAGCCGGTTCGGCTGGTACGGGCGATTCGACTCGTAGAGAATCCATCCGTCGCCAATGTCGACGCGATGGGCGCATCGCAAGTGGCCAAGGTCTTCGTTTGCCAGCAGGTACTGGCACACGTCTCCTGTCTCAACGCATTCCCCGAAATGACCGCCGAAGAGCACGTCTGAAAGGCTGCCTCCCCGCGCATCGGCTTCTGGAAACGTTCTCCGCCAGGCTGGCTTGACGAATAGATCGGCGCCGCACGCTCCTTCGTAGGGAATATGGACCTTCCCTCCCCAATCTTCGTATGGCACATTCCGTAGCCCACTATCCGGCCCGCTCAAGGTAAATGCGGCCTGCGGGCTCATCCCCGTGCGCTCGGCGCGCTTTAACTGCTCTCCAACCAAGAGGCGCCAGAGAAAATAATCAGTCAACGGGCAGGACACTGACTGAACATTTTCGCGAACAATGAGGCTCTCGATCGCTCGGAATAAGGAAGTGGGCAGCTCGGTTTTGACGTGGCGGATCATGGCTTGCGCATTCTCCACCATTCGGGAGGCCGGCTGCGCTATCAGCCTTTGTCCAGGTACTTAACTTGGATTCCGGTGCCATGGTCAGCGATCCACCTCAGCAGCTCGGCAACAGGGTCCGTCTTCTGGCTGTTGTCCTTCTCGTACATCCCGAAGTGCTTCATGCCCTGCTCACGGGCTGCGGTGCGCTCTGGAAACTTGAATTTGACCAATCGTCCGGTCTTCACGCGATCTTTACCCCGTCCCTCGAAAAGTTCGACGATCTCCATGCCTCGTAGCGCCATGCGCGCGTCCTTGGGAATATCGTGGAGCGACCTCGACGCACCGTTTTCGTCAACCAGATCAATCGGGTCGAAATGGTGATCGCGTGCCAGGCCGTCCAGCATGTCGGCGGCCGAGAGTTTGGCCCGTTCGTCCGATTCAGCGACGAGAGCCGCCCGCTTCTTGTTCAGAATTTCCCTAACGTCAACATAAGACAACAGCCGTGAGCCCGCCTGTTTCGCCGTTTTGGGGCTGAAGCCGGCATCGATAGCCGCCTGCGTGGCGTTGCCACCGTTGGCGATGTACTCGTTGACAAACAGCATGCGCTTCTTGAGCGCCTCGTCCTTGGATCGGCCCGCCTTGACGCGCTTCTTCGTCATACCAGCCTCCCCATTTCGCGCCCGTGCTCGGCATGCGCGTCACGATCTGCTGACGCCGTAACCAGGTCCGGAGCCATCGTCGGCCATTCGGGCACCGCCCACGTCAACGTCGCCATCCCCAGCGCCAATTGCTCCTTATAGCAACCCTCGAAGATTCTGGTTCGAACGAGGTTCACCAAAGCGATTTTCTCCGGCTCTTTGATCTCGGGAATGCCTATCCCTACGAATCGTAGTTTTGACAGGCCGGCAACCTTTGCCAAGAGCACCCTGCGAAAGAACATATCGGAATCAGGCTGCCGGTCCTCTCCCCGCATCTTCACCGGATCGAACTCTATGTCGATCATGAATTGAGCCAGAAACTTCGTGGCATCGAGGTCGTCCGTTTCGCGGACTTTTGCCAGAACTGCTTTTCGGCGTTCTTGCAGTATGGCCGTGGCCGCTGGGCTGCCCATCATCTTCAACCCAAAGCGTTCGGCCTTTTTCCCAGCTTCCATGCCGACGGTAACGGCCGCTTTGATAGCGTCGCCTCCATTCGTCAGTATTGCCTCGACCCACATGCGCATGTTGTGGTCTGCGATCAGCTCGGCCATCGATCTAGATAGCGCGCCCTTCACCTTTTGCCCGCTCTTTTTCTTTGGGGATGCCATTCGGGTTTCCTAATACACACGCCGTGTGCTACAGCAATTCCGCATGCGGTTCACCGTCCTGAAGGTACATTTCCCAGAGGAGCGCATCGAGCCTATCCATCTGGGAGTCCGTCGCGGTGATCGTGCTCCGCTTGACCGCCCATGCCAGGGTGCGCGCCAGCATGTAGGAAATGGCGATAGCCGAAGGCACATACACGCCGCGCCTCCACTCCGACACACGCGATGCGTTCGTGGTGGTGTCCAATGCGGAATTCATCCGCTCGATCGCCTGCCCGATGGCGTTCCCGTGCGCCTCCTCCTCGGCCAGCACCCAGCTTGCGACAAGCTGCCTCATCGTTCTGGCTCAGCGCCGCGGGTCGAGGGTCTGCAGCTCCGGAGAGCCTTTGAACTGTCCGAAGAATTTCAGCACATCGAGCTGCGCGTTCATTCCCCCGCAGTGCTTGGCAAGATTCATGATCTCGCGTCCTCGCACCAACACAACGTCGGTCCGGATGAACTCGGCGTATTCGTCGGTGAAGCGCCGCCGCGCAAGCTGGAGGCCGTAGGGGTCACCGAGTTTGGCGCCTGTAGGCTTGGCCAGCTCGTCGAGGCGTGCCTTTCGATGCGCCGCGCCGGCCGCGTCCGACGAGAGCTTGGCCGTCTTAGCCTTCGCGCGTGCGGCCGTCCATTCGTCGACTACGGCGAGCATGGCAACGGTGTCCGCAATCTTCCCGGTGGCGTCTGCCAGAACGTCACGAAGGGTCTGCGCTGCATGCGTTGAGACGCCCCCCATATCGTCGAGCAAAGACAGCCCGAGCGCTCGCTGGTATTCGGCCAGCGTCGCTTGCTGCCGGGCCAGCCTTTGAGTCAGTTCCTTCTTCGTCACTCCCAACATATCCCCTCCAAAGTTATCGACGTGCTCCAGCCTGTGAAGCGTCCTTCATATAGTCCCGGGCCAGGCCCCGGATTGCTCGATTGTTCTCGGACACCATGCCCATCCGCTCCATGCCCGGAATGTCGGTGCTCGCCCGTATGTGCTCGTTGTCCTTTCGCAGGGCAGCGATCTCTCTGGCTACGCCATTGGCACTGCGGGCCGCATCGATCTCGGCGCGATGCTTTTCCAGATATTCCGCTGCCGCGTCCCCGGTGAAGCGTTTCCAAGACGCATCGGCCCGGCGCGCCTCGTTGAGGAATTGATAAAAGTCCGTCACCGACCGGCTGTTCGGCGTGTTGGGATCGTGGACGAACGACTTTATGACCGGCATGCGGTTCCACTGCGTCGGCAGATCGCCCGGGTACTTGCTGCGCAAGGTCTGGTCAGCGAGCATCGTCGAGTACGTGCCCATCGTCCCGAAGAATCCTCGAATTGTGTGGTCGATTTTTGCCGGGCTCAGGTCGGTCAGCTTGCCCAGCTCGCGGGCGGTGTAGCTGGTGCTCTGATTGAACTGAAGCTCAGGCGCGAGCTTTTCCTTGTTCTCCGGCACGATTGGGCGATTCGTGAACGTGTTCCGGTTTGCCCACAGCTCGGCGGGCACAAGGACGGCGGTGGGGACCGCGCGCAGGGCGAAGACGTCTTCGAAGATCGTCCTCAGCCGCTTCGCCAGCTCCTTGCCGTTCTTCTCGATCGATGCCTGGGTGAGCGCCTCCGGGATGGATCCGAAAATCGCTCCCCACTCGAACGGCTTCGGCAGGCGCAGCGGAATCACGTTGCCCTTCGGATCGCGTAGGCCGACGTCGAAATGCCAGAACGTGTTCTTCTCCCAGCGCTCGAGGTCTTTGTACCAATCCTCATCGCGGTTTGTGAGGAACAGGGCGACGCTCAGCGCCGTCAGCATGGAGCCACGGAGGAGCGTGGTGAGGAACTGGTCTTTCCCCGTGCGGCCGGCCTTGTAGAGGCCCTGCAGTGCCGGGTTGAGGAATGGCGTGATTCTGGTCAGTAGCCGGACATTGGCGTTGTGGCCATGAAGGCCAAAATCCGTGCTCACTTCGCGAGCGTTGTATGCGGCCTCAAAGAGGCTGTCGATATCGTCTGCCTGAGCCGTGCGCTTGAACTCCGCCACGCGGGTTCCGGCCTCGGATACGGCGCCGATGCGCTGGAGGACTTCGATCAACCCGCCGGGCGTCAAAATCGTTCTGACGTCGAATCCGCCCCGGCGCGCCATGCGCTCGGTCACTTCCTTGGCATAACCCGCCTCACCCTTCCACATGTCACCGTAAGCACCACCAAAAGCCCGGTAGAGCCGGGCCGAATCCGAGCGGGTCAGGATCTCGCGAAAGCCGTCCACGGTCCCCAGCACCGGGAGCATCCCTTTCTTGGACTGGATGAAGCCGGAGAGGGTGTCGCGCATGAAGTTGCGCGCCATGAAGTCGGGCGTAATCACCACGCCGGCCCGGAGAAGGTCGGACGGGATCGCCAACATGGCGCCCACAAACCCCAGCTCGAGCGGCTTGAACGCCTGCAGCGCCTCCCAGAGCATCTTGTCGTTGATCTGGATGGCCCGCGGCTTCCCATCGGTGCGCACGATCGTAATGCGATTCTGCTCGTCCCCGAACGCGGTCGGTACGAAAAACGTCTGCATCATCGCCAAGGTCTGCGCCATTTCAGGGTCGATCTCGATGCCCTGCTCCGCAAGCGCATCGACGATGGCCTTTGTCTCGACCTGAATTTTCATCTTCGGAAGCGGGATCTCCTCTATCCACCGGCCGCCGCCTGGTACGCCGTGCGCAAGCGCGAACGCCTTCCGGAGCGCCGCATTCCGGTTCGTCGCATAAATGACGGTGGCCGCATTTTCGATTACGTTTCCGATGGGGTCACGAATGTTCTCCGTGCCGCCTTCGATGCGCTTGAACACGTTCCCGGCCTTCGAGCGCCAGCCGCCGCCCTCGCGCTCCCGAAAGAACGGGATGTAGTCGGCGTACTGGCGGAATTGCTCGGCCGAACGGCCGGAGAGCAATCCGCCCTCCACGGCGTAATCGAGCACGCGGTCGTTAAACGCATACACCTCCTTCGCCGCCGCCTTGAATTCCGGGGTCTCGAGCTGCATGCCGGCCGCGATCTCGTCGACCGTGTAGAGGTTCTCTTTCCCGCGGCGCGACAGCTCCCGGGCCCGCCGGGCTATCAGGTACGCGCCGAACTCGCGCAGCTCGCCAGACACGGGCTTGAGGATTTGCGCCAGCGGCTTGCCATAGTTGGCGGGGTCGGCGCGCTGGGCGGGATCGAACGGGACGGTGCCATGGAGCAGCCAATCCTCCACCACGGCCGCATCGCCGGCCAGCAGCCGGAAGGCGATGTGAGGATCCTTGCTCGCCACCATCCCCGCCGGCGCCAGGTCTTGAACCATGCGCTTCATCGGCAGCGAGTTGTCCAGCACTTCGAAAATCATGCGATCGGTGTCGAGCGCACGCTTGACCCGCTCGCCGAGTGGCGCTTTCGGCGTGCCAACCTTGGCGAGGATTCGCCCGGCAGGGTCCAGCTTGTGCCAGTCCTCGATCATGTCGTGAAGCTGGTTGAAGATCGGCCGATATCGCGACCCGTCGAGGAACTTCTCAAACGCGGCGTAGAACCCGGGGGCCCGGGCCTTGGAGGCCTCGCGCTGGGTGAGGTACAGGCGAATGAATTCGGCGAACCCTTCCTCCTGCTGGAGCGGTCGAGTCTTCTGGGATTCGGCGTAGGGCGTGATCCTCGACAGCTCGGCGAAGTGGAGCTGCATCGCCATCCGCAGCGGCTTGTTCGTCTCGGACAGGTGGTGTCCCGCCTCGTGAGCTATGACGTCGACATCGTTCTGGTTACGCACGCGAATGGTCTGCGGCTTCACCTTGTAGATGCCGGCGGCCTTGCGCACCGTGACCGCTCCCTCGTTGATCGGGACGCCGAGCAAATCGCGCACGGCATGCCGGATTACGTCAGGGCGCGCGCGATCCGCATTGCCGACTTCTCCGGCCGTCCCTTCATAGGGGCGCCGGAGCGCTATATCGTCGGCGGCCAGGGCGTCGTTCGGTGGAGCCTCATCGATGCGCGCTGACGCGCTCGCGGCTTGCCGGCGCTCCAGCTCAGTGGCGGCAACGGCTCTCAGCGCAGGGTTGCCAATCTTCGCAGTGACCTCGAGCTTGCGCTGGGACAGCTCGGCCGGCGCTTTGCCAAGAATCGGGGGATTCGGGGATGGGCTCGACACGACGTGTGCATCCTCACGCACGGCGTGTGCGGGCGGTGCGGCGCCCCTGCGATCTGCCTCCGCTTGTGCGGCCGCCTTGATCTCCGGCGTCTTGCCAGCCTTGGCGACCATGCCGAGCTGGCGGGTGCTGAGTTCGGCCAGCGGTTTACCAAGGGCGCGGTGCTCGACAGGCGCGGCCGCGCGTGCGGCGAGCGCCTGGTGCTGGGTCAAGCTGGCCGCGCGCGCGACGTCGATCGGTCCGCCCTTCGGGCCTCGGTCGGTCCTGTCCGTGGCCCAAACCTCGAACGCTTCGCGCGGCAACCCGACGACAGAGCGGATGTTCCGCGCCCAGCCTTTTTCGTAGTGCCGCAGGTAGAGCTGGCGCGCTTCGGCGAGTGACGTTGCGCCAATGACGGCCTTGTGCTCGTCGAACTTGCCGCCATTTCTATTCTGATTCACGACAAAGACGGTGCCCTGCCAGTCCCGTGGTGTGCCCGCCTTCACGAACACGTCGACGCCCTGCTTTTTCGCGTCCGTCGAATCGTAGGCAATGGTGTTCCGGGCATAGCCGTAGTGGGCGCCCTGCATCGTGGTGCGCCACTTCGGCGGCACGTTGTGCTTGTCCTCGCGCACGGAGCCCGCCGGGTTCTCGAACGAGTAGTCGAGCGCCCCGATCCGCTCATGCCCCAGCTTCGCGTTGCCGGCCAGCACCTGAGCGGCCGTCGGCTCGGGATGGCTGTTCTGGGGGGATGCCGCGGCCTCGTGCGCACCGGCATCGACGGTAGCCGCCTTCGGGCTCGCCGGCTCGGCAGTCGTTTCGTTGGCGGGCACGCCTTCCGCTGCCGGGGACTTTTCGGGTCCGCCCGGCGCCAGGTCGTCCTGCTGCTGCGCCACCGGCGCCGCCGGCAGGCTTGCGGGCGCGGAAACGGCTGCTGGCGCGCTCGGCTGTTCGGCAGTCCCTTGGATGCCCGCCGCTTCCGCAGGGCGCAGCGCTCCCGTTCCTGCCCCATCCAGCGCGGCTTCCGCCTGTCCTTGAGCTTCGACGCCAGCCGGGGGCTGTTCTGCGTTGGCGGTCATTGGCTGAGCGGTTACCGGTGGGGCGGTCGGCGGCGTGGCGGTCGGCGTGGCGATCGTGGCAGTCGGCGGGACGGTCACCGGCGGCGCGGCCGGGGCGACTATGGGTGCGTCCAAGAACGCTTCGGCCGTCGTCATGGCGTCGGTGATCGGGTCCGACACGGGCGCCACTGTCGCAGCCGCTTGAGCCTGCT
>JBBQNG010000140.1:0-11567 GCA_038329645.1 Burkholderiales bacterium
ACCTGCGCCTGGGCGAGCTGTGGGCGATCCCGATCATGCTGCGCCTGGCGCTGATCGAGAACCTGCGCCGGGTCGGCGCGCGGGTCGCCGCGGGCATGCTCGACCGCAACCAGGCCGACGCCTGGGCCGACCAGATGATCGAGGTGGCCGAAAAAGACCCCAAGAGCCTGATCCTGGTAATCGCCGACATGGCGCGCTCCAACCCGCCGCTGGTGAATTCCTTCGTCGCCGAGCTCGCGCGCCGCCTGCAGGGCCAGAGCTCGGCGCTCGCGCTGCCGCTTACCTGGATCGAGCAGCGCCTGTCGGAATCGGGCCACACCATCGAGCAGCTGGTGCAGTCGGAAACGCAGAGCCAGGCGGCCAACCAGGTCTCCATCAGCAACAGCATCGGCAGCCTGCGCTTCCTCGCTTCCATGGACTGGCGCGATTTCGTCGAATCGATGAGCGCCGTCGAGCACAAGCTGCGCGAGGATCCCGGCGCGGTCTATGCAAGCATGGACTTCGCCACCCGCGACCGCTATCGCCACGTGGTCGAAAAGCTCTCGCGCTACAGCGGCCTGTCCGAGGTCGAGGTGGCGCGCAAGGCGATCCAGCTCGCCCACCAGGGCTCAGGCGAGCGCGACGCGCACGTAGGACACTACCTGGTCGGCAAGGGCGCCCACACGCTCGAGGCCGCCACCGCGGCGCGCCTTCCAGTCATGGAAATTCTGCGCGGCGTCTGCAGCAAGGCGCCGCTGGCCGCCTACCTCGGCGGCATCGGCCTGATGACGGCCTGGTTCACCGCCTGCTTCGCGTGGAGCACCCACGTGGCAGGGCTCGGCGGCTGGATGCTCGGCGCGGCGTGCGTCGCCGCCGCCCTCGGCGCGAGCCAGCTTTCGGTCGCGCTCATGAACTGGCTCGCGACCCTGTCGGTCACCCCGCACCCCCTGCCGCGCCTCGATTTCAGCCAAGGCATCCCCGCACAGTTCCGCACGCTGGTGGCCGTCCCATCGATGCTCGGCAGCGCCGGTGCGGTGGAGGAGCTGGCCGAGGCGCTCGAAGTGCGCTTCCTCGCCAACCGCGACCCGAACCTGCATTTCGCCCTGCTCACCGATTTCAGCGACGCGCGCGAGGAGACGCTTCCCGGCGACGAGGCGCTGCAGAGCCTCGCCCGCGAGCGCATCGAGGCCCTCAACGAAAAATACAGCGCCAGCGGCGACGCGTTCTTCCTGTTCCACCGGCCACGCAAGTGGAACGCGCGCGACCGGGTCTGGATGGGCTACGAGAGAAAACGCGGCAAGCTCGGCGAGCTCAATGCGCTCCTGCGCGGCGGATCCACCGAGGCGTTCTCGCTCATCGTCGGCGACCTGGCGGCGCTGTCCGGGGTCAAGTACGTGATCACGCTCGACACCGACACGCAGCTGCCGCGCGATTCGGCGCGCGAGTTCGTCGGCACGCTCGCCCACCCGCTCAACCGCGCGCGCTACGACGAGCAGAAGAAGCTGGTGGTCGACGGGTACGGCATCCTGCAGCCGCGCATGGCGGTCAACCTGCCGAGCACCAACCGCTCGCGCTACGCGCAGCTTTGCGCGAGCGAGCCGGGCCTCGACCCGTACACGCGCGCGGTGTCCGACGTCTACCAGGACCTGTTCGGCGAAGGTTCGTTCATCGGCAAGGGGATCTACGACGTCGACGCCTTCGAGCACGCGCTGAAGGGCCGCTTCCCCGACAACCGCATCCTCAGCCACGACCTGCTCGAAGGCTGCCACGCGCGCTCGGGGCTGATCAGCGACGTGCAGCTCTACGAGGACTACCCGTCGCGCTACGCCGCCGACGTCAGCCGTCGCCATCGCTGGATCCGCGGCGACTGGCAGATCGCGGCCTGGCTCTTCTCGCGCGTTCCGGCATGCAACGGGGCGCGTGTGCCCAATCCCCTCTCGCTCCTGTCGCAATGGAAGATCCTCGACAACCTGCGCCGCAGCCTGGTTCCGGCGGCGCTGACGTTCCTGTTCGTGCTCGGCTGGACCTGCGTGCCGGCGCCGCTCGCCTGGACGCTGGCGGTCGCCTCGATCCTGTTCCTGCCCGCGCTCGTGGTCTCTAGCCTGGAATGGATGCGCAAGCCCAAGGACGTGCTGATCGACCAGCACGTGGTGAGCGCTTCGCGCTCCGCCGGCCGCCAGTTCGCGCAGGCCGGATTCACGCTCGCCTGCCTGCCGTTCGAGGCCTGGTTCAGCACCGGCGCGATTCTGCGCACGTGGGCGCGCCTCGTTTTCACGCGGCGCAACCTGCTGGAGTGGAACCCCTCGAACGAGGTCGAGCGACAGCACAGGCGGGAACCGTCTCCCGGCGGCATTGCCGACCTGGTGCGAACCTGGGGGTCGATGTGGGTTTCGCCGGCGCTCGCCGCGAGCGTCGCGATGTACCTCAGCTGGACGCGGCCCGGCGCGCTGCTCATCGTCGCGCCGGTGCTGTGCCTGTGGTTCTTCGCGCCAGGAATTGCGTGGTGGCTCAGCCGGCCGCTGGAGACGCGCCCGGCGCAGCTGCGCGCCGAGCAGCTCGTCTTCCTGCAGCGGCTCGCGCGCAGGACGTGGTCGTTCTTCGAAACGTTCGTGACTGCCGAGGACCACTGGCTGCCGCCCGACAACTACCAGGAGCACCCGGTCGCGGTCGTCGCCCACCGCACCTCGCCCACCAATATCGGCATGGCGCTGCTCGCCAACCTTTCCGCCTACGACTTCGGCTACATCTCCGCGGGACGGCTCCTTGAGCGCACGGCCAACACGCTCGCGACGATGGGCATCATGGGGCGATACCAGGGCCACTTCTACAACTGGTACGACTCTCTGACCCTGAAGCCGCTGCCGCCGCTCTACGTATCCTCGGTCGACAGCGGCAACCTCTCCGGCCACCTCCTTACCCTGCGGCCGGGCCTGCTGTCGCTTGCCGACCGGCCGGTCCTCGGCCCCGCCACGTTCGAGGGCCTCGCCGACACGATGGGCCTGCTCGCCGACGCGGCCGCGCTCAGTCCCAATGCGCCGGGCGACCCGGGAATAGCGAGCTTGCGGCGCGATCTCGAGTCGGCCTACGACTCGCGGCCGTCCACGCTGCAGGATGCCAAGCGCTGGCTTGCAAAACTGGCCGCCGCGGCGGCCCTGCTTGCCGCGCCTCCCGCGGCGACTGCCGAGCCAGCCGCCGCGTCGGGCGAACCGCGGCGCTGGGCGCAGGCGCTCTTGCAGCAATGCCAGGACGCGCTGGGGGAGCTCGAATTCCTCTCGCCGTGGACCGACCTGCCCGCGCCGCCGCCGGCGCTGCATGCGCAGTTGGGCGAGCTGAACGTATTCAGCGCGATCCCGACGCTGCGCGAGCTTTCCGGCCTCGAAAGCCAGCTTGTGGACCGGTTCGGGCCCGCCGCGGACAACGCGGGCGAAACGACGCAGTGGCTTGCGGAACTCCGCCCGCTCGCCGCACTCGCGAGCCAGCGTGCCAGGGAAAGGATCGCCGAAATCGAAAGGCTCGCCCGCCTGGCGGCCGAGCTCGCGGCCGTCGACTACGGTTTCCTGTACGACGACACGCGCCACCTGCTCACGGTCGGCTACAACGTCGACCACCACCGGCGCGACACGGGGCACTACGACCTGCTCGCCTCGGAGGCGCGCCTGGCCAGCTTCGTGGCCATCGCGCAGGGCGAGGTGCCGCAGGAAAACTGGTTCACGCTGGGCCGCATGCTCACCGCGACCGGCGGCGACCCGATCCTGTTGTCCTGGAGCGGGTCGATGTTCGAGTACCTGATGCCGCTGCTCGTCATGCCGACCTATGAGAACACGCTCCTCGACCAGACCTGTCGCGCGGCGGTGAAGCGCCAGATCGCGTACGGCAACCAGCGCGGCGTGCCGTGGGGAATGTCGGAATCGGGGTACAACGCGGTCGATGCGGCGCTCAATTACCAGTACCGCGCCTTCGGCGTCCCGGGGCTCGGCCTCAAGCGCGGCCTGTCGGAGGACCTCGTCATCGCGCCCTACGCCTCGGCGCTCGCCCTCATGGTGAGCCCGGAGGCGGCCTGCCAGAACCTTCAGCGCCTCGCCAACGAGGGCATGCTCGCCGCCCACGGCATGTTTGAGGCGATCGACTTCACGCCCGCGCGGGTACCGCGCGGGCAGTCGAGTGCGATCGTGCGCTCCTACATGGCCCACCACAAGGGCATGACCCTCCTGACGCTGGCCTACCTGCTGCTCGACCGGCCGATGCAGAAACGCTTCGAAGCCGATCCGCAATTCCAGGCCACTACGCTTCTGCTGCAGGAACGCATCCCGGCCGCGATCGCGTTCCACTTCCAGACCGCCGAGCTGTCCGACATCCGCCCCGCGTCGATCGGGCCGGAGATGCCGATGCGCGTGGTGCGCAGCTCGGATACGCCGTTCCCGGAAGTGCAGCTGTTGTCCAACGGCCGCTACCACGTGATGGTGACCAACGCCGGCGGCGGCTACAGCCGCTGGAAGGACCTCGCCGTCACGCGCTGGCGCGAGGACAGCACCTGCGACAACTGGGGCGCGTTCTGCTACATCCGTGACGTCGCCTCGAAGGAGTTCTGGTCGACCTCGCACCAGCCGACGCTCAGGCGCGCGGACACTTACGAAGCGATCTTCTCCGAGGCGCGCGCCGAATTCCGCCGCCGCGACCGCGATTTCGAGACCCACACCGAAATCGTGGTTTCGCCGGAGGACGATATCGAGCTGCGCAGGGTCCGCATCACCAACCGCTCGCGCTCGCGCCGCACGATAGACGTGACCAGCTATGCCGAAGTGGTGCTCGCCTCGAGCGCAGCGGATGCACTGCACCCAGCGTTCAGCAACCTGTTCGTGCAGACTGAGATCGTCCCTGAACTCCAGGCGATCCTGTGCACGCGCCGGCCGCGCTCGGTCGACGAGCGCATGCCCTGGATGTTCCACCTGATGGCGGTGCACGGCGCCGACTCGCGCGAAGCCTCGTTCGAGACCGACCGGCTGCGCTTCATCGGCCGCGCGCGCAGCGTCGAATCGCCGCTCGCCATGGCTACCCCGGGGCCGCTGTCGGGCAGCCAGGGCTCGGTGCTCGATCCCATCGTCGCGATCCGCCATCGCGTCACCCTCGACGCGGAGCAGGCGGTGACGATGGACATCGTGTCGGGCATCGCCGATTCGCGCGATGCGGCCCTTGCGCTGGTCGGCAGGTACCGCGACCGGCGCCTGGCCGACCGGGTGTTTGACCTCGCATGGACGCACAGCTGGGTGAACCTGCGCCAGATCAACGCCACCGAGGCCGACGCGCAGCTTTACGGGCGCCTGGCCGGATCGATTCTGTATGCCAACCCCACGCTGCGCGCGGAAGCCGGCACCATCGCGCGCAACCTGCGCGGCCAGTCCGGCCTGTGGGGCTACGCGATTTCCGGCGACCTGCCAATCGTTCTGCTGCAGATCGGCGATCCCTCGGGTATCGAGCTCGTGCGCCAGCTCGTCCAGGCGCATGCCTACTGGCGCCTCAAGGGCCTCGCCGTCGACCTCGTGATCTGGAACGAGGACCACGCCGGCTACCGCCAGCTGCTGCAGGAGCAGATCCTCGGCCTCATCGCGGCGGGCGTGGAGGCCAACCTCACCGACCGGCCGGGCGGCATTTTCGTGCGCGCCGCGGAAAACATGTCGGTCGAGGACCGCACCCTGTTCCAGACCGTCGCGCGGGTCATTGTGAGCGACGCGCGCGGCGCGCTTGCCGACCAGATCACCCGCCGCGCCCCGAAGGACGCGCGCGACGCCGCAGTCGCGCGGCTCGTGCCGGCGCGCACGCGGCGCGCCGAAACCGCCCCGCCCGTGCTGCCGCGCGGCGACCTACTCTTCTTCAACGGCTTCGGCGGGTTCTCGCCGGACGGGCGCGAGTACGTGATCACGACCGTGAAGGGACAGGCCACGCCGGCCCCGTGGGTGAATGTGATTGCGAATGCGCGCTTCGGCACGGTGCTGTCGGAATCGGGCGCGGCGTACACGTGGAGCGAGAACGCGCACGAGTTCCGCCTCACGCCGTGGGGCGACGACCCGGTCAGCGACGCGACCGGCGAAGCGCTCTATGTGCGCGACGACGAAACCGGTCACTTCTGGTCGCCCACGCCGCTGCCGTGCGGCGGTAGCGCGGCCTACGTGACCCGGCACGGGTTCGGCTACACCACGTTCCAGCACGACGAGGACGGGATCCGCACCGAGCTCGCGATTTATGTCGACACCGAGGAAGCGGTCAAATTTTCGGTGCTCAGGCTGCGCAACGATTCGGGGCGGCCGCGCAAGCTTTCGGCCACCGGCTATGTCGAATGGGTGCTCGGCGACCTGCGGCCGAAGACGTCCATGCACGTCGTGACCGAGATCGAGCCCGCGAGCGGCGCCATATGCGCGCGCAACTCCTACGGCCCGGAATTCGGCGACCGCGTCGCCTTCTTCGATGCGGACGACGCAACCCGCGCCGCGGGCGTGAGCGTGACGGGAGATCGGTCCGAATTCCTCGGCCGCAACGGCACCGTCGCCCGGCCCGCCGCGATGCGCCGCGTCAAGCTCTCCAACCGCGTCGGCGCAGGGCTGGACCCGTGCGCGGCAATCCAGGTCCCGTTCGAACTTGCCGCGGGCGAGGAGCGCGAGGTGATCTTCAGGCTCGGCGCGGGCGGCCGGCGCGGCGCCGGCGACACCGGCGAGACCGTGCAGCGCCTGCGCAGCCCCGATGCCGCACACGCGTCGCTCGACACCGTGCGCACCTACTGGGTGCGCACGCTCGGAGCGGTGCAGGTCGAAACGCCGGAAGTGTCGCTCAACCTGCTCGCCAACGGGTGGCTCCTGTACCAGACGCTCGCGTGCCGCCTGTGGGCGCGCAGCGGCTACTACCAGTCGGGCGGCGCGTTCGGCTTTCGCGACCAGCTGCAGGACACGATGGCCCTGGTGCACGCCGAGCCGCGCCTGGC
Organism: Burkholderiales bacterium; assembly: GCA_038329645.1. Classification (GTDB taxonomy): domain Bacteria; phylum Pseudomonadota; class Gammaproteobacteria; order Burkholderiales; family SG8-39; genus SZAS-79. Next base: position 6,950 of record JBBQNG010000140.1, read on the forward strand.
GCGCGAGCACCTGCTGCGCTGCGCCGGGCGCCAGTTCACGGAGGGCGATGTGCAGCACTGGTGGCACCCGCCCTCCGGGCGCGGCGTGCGCACGCATTGCTCGGACGATTTCCTGTGGCTGCCGCAGGCGGTGTGCCGCTACGTGTCCAATACCGGCGACACCGGCGTGCTCAACGAATCGGTGCACTTCCTCGAAGGTCGCCCGGTCAACGCCGAGGACGATTCCTACTACGACCTGCCGATGCGCTCGGACGCCAAGGCCACGCTCTACCAGCATTGCGTGCGCGCGATCGAACACGGCCTTGCCTTCGGCGCGCACGGCCTGCCGCTGATGGGCTCCGGCGACTGGAACGACGGCATGAACCTGGTGGGCATGCAGGGCAAGGGTGAAAGCGTCTGGCTCGGCTTTTTCCTGTACGACACCCTGGTGCGGTTTGCCGAACTCGCCGGCAGCTACGGCGATGGCGAATTCGCCGCCCGCTGCCGCGCGCGGGCCGCCGAGCTGCGGCGCAACCTCGAGCAGCACGGCTGGGACGGGGACTGGTACCGGCGCGCGTATTTCGACGACGGCACGCCGCTGGGCTCGGCCAGCAATGCCGAGTGCCAGATCGACTCGATCGCGCAGAGCTGGTCGGTGCTCTCGGGCGCGGGCGACCCGGTGCGCACGCGCACGGCGATGCAGTCGCTGGACAAGCGCCTCGTGCGCCGCGACCACGCGCTGATCCTGCTCCTCGACCCGCCCTTCGACCATTCCGAGCTGAACCCGGGCTACATCAAAGGCTATGTCCCCGGCGTGAGGGAAAATGGCGGGCAGTATACGCACGGCGCGATCTGGGCCGCGATGGCTTTCGCGGGCCTTGGCGACAACCGGCGCGCCTGGGAGCTGTTCAGCATGATCAACCCAGTCAATCACGCAATCACGGCCGAAGCCGTCGGCGTCTACAAGACCGAGCCTTACGTGGTCGCCGCCGATGTGTACACGGTTGCACCGCATACCGGGCGCGGCGGATGGACGTGGTACACGGGCTCGGCGGGCTGGCTGTACCGGCTGGTGGTCGAATCGCTGATCGGCCTGCGCGTCGAAGCCGGCAAGCTGCGATTTGTCCCTTGCGTGCCGGCGGAATGGAAGGAGTTCAAGGTGCGCTATCGCTACCGCGAGACGAACTACGCCATCACCGTGCGCCAGGGCGACGCGCAAGCGCGCGCCGCGGCGACTGTGGACGGCGTCGCCCAGCCAGGCGGCTCGATCACCCTCGTCGACGACCACCAGGAGCACAGCGTGGAAATGACGTTCCCCGCCGCGCGCCCCGCAGCATGAGCAGCGCAAACGGAGCCGGCCGCCCGGCAATCCTTCTCGACGTGGACAACACGTTGCTCGACAACGACCAGGTGCAGTCCGACCTCGGCAACCGTATCGAGCAGGGGTTCGGCCTTGCCGTTCGCGAGCGTTACTGGGCGATCTACGAGGCGCTGCGCACCGAGCTCGGGTACGCGGACTACCTGGGGGCCTTGCGCCGCCTCGCAGCCGTAACGATGACCGAGGACCAGCTCGAATCGCTGACCGCGTTCCTGCTCACCTATCCGTTCGAGCGCCAGCTCTATCCCGGAGCCCTTGACGTCATCCGCTACCTGCGCGAGTGGGCGCTGCCGGTGATCGTCTCGGACGGCGACGCGGTGTACCAGCCGCACAAGATCCGCCGCGCGGGACTGTGGGACGCGGTCGAGGGACGCGTCCTCATCTATGTCCACAAGGAGGAGATGCAGGACGAAATCGACCGCCTGTACCCCGCGCCCCATCATGCAATGGTCGACGACAAGCTGCGCATCCTCGCCGCGATGAAGTCCCGCCGCGGAATCCGCCTGACCACGATATTCGTGCGCCAGGGTCACTACGCGTACGACGCGGCGGCGATTGCGGGACATCCGCCGGCCGACCTGACGATCGAGCGCATCGCCGACCTGCTGCAATGCGACCTCCCCTCAGTGCTGCGCGCCGCATGAGCATCAGCCCCGCAGCCGGTACACCGGCGCGCAACTCAACGCCGGTCGATATCGCGGCACTCCTTGCCGCCTACTACACCGCCGTTCCGGATCCGGCCGTGCCGGCGCAACGCGTTGCGTTCGGCACATCCGGGCATCGCGGCTCCCCGCTGGCCAGCTCGTTCAACGAAGCCCACGTCCTCGCCCTCACCCAGGCCATTTGCCTGTATCGCGCGCGCAACGGGATCAACGGGCCGCTGTTCATCGGCATCGATACGCACGCCATTTCGGGGCCCGCATTCCGCAGCGCGCTGGAGGTGCTGGCCGCCAATGGCGTGGAGACATTCATTGCCGCGGAGGACGAATACACACCCACGCCCGCTGTCTCTCTGGCCATCATCGCTTACAACCGGGGCCGCGACAGCGGGTTCGCCGACGGCATCATCGTCACGCCCTCGCACAACCCGCCTGAGGACGGCGGCTTCAAGTACAACCCGCCCAACGGCGGCCCCGCCGATACCGCGGTCACGCGCGAGGTCGAAAACAAGGCCAATGGATTTCTCACCGCTGGGCTCAAGGGCGTCCTGCGCCTGCCCTTCGAACGCGCCCTCGCAGCGCCGACGACCCACCGTTACGACTTCCTGAGCGCATACGTCAGTGACCTCGGCAGCGTCATCGACATGGACGCAATTCGCGCGGGCGGCATCCGAATGGGGGCGGACCCGATGGGCGGCGCCGGCGTGCATTACTGGCGCCGGATCGCGGAGCAGTACCGGCTCGACCTCACCGTCGTCAGCGAGGAGGTCGACCCCGGGTTCCAGTTCATGAGCCTGGACTGGGATGGACGCATCCGCATGGATCCCTCGTCCGCGTACGCGATGCAACGGCTCATCGCGCAGAAAGACCGCTTCGACATCGCCTTCGGGTGCGACACGGACCACGACCGACACGGGATCGTCACGCGCAGCGCAGGACTTTTGCCTTCGAACCACTACCTGTCGGTGGCGATCGACTACCTGTTCCAGCATCGGCCCGGCTGGCCGACAGGCGCGGCGGTGGGCAAAACCGTCGTAAGCACTGACATGATCGATCGCGTCGCCGCGCGGCTCGGTCGCGCGCTCTACGAGGCGCCGGTCGGATTCAAGTGGTTCGTCAACGGCCTGGCCAGCGGGGCGCTCGGCTTTGGCGGCGAAGAGAGTGCGGGCGCCACGTTCCTGCGGCGCGACGGCGGCGTATGGACCACAGAGAAGGACGGGATCATCCCGTGCCTGCTGGCCGCCGAGATGACCGCGTTCACGGGTCGTGACCCGGGCGATGCCTATCGCGCGCTCGAGGCCGAGTTCGGCGTGCTGTTCAACGATCGCGTCGACGCGAGCGCCACCCCGGAGCAAAAGGCGTTGCTCGAAAGGATCGAGCCGGACCGGATCCGCTCGACGACCCTCGCCGGTGAAAAAATCGTCGCGCGGCTGAGCACGGCCCCGGCCAACGGCGCGTCCATCGGCGGCATAAAAGTCATCACCGCCGGCGGATGGTTTGCAGCGCGGCCCTCTGGGACCGAGAACATCTACAAGATCTACGCCGAATCCTCGCGCGGGCAAGATCACCTGCGCCTTATCCTCGACGAGGCGCAGGCCGTCGTCGATGCGGCGATCGCCGCCCCACCGGTCCCGCTATGAAGACAAAACCCGCCTCAACCGAGCTGTTGCGCAGGATGGACGCCTACTGGCGCGCGGCGAACTATCTCTCCGTCGGCCAGATCTACCTGCTCGACAACCCATTGTTGCGCAGGCCGCTCGAGCTGACCCATGTGAAGCCGCGCCTTCTCGGCCATTGGGGCACGACACCGGGTCTGAACTTCGTGTACGTGCACCTCAACCGCGTCATCAAGGAGCGCGACCTCCACGCGATCTACATCACCGGGCCCGGTCACGGCGGGCCCGGGCTGGTTGCCAATACCTACCTCGAAGGCACGTACAGCGAGGTCTATCCGGAAATCTCGCAGGACGCCGAAGGCCTGCGGCGCCTGTTCCGCCAGTTCTCGTTCCCCGGCGCCATCCCCAGCCACGTCGCGCCGGAAACGCCGGGCTCAATCCACGAAGGCGTGAGCTCGGCTACTCGCTATCGCACGCCTTCGGCGCCGCGTTCGACAACCCGGACCTGCTGGTCGCCTGCGTGGTGGGCGATGGCGAGGCGGAGACCGGGCCCCTCGCAACGCGCGAACTGCGCGCACGGCATCGACATGCCGGAGATCTTCGAATGGAAATAGGACGCGGCCTGAGCCTGGTCAGTTGGGCGTCTTGCCGGCCGCATCGGCCAGTGCCAGTTCGGCGCCGTCGAGTGGCGCTGACCCGCGGTTGCCCGAAGGCGCGCCACTGGACTGCGGCTAGAGCTTGCCCATCAAGAGCAGGATCAGCAGCACGACGACGATGAGGCCGACGCCGCCGGTCGGGCCATAGCCCCATGAACGGCTGTGACCCCAGGTGGGAAGCACGCCGATCAGGGCGAGCACCAGGATGATGAGGATGATTGTTCCGACGGACATGTGAGTCTCCTTTGGTCTACGGGTTGCAGGCCAGTGTGGTTCGTCCGCTGCATTAACTCTGTGCGATTACGTACATACCCCGCATGTAATTTCGAA
>JBBQNG010000141.1:0-11525 GCA_038329645.1 Burkholderiales bacterium
GGTCAAGGCAAAGCTCGCCGAGGAGAAAGTCAAACTCGAGGCCGAACTCGCGAAGCGCGAAGCCGATTACCAGAAGCGGACCGCGGAGATGGAGGCCAAGCGCGAGGTCGAGGCCAAAGCGAGGGCCGAGAAAGAGGCCACCGAGAAGGCCGAGTTCGAAGCCAAACTCGCCAAGCGCGAGGCCGACCTTCAGGTCCAGCTCAAGAAACAGGAGGAAGAGCTCAAGAAGAACGAGGAGGAGCTCAAGAAGAAAGCGGCCGAAACCGCCCACCTGACCAAGGAAATCCGCAAGAAGAAAGGCTCGCCGCTGGTGCCGGTGGCGATCGGTCTTCTGGTGGCCGCGATCGGCGGCGGCTCGCTGTATTACTTCACCCGTTCACCGGACACCCAGGCGCTGATGGCGGCGCTGGAAGTGGCCAAGAAATCCAACGAGCAGCTGATCGCCGCGCGGCAGGGTGAGCAACTGGCGGCCAAGCAGCTCGAAGACGCCCGCAAGGCCGAGGCCGACGCGAAGGCGTCGGGCGACATAGCCAAGCAGCAGCAGCTGGCCGAGGAAACCAAGCGCCGCGAGGCTGAGCTGCAGAAGCAGTCCGATCTGGTCAAGCAGCGTGAGGCGGACGCCAAGGCCGCCGTCTCCAAGGCCGAGGAAGCCGCCAAGAAGACAAAGGACAGCGAAGCGCAGAAAAAAGCCGACCTCGAGAAGAAGGCGGTCGCTGACAAGCTGGCCGCCGAGAAGGCTGCCACCGACAAGGTGGTGGCGGACCAGCGCGCCGCGACAGAGAAGGCGGCACGTGCCGTAGCGGATAGCAAGGCTGCGGCGGAAAAGGCCGAGGTCGACAAGGCGCCGGCGGCGGTGGAGAAGGCTGCCAAGGTGGCGCCGCCCGTGGCTGCTAAGCCGCCTGACCTGCCAAAAACAAAAATTACCGCTAGTACGGGTGCCGCGGAGCGGCTCCTGATCAAAGAAGAGGAAGCGGCTGCAAAAAAGGCTGCTGAAGCCAAGGCAAGTTCGGGTGGTGAACAGGTCGCGAGCGTTTCGCCGACGTTGACCGATCCCGGTGCGCCTGCGGCCGCCGCTGCGGCGCCGTCCGTTCCGCTGTACCAGCAAGGCAAAGCGGCGGAGTCGTCAGGCAATATTAAGGGTGCCGTGCGGCTTTATGTGCGCGCGGTCAGGGCGGGTGAATTCGAAGCGGCCAAGGCGCTTGGCGATATTTTCGCCGAAGGCAAAGGCGACGTTACCAAGGACTACGCCGAGTCGCTGAAGTACTACGCTATCGCTAAAAAGAACGGCGTCATGGTAGACACCCAGCAAGGACGCGGCCGCTGATTCCCCTGCGAGCGGGCGCAGCGTTGCCGATGCGCAGCTAGACAAGCTCTTTCCGGATTTGGCAAGTCCCGGCTGCGCTCCTGCCGGCTCAACCCACTCGGTAGCGTTTCAAGATCCCTCGGTCGATTTCGATCCCCAACCCGGGACCGCCGGGCACTTCGACAATGCCATTGCGGTGCCTGAAGACATTACCGCCGAGTTCTTCGCGGAACGGGTTATAAGTCTGCTCGTATTCGAGCATCGGCGGCTGGGGCACCAGGCACGGGGGACACTCGGGGAGCGAGGCGAGGAAATGCATCGTTGCCGTCAGGCCGATCGCCGTGCCCCATGCGTGCGGCACGCACTGGATCCAGTGGGCCTGCGCCAGCGCCGCGATTTTCTTGCATTCGGTAATTCCGCCCGCCGCACACACGTCGGGCTGCACGATGTCCATCGCGCGGCGATTGATGATCTCGCGGAAGCTGAACTTGGTGAATTCGTTCTCGCCGCCTGCCACCTGCATGTCGAGCGCCTGCGAAACTTCAGCGTATCCGTCGAGATCCTCGGGCGAAACCGGCTCTTCGAACCAGTGGATACCGAGCTTTTCCATTTCACGCCCGATTTGGATCGCCTGCGGCACGTTGTAGCAGTGGTTTGCGTCGACCATGAGCATGATGTCGGGGCCGAGCGCATCCCGCACTGCGCCGATCCTGGCGAGATCTTTCTTCATCGACCCCAGCCCGATCTTCATCTTCACCGCGGGAAATCCCTGCGCCTTGTAGCCCAGCGCTTCCTCCACCGCGGTCTCGGTCAACCGGTCCATGTCGGTGAAGTACAGTCCGGTGGCATAAGCGACAAGTTGGGTCCGGAACGCGCCTCCGATGAGCTTGTGGATCGGCTTGCCGGTCGCTTTGCCGATAATGTCCCAGAGCGCGATGTCGATCCCGCTGATACCCGATATGGTCATCCCGGTGAGGCCGTAATCCTTGACCTTGTTATAGAGCGCCTCCCAGATCACTTCGACGTCGAAAGGGTCGCGGCCGATGACGGACGGCTTGAGCAGCGTGTCTACGACGCTTTTGGCGACCGCGGCGGGCCCGTAGCAATCGCCCCAGCCGATGATGCCTTCGTCGGTGACGATCTCGACGACGAGGGCGCCCTTGGTTTTGTACCACCAGCCGCGCGACGAGGTAAAAGGCGTCTGCACATCGCACAACAGCTGGTGAGTAATGACGTCGGTGATTTTCATGGATCGGAAGCGGAGGGGAACACGCACATATTCGGCGAGTTTGTTAGTTGTTGCCAGCCGGATTGCAAACTAGGTGGGGAGCGGCCACTTACCGGGGGGCCGATCGGGGCCGCGAAGTACGGATTGAGGCAGTTTGTTCCACGTGAAACCAACCGGGCCGGCCGCCTCGCCTAGTTTCACGTGAAACATTCACGTATCATTGCGCCTCCTCGCGGTTGGTCCGGCATCGCCCAAATATGCGTTTTCCCAACGAATTCGACGTCATCGTGGTCGGCGGTGGCCATGCCGGCAGCGAAGCGGCCCTGGCAGCTGCGCGGGCCGGCTGCGAGACCCTGCTGCTTACCCACAGTATCGAGACGCTCGGGCAGATGTCCTGCAATCCTTCGATCGGGGGGATCGGTAAAGGCCACCTGGTGCGTGAAATCGATGCTCTCGGCGGGGCGATGGCACTCGCCACGGACGCGGCCGGGATCCAGTTCCGCACCCTGAACTCGTCCAAGGGCCCGGCCGTGCGGGCCACCCGCGCCCAGGCGGATCGGGTCTTGTACCGGCAGGCGATGCGCAACCGGCTCGAAAACCAGCCGAAACTGCGGATGTTCCAGCAAGCAGCGGACGACATCGTCCTTGAAGGCGAAAGGGCAGTGGGAGTGCGTACCCAGTCCGGGATCGAATTCCGCGGCAGGGCGGTGGTCCTGACCGCCGGCACGTTCCTGGCCGGGTTGATCCATATCGGCCTCGAAAAGCATCAGGCTGGTCGCGCGGGAGATCCTGCGTCGGTAACCCTTGCGGCGCGGCTGCGCGAAATGGGCCTTCCGGTGGGCAGGCTCAAAACGGGCACGCCGCCGCGGATCGACGGCAGGACGATCGACTTTTCCCGCATGCTGGAGCAGCCCGGCGATACTCCCGAGCCGGTTTTCTCTTTTATGGGGACGCAGACGAGCCATCCGCAACAATTGCCGTGCTGGATCACCCATACCAACGAGCAAACGCACGCCATCATCCGCTCTGGCCTTGATCGCTCCCCGATGTTCACCGGCGTGATCCAGGGCGTCGGTCCGCGGTACTGCCCGTCCATCGAGGACAAGATCCACCGGTTCGCGGACAAGCCGAGCCACCAGGTGTTCCTGGAGCCCGAAGGGCTGAAGACGCACGAGTTCTATCCCAACGGCATCTCCACCAGCCTGCCTTTTGACGTGCAGCTCGAAGCCGTGCGCAGCATCCGCGGCCTCGAAAACGCGCACATCCTGAGACCCGGATACGCGATCGAGTACGACTACTTCGATCCGCGCAACCTCAGGTCGTCGCTGGAGACTAAATCGGTTTCCGGGCTGTATTTCGCGGGGCAGATCAACGGCACGACCGGCTACGAAGAAGCGGCCGCTCAAGGCCTGTTGGCGGGAATCAATGCTGCCCTTCAGGTGCAGGGGCGCGATCCGTGGTGCCCGCGGCGGGACGAGGCATACCTCGGTGTATTGGTTGACGATCTCATCACTCGCGGCGTGTCCGAGCCCTACCGCATGTTCACCAGCCGTGCCGAGTACCGGCTCATGTTGCGCGAAGACAATGCTGACTTGAGGCTTACAGAAATTGGACGGTCGCTCGGGCTGGTCGATGACGCCCGCTGGGAGGCGTTCAACCGCAAACGGGACGCCATAGCGGCAGAGCAGGAAAGGCTGAGGCGCGTTTGGATGACGCCCAAAACGCTGCCGGAAAGCGAAGCCGGGCGGGTGCTCGGCAAGCCCATCGAGCGCGAATACACGCTCGCCGATCTTCTGCGCCGTCCCGACGTGTCGTATGCCAGCCTGATGTCTTTGCCCGGCGCCGGCCCAGCAGTCGTCGACGCAGCGGTCGCAGCGCAGGTCGAGGTCCAAGCCAAGTACTCGGGCTATATCGCGCGCCAGCAGGACGAGGTGGAGCGGCGCGAAGCGCAGGGTGTGCTCAAGCTGCCGCCCGATCTTGACTATGCCGAGGTGCACGGACTGTCGCGCGAAGTGCAGCAGAAACTCAATCGCTATCGGCCCGAAACAATCGCGCAGGCTGGCCGCATGCAGGGCGTGACGCCCGCGGCGATCTCGCTCCTGCTGGTGCATCTCAAGCGCGGATTCGTGCCCAAGAAGAAGTTCGCATGACTGCCGCTGCCACGCTGGCCGAGGGCCTCGCAGGACTTGGCCTGACATTGCCGGACGAGGCATCGCGCCGCCTGCTTGCGTACGTAGACCTGCTCCTGAAGTGGAACCGCACCTATAACCTGACGGCCATTCGCGAGCCTGCGCGGATGGTCAGCCATCACCTGATCGACTCGCTGGCCGTGCTGCCGCAGTTGCCTGCCGGGTCCATCGTCGACGTAGGCTCGGGCGGCGGGCTCCCCGGCATACCGATCGCGATTGCGCAGCCGCAGCGGCGCGTGACCCTCAACGACAGCAACCACAAGAAGGGCGCCTTCATGCAGCAGGCAGCGATCGAGCTCGGCCTGGCCAACGTCGAAGTGCATATCGGCCGCGCCGAGGGGTGGCGCCCGGCCGATCGATTCGACGGGGCGATCTCCCGCGCTTTCGCGGAGCTTGCCGATTTCGTCACCGCTTGCCGGCACCTGGTCAAGCCCGCAGGATTTTTCGCGGCGATGAAAGGGTTGTATCCCCACGAAGAAATCGCCCGGCTGCCGCCAGGCACTTGGTGCGAATCCGTCGTTACCCTCAATGTCCCCCTGGTCGAAGGCGACCGCCATCTCGTTCTTTGCCGCAACGAGCAATGACCCGAACCCTGGCGATCGTCAACCAGAAGGGCGGCGTCGGCAAGACGACGACCAGCGTCAATCTCGCTGCGAGCCTGGCTTCGGCAGGCAAGCGCGTGCTCCTGGTTGATCTCGATCCGCAGGGCAACGCGACTACAGGGAGCGGCATCGACAAGAAGCAATTGACCCGCACGGTGTACCAGGTGCTGCTCGGCTTGACCGAGGTCGCCGCTACCCGGACCGTGTCCGAATCGGGCAAGTTCGACCTGCTGCCTGCGAACCGGGAGCTGGCGGGCGCCGAAGTCGAGCTTGTGGACCTGCCCAATCGCGAAGGCAGGCTCAAGGCCGCGCTGGCGAATGTCGAGGCGGATTACGATTTCATCCTGCTCGATTGCCCGCCGTCGTTGTCGCTGCTCACGATCAACGGCTTGGTCGCCGCGCGCGAAGTGCTGATTCCGATGCAATGCGAGTACTACGCGCTAGAAGGGCTTTCCGACCTCGTCGGCACGATCAAACGGGTGCGGGCCAATCTCAACCCGGTGCTCGAAATCGGCGGCCTGCTGCGCACCATGTACGACCCGCGCAACACCCTCTCGCAGCAGGTCTCCGCCCAGCTCGAGCAGCATTTCGGCAACAAGGTTTTCAAGACGCTGGTACCGCGCAATATCCGCCTTGCCGAGGCGCCGAGCTATGGCATCCCGGCGGTGGCATGGGACCGCGCGTCCAAGGGGGCGCAGGCCTATCTCGCCCTGGCCGATGAAATCCTGGCGCCGGCCGCTGTCGCATGAGGAACGAGGAATGATCAAGCAAAAAGGATTGGGCCGCGGTCTCGATGCGCTGCTCGGCCGCGACGAGCCGCCAAAGGATTCGTTGATGACCCTCGCGGTGAATCGGATCCGTCCCGGCAAGTACCAGCCGCGCACGAAGATGGACCAGGAAGCGCTGGCCGAACTTGCCGCTTCGATCAAATCGCAGGGACTCATGCAGCCTGTGCTTGTACGGCCGGTGGAGCGCGACGGCTATGAGCTCATCGCCGGCGAGCGCCGCTGGCGCGCCGCCCAGATGGCGGGACTGGACCACGTGCCCGCTCTGGTCCGCGAAGTCCCCGACGAGGCGGCGCTTGCGATGGCGCTCATCGAAAACATCCAGCGCGAAGATCTCAACGCGATGGAAGAGGCCACCGGTCTGCAGCGCCTGGTGCACGAATTCAAAATGACCCACCAGCAGGCCGCCGACTCGGTGGGTCGTTCGCGCAGCGCGGCGAGCAACCTGCTGCGCCTGCTCAACCTCGCCAAGCCCGTGCAGGCGATGGTGATGGAGGGCATCCTCGAAATGGGCCACGCGAGGGCACTCCTTGCGCTCGACGGCGCAAGACAGGTCGAAGCCGCCAACCGGACCGCCGCGCGCGGCCTGTCAGTGCGTGAAACGGAGGCCCTTGCCCACCAGCTGCTCAAAGGCGGCGCGTCCGGCGCGCGCAGGAAGAAAGTCGATCGCGACATCGCGCGGCTGGAAGAAGAAACCGCGGGCAAGATCGGAACCACGGTCGAAATCCGGGCAGGCAAGAAGGGCACCGGAAAGCTCGTAGTGCACTATTCGAGCTACGAGCACCTCGACGAGCTGATCGCAAAACTGGGGCGCCGCTAGTCATTGCTGCATCGCGGCGGCGGATTGACGTAAAACACCGAAGACAACTACAATCAACGGGTTTGCTCGATGCGAAAATGCGAAAAACTCGATCCTGATGCTTCGCGTTGCAAGCAAGCCGATCCGAACCGTTCTCAGGTGGCAGGTAGCTGCCACCGCTGCATTGATGCTCCTTTCCGGCGGGCTGGAAGGCGCGCATGGCGCAGTCTCCGCGGCTTTGGGAGGCCTGGTCGCCCTTGCGGCAGGATTGGGATTCGCGTGTGTGGTGCAAAGTAGCAAGGACAAGTCTGCAGGGGGGACGCTGGTGACGGCGCTGCAGGCCGAGTCGGTCAAGATCGGACTCTCGGTGGTACTCCTCTGGATGGTGCTGACAATCTACAAGGATGTGATCGCGCCTGCTTGCGTGGGATCGTTCATCTTGTCGATCCTGATTTTTTCGATGGCTTTTTTTGTCCGCGACAATGGCAACAGATAAAGAACTCACCTCGACCGAATACATAGGTCACCACCTGACGCACGGCGCGGCGCAGATCGGTGACGGCGGATTCTGGACGATCCATTTCGACTCGCTCGCCGTGGCGATCCTGCTCGGGTTCGTGGGCGTCGGGTTCATCTGGTGGGTGGTGCGGGGCGCTACCTCCGGCGTGCCGAGCAAGCGGCAGGCTTTCGTCGAGCTCCTCATTGGTTTCGTCGACGATCAGGCCAAAAGCATCTTCAAGCACGGCGACCGCCACTCTTTCATCGCGCCGGCAGCGCTGACGGTTTTCGTGTGGGTGCTCCTCATGAACGCGATGGATTTCCTGCCCGTGGACATCATCGCCCTGGGTACGCACAAGATCTCCGACCACGGCTTCCGGATCGTGCCCACCGCGGACGTAAACACCACCTTCGCTCTGGCGCTCACCGTGTTTGCGCTGATGATCTATTTCTCGATCAAGGTGAAGGGATGGGGCGGCTGGACTCACGAGCTGGTGGCGACCCCGTTCGGCAAATGGATGTTCCCGCTCAACCTGCTGTTCAATGCGATCGAATATCTCTCCAAGCCCCTTTCGCATTCGCTACGGCTATACGGCAACATGTATGCCGGCGAGCTGATCTTCCTGCTGCTCTGGACGTGGGCCGCGTCGGGGCTGGTCGGGGCGTTCTTCGGCTTTGGCTTGGGCGTGCTCTGGGCGATCTTCCACATCCTGATCGTCGCGCTGCAAGCCTACATTTTCATGATGCTCACGATCGTGTACCTGACGATGGCGCACGAGCACCACTGACAAACCAGATCTCCCGATAATCTTCCGCAAAGAAAGGAAACTGCAATGGACAAGCTTCAAATGATCGCGATGGTGCAGGCCTATACCGGCATCGGCATCGGCCTCATGATCGGCCTGGGCGCCCTCGGCGCCTGTGTAGGCGTGGGCATCATGTGCAGCCGCTTCCTCGAGGCCGCCGCCCGCCAGCCCGAGCTGACCGACTCACTGCAGGCCAAGGTGTTCCTGCTGCTGGGCCTGATCGACGCTTCGTTCATCATCGGCGTGGGTCTCGCGCTGTGGTTCGCCACGGGCAACCCGCTCCTCGGCAAGCTCGGCTAAGCCAAGCCGCCGGCATTTCCCGCTAGGGGGGAAGAATGAACATCAACCTGACTTTGTTCGCCCAGGCCGCCGTGTTCCTGGCGTTCATAGCGTTCACCATCAAGTTCGTCTGGCCGCCGATGATGCGCGCAATCGAGGCGCGCCAGAAGAACGTCGCCGACGGGCTGGCGGCCGCGGAACAGGGCCGCAAGTCGCTGGAAGTCTCGGCGAAGACGGCCGCCGAGGAGATCGATGCGGCGCGCAAGCGTGCGGCCGAAATCCTTGCGCAGGCTGAAAAGCGCGCGACCCAGATGATCGAAGCGGCCAAGGCTGCGGCGAAGGAAGAAAGCGGCCGCGAAAAGGCCGCGGCCAAGGCCGAAATCGAGCAGGACGTTTCGCGCGCGCGCGAAACCCTGCGCGAGCAGGTGGCCTCGCTCGCCGTGGCCGGCGCCGAGAAGATCCTGCGCCGCGAAGTCAACGCGCAGTCGCACGCCGACATCCTTACGCAACTGAAGAAAGAGCTCTGAGCGGATGGCCGAGACCGTCACCATTGCCAGACCCTATGCCGAGGCGGTGTTCGCGCTGGCCGACGAGGCAGGCTCCCTCTCGCAATGGTCTGACACGCTGGGACAGTTTGCTTGCGTCGCGCAGGCGCCGGAGATGAGCCAGCTGTTCGGCAATCCCAAAGTTACCAGCGCGCAATTCGTGGATTTGTTCGCCTCCGCCGGGGCGATGCCCGCGGAAGGTAAGGCGCTCCTGCAGATGCTCGCGGAAAACCGGCGCCTCGAAGCGCTGCCCGCGATCCGCGACATGTTCGACCAGCTCAAGGCCGAGCGCGAAGGCGCCATCGACGCGATCATCGAGTCGGCTTTCCCGCTCGAAGGCGCGGAGCTTGCGGCGCTCGTCACCGACCTCGAGCGCCGCTTCAAGCGCAAGATCCGCCCGCAGGTGACGGTCGACAAGGAACTCATTGGCGGCGCTCGGATCAGCGTCGGTGACCAGGTCATCGACGGCACGGTGCGCGGCAAGCTCGAAACCATGAACGCCGGATTGACGGGCAGCTGATCAAGCCATCAGCGCCCAACACAAATACCTAACCAGATCGGAAACGCCATGCAACAGCTGAAACCCTCCGAAATCAGCGAGCTGATCCGCACACGGATCCAGAGCCTCGCGCTCGCGTCCGATGTCCGCACCCAGGGCACCGTCATCTCCGTGACCGACGGTATCTGCCGCATCCACGGCCTCTCGGACGCGATGGCAGGCGAAATGCTCGAGTTCCCCAACAACACGTTCGGCCTCGCGCTCAACCTAGAGCGCGACTCGGTCGGCGCGGTGATTCTCGGCGAGTACGAGCACATCTCCGAGGGCGACACGGTCAAGTGCACCGGTCGCATCCTCGACGTGCCGGTCGGGCCGGAACTCATCGGCCGCGTGGTCAACTCGCTCGGCCAGCCGATCGACGGCAAGGGGCCGGTCAACGCCAAGATGACCGACGTGATCGAAAAGGTCGCCCCGGGCGTGATCGAACGCCAGTCGGTGTCGCAGCCGGTGCAAACCGGCCTCAAGTCGATCGACTCGATGGTGCCCATCGGCCGCGGCCAGCGCGAACTCATCATTGGCGATCGCCAGACCGGCAAGACCGCTGTCGCGATAGACGCGATCATCAACCAGAAGGGCAAGGACCTGATCTGCGTCTATGTCGCGATCGGGCAAAAGGCCTCGTCCGTCGTCAACGTGGTGAGGAAGCTCGAAGAGCACGGCGCGATGGCCTATACCATCGTTGTCGCGGCCACGGCTTCCGAATCGGCGGCAATGCAGTTCATCGCCCCGTACTCCGGCTGCACGATGGGCGAATACTTCCGCGACCGTGGTCAGGATGCGCTGATCATCTATGACGACCTGACCAAGCAGGCCTGGGCCTATCGCCAGGTCTCGCTGCTCCTGCGCCGCCCGCCGGGCCGCGAAGCGTACCCTGGCGACGTGTTCTACCTGCACTCGCGTCTCCTCGAGCGCGCGGCGCGCGTGAATCCCGAGTACGTTGAGAAATTCACCAAGGGCGCGGTAAAGGGCAAGACCGGGTCGCTTACCGCGTTGCCGATCATCGAAACCCAGGCCGGCGACGTAACCGCGTTCGTGCCGACCAACGTGATTTCGATTACCGACGGCCAGATCTTCCTCGAGACCGACCTGTTCAACGCGGGTATCCGTCCCGCGATCAACGCCGGTATCTCGGTTTCGCGAGTCGGTGGCGCTGCGCAGACCAAGGTGGTCAAGAAGCTGGGCGGCGGTGTGAGGCTCGCGCTTGCCCAGTATCGCGAGCTCGCGGCGTTCGCGCAGTTCGCCTCGGACCTCGATGAGGCGACCCGCAAGCAGTTGGAGCGCGGGCGCCTCGTGACCGAGCTCATGAAGCAGCCCCAGTACGAACCGCTGCAGGTCTGGCAGATGGCGCTGGTGCTCTTCGGCGTCAACAACGGCTACTTCGACGACGTGGACGTGAAGAAGGCCCTCGCCGCCGAGAAGGCGATGCAGGCCTACATCAAGGATAAGTACGCCGCGCTCATCGACCGCATCGAGAGCACCAAAGACCTGTCCAAGGAAGACGAAGTCGAGCTTCACGAGGCAGTCAAGGACTTCAAGAAGAACGGCTCGTACTAAGAGGCTCGAGGCCATGCCCGGCAGCAAGGAAATACGCACCAAGATCAAGAGCGTGCAGAACACGCGCAAGATCACCAAGGCCATGGAGATGGTCGCCGCCTCGAAGATGAGGAAGGCGCAGCAGCGCATGCGCGCCGCACGTCCCTATGCCGAAAAGATCCGCAACGTCGCGGCGCACATGAGCCACGCCAACCCGGAATACCGCCATCCGTTCCTCACCAAGCGCGACACGGTGAAGAAAGTCGGCATCATCGTCGTCACCTCCGACAAGGGGCTGTGCGGCGGCCTCAATACCAACGTCCTGCGCATGGCGCTGGCCAAGATGCGCGAGTGGGAAGGCGAAGGCGAACAGTTCGAAGTTTGCGCGATCGGCAACAA
>JBBQNG010000142.1:0-11489 GCA_038329645.1 Burkholderiales bacterium
GCGTTACGGTTACAAGCGCATCTGCGTGCTCCTCCGGCGTGAGGGCTGGCACCAGATCAATTTGTAAAAGGAGGATCACATGAAATCTTGTGTCGACTTGATCAACCAGAGAAGCAGCGAAAAAGTCCGACCGCTTGAGAAAATCGCAGCAGTCGTTTGCTGTCTGTTGATCCTATTTCAATGGCAATTTGCAGTGGCGGCAAAGATTGCCGATACAGAACGACGGCCAAGCAACTACGTAGTCTGGGCGAGTGCTGACCAATCAATATGTGAATACGTGGCGAAAGTGGTAAATGCGCAGCCCCGGCAAAGGGCAGTTGAAGCTTCCGAGCGCGATACGCCGGGTTTCGCGCACTGGATATCGGGCCCAGTCTTTAAAAGCGAAATTTCTGGATTGCCCTACTACTATCCCCTGACGCACATTCGTGCGGATCTGGACGGAATCGGAAGCCCAAAATATGTGCTTCGCGTCAGGGGGCCGATCAACAGAGTAGAAACTGATTCTCTCTACGTTACAGAATTCCTGCCCGCCACGACTGCTGAGTTTGAATCTTTGATTCGCTCTCGACGATCGGATTTTAGCGCCTCTGACGACGGCCGAATCGCCAGATTGAGAAAACTATATGGGGCTGAATGGGAAAGTTGGTATCCAGACGAGCAATCTTTGGTAACCGCGCTTCCCAATCAATCGCGTCCCTATTTTCTCGCGGAGAGTTCCTACAAGATTCTCGGCTTTAGTTCCGACCAGTTAGAACATGACTCCACGAAGATTCTTGTATTCACGCTCGACAACGACGGCGCCCGAAAAGATGTCTGTATGTTGAGAAGAGTCTGTGGGTGTCATGATCGTTCGTGCATTGAGTCAATTCCAAAGAAGGATAGACCGAAGCTGACTCCATCCAAAAAACTGTGCGAGAAATAGCTGGTTCGAAACATTCGCGTCGAAAAAGGGAATTTCAATGTTAACGAAGGGGTGACCTGCCTAGGTTCTTTGGACCAAACGTAACTTGAGAGAACGGCTCCCGCAACCCAGCGAGGAGCCCATGGAGAAGAGTCGATTTACCGAAGAGCAGATGGTGGCGATCCTGAGGGAGGCCGACAAAGCGTCGGTTCCTGAGGTCGCCAGGAAGCACAAGGTCAGCGCGCAGGCCATCTACACCTGGAGGCGCCGTTTCGGCGAGTTGCAGCCTGCAGACGTGAAGCGGCTTCGCCAGCTCGAGATCGAGAACGCGAAGTTGAAGCGTCTCGTTGCCGAGCGCGATCTCGAAATCGACACCATGAAGGAAATCAACCGCCGAAAGTGGTGAGCTCGCAGGCGCGGCGCGAGCAGGTCGCGCTCGCGTGCGAGCGTGGCCTGTCGAAGCGACGCGCTTGCGAGCTGATCGAAATCGCCCGTTCGGGCCTGGGTTACGCGTCGGTACGCGCCGAGCGCGACCGGCCCACGCTCGAGGCCATGAAGCGACTATCGGAGCAGTACCCGCGCTACGGGTACCGCAGGATCCGCGTGTTCTTGCGACGCGAAGGCTTTGGCATGAGCCGGCACCGGGCGCACCGTCTGTGGCGTCTGGCGGGACTGCAATTGCCCCGTAGACGCCCTCGCAGGCGGGTCGCCACCTCACGACCACGGCCGCTGCCCGCGTTTGGTCCGAACCATGTCTGGGCCTACGACTTCGTGTTCGACTCCAGCGCGAGCGGTCAGCAGATCAAGTGCCTGACCTGACCTGCCCCCCATTTGCCGTACCAAATTGAAATGGAAGTCCGTCAAATCACATGCATGAAAAAAAGCAGCTACAGCGGAAAGCCACTCATTTCAGGACATTTATTCCGAAAGTCCGCGCGGATATTGGCTCTCCGGGAAAAAATTGATCCGTACCGGTACACTCAGCCCCCCGGAGCCCGATCCCGCGAGGAGCGCCACGAGGCGCGCGAACTCATCCGGCTCATACCGACAAATACTGCTCCCGCACCGCGTCGTTTGCCGCAAGCTCCGCCATCGTGCCCCCGAACCGGATCTGTCCCGTCTCGATGATATAGGCGCGATCGGCCACCAGCTGCGCGAAATGCAGGTTCTGCTCCGACAACAGGACGGACAGACCTTCGCGCTTCAAGTCCCCGATCGTTCCCGCCATCTGCTCGACGATGAGCGGCGAGAGGCCCTCCGACGGCTCATCGAGGAGCACCGCCAGCGGATTGCCCATCAGCGTGCGCGCGATGGTGAGCATCTGCTGCTCGCCTCCGGACATACGCCCCCCGGGACGGTCCTTCATTCGTCCGAGGTTCGGGAACAGCTCGTAGAGCCGCTGCGGCGTCCAGTAAGGAGCGCCGTCGCGTTTGTCCTGCCGCCCGACCTCGAGGTTCTCGGTCACGCTGAGGTCGGCGAAGATGCGCCGGTCCTCCGGGACGTAACCCAACCCGAGGCGCGCGATCTGGAAAGGCTGCAGGGGATCGATGCGGGTGCCGCGGAACAGGATTTCGCCGGCCAGCGGCCGCAGGAGGCCCATCGTCGCCTTGAGCGTGGTGGATTTTCCCGCGCCGTTGCGCCCGAGGAGGACCACCACTTCCCCCGCGTTTGCCTCGAGCGCGACATCGAACAGGATGTGCGCCTGGCCATAAGCCGCGTTCAACCCCCGGATCTCAAGCATGGGCCGCCCCGAATGTGCTGCCGGTGCCGAGGTAGACCTCGCGCACTTTGGGATGGGCGCGCACCTCGTCTGGCCTGCCTTCGGCGATCAGTTCGCCCTCGGCCAGTACGATGACGCGGTCGGCGTGAGCAAACACGACGTCCATGTCGTGCTCGGTGAAGAGGACCGCGATGTTCGAATCGCGCGCGAGGTCGGCGGCGAGCTGCATGAGGTCGTTCCTCTCGCGCGGCGCCATGCCCGCGGTCGGTTCGTCCATCAGGAGCAGGCGCGGCTGGTTGGCGAGCGCGACCGCGAGCTCGACGCGTTTGAGGTCGCCGTAGGCAAGCACCGCGCAGCTGCGGCTGGCTTGCGCAGCCATGCCGACCCTGTGCAGCAGTGCATCGGCCTCAGCGACCAAAGCGCGTGTCGCAACCGAAATGAGCGATCCGAGGCGCTTGTGGAAGGAGAGCAGGGCCATCTGCACGTTTTCGCGCACCGTCATCGAGCTGAAGGTGGCGGTGACCTGGAAGGTGCGGCCCACGCCCAGCCGCCAGATGTGGCGCGGCTTGAGGCCGGACAGCGTGCGGCCCTCGAACTCGACCGTGCCGCTGTCGGGGGCGATCTGTCCGTTGAGCATGTTGAAGCATGTGGTCTTGCCCGCGCCGTTCGGCCCGATGAGCGCGAGCAGCTCGCCGGCGTTTACGCTGAAGGACACGTTCGAGACCGCCTGCACGCCGCCGTACGCTTTGGACAGGCCGCGCACTTCGAGCACGCTCATGCCGGCACCTGCGCCGCCTTCGGCTTGCGCGAGGCGAACAATCCGCCAATGGTCCCGGCGATGCCGTGCGGGAACGCGAGCACCAGCACTAGGATCACTGCGCCCAGTACCGCCCGCCAATAGTCAATCTCGCGGGCCACGGCGTCCTGCAGCCAGGTGAAGATCACGGCGCCCCAGACCGGGCCCGTGAGGTTCTGGATCCCGCCCAGCAGCACCATCACAAGGCCATCGACCGAACGCGGCACCGCCATCGATTCGGGCGATATCGAGCCTTTTGAAAACGCGTAGAGCGAACCGGCCCCGCCGGCCGCGAGCCCGGCGAGGATGAAGGCGCCCCACTGGCGTGCGTCGACGTCGATGCCGATCGCGTCGGCACGCAGGGGCGAATCGCGCCCCGCCCGCAGTGCGTACCCGAAGGGCGAGTAGAGGATGCGCCACAGCGCGAAGATGCCCAACGCGCAGCCGGCGAGCGTCAGGTAGTAGTACGCCTTCTTCGATGCCAGCCACGCTGCCGGCCAGATGCCGATGAGGCCGTTCGACCCTCCGGTGAGCGCGTCCCATTGGAATACGATCGACCACGCGATCTGCGCGAAGGCGAGGGTGAGCATGGCAAGGTAAACGCCCGACAAGCGGACGCAGAACCAGCCGAACACGACTGCCCCGAGTCCAGCCAGCAGCGGACCGGCTAGGAGCGCCGCCTCCATGGCCGAGCCAGCCTTGACCATCAGCCCGGCCCCATAAGCACCGAGCCCGAAATAGGCCGCGTGGCCGAACGAATGCATGCCGCCCGGCCCCATGATGAAGTGCAGGCTGACCGCGAAGAGTGCGAACACCATGATGTCGATGAGCAGGACGAGCGCATAGCCCGAGAAGAAGACCGGTACCAGCGCGAGCGCGGCGATCGTCGCCAGCATTGCGCGGATCACCGCTGCGGAGGGCAGGGCCAGCGGCGCTTCGGCCGGCCCGGCGCTGCGCGGCACGGGCTGTTGGCGCCCCAGCAGGCCCCAGGGACGCAGGACCAGCACCACCGCCATCACGATGAACTCCACCACCAGGGTCAGCTTGGAGAAGGAGAACACGTGCCCCATCCACGTGACGTCGCCGATGCCGATGCAGAACGATTTGATCTCGGCTATGAGCAGCGCGGCGAGGAAGGCGCCGCCGATGGATCCCAGCCCGCCAACGACGACGACGACGAACGCATCCGAGATCACCGACAGGTCCATGAAGAGGTTGGCGGGCTCGCGCGGGATCTGCACGGCGCCGCCCAGCCCCGCAAGCAGCGAGCCCAGCGCGAACACGCTTGTAAAGAGCCATTTCTGGTTCACGCCGAGCGCACCGGCCATCTCGCGGTCCTCGGTCGCCGCGCGCACCAGCGTGCCCCAGCGGGTCCGGGTGAGGATCGCCCAGAGCACGCCGAGCACCAGCGGCCCGAGCACGATCAGGAACAGGTCGTACTCGGGGAACTGCCTGCCGGCGATGCTGACCGCGGCATCCAGACCCGGAGCGCGCGGGCCCAGCAGGTCTTCCGGACCCCACGCCCAGAGCGTGAAATCCTTGACGATCAGCACCAGCGCGAAAGTCGCCAGCAGCTGCAGGAGCTCGGGCGCGCTGTAGATCCGCCGCAACAGGAAAATCTCGACCAGCGCCCCGAACGCCGCGACGACGAGCCCCGCGAGGACAACCCCGCCCCAGAAGCCCAGCGGCCCGCGCCCGAAATATTCGACCAGGCTGTAGGCGACATACGTGCCCAGCATGTAGAGAGAGCCGTGCGCGAAGTTGACGATGCGCGTCACGCCGAAAATCAGCGACAGTCCCGCAGCCACGAGGAACAGCGAGCTCGCGCTGGCAAGGCCGTTGAGGAACTGGATGAGTACGGAAGAAGCGCTCATAAAAAATCAGGGACAGACCACGTTTATCGAAAACGTGGTCTGTCCCTGAATTCGGGCTTGCCTGTTCGCGTTAATCTTTTCTCATGGCCCTGACTTCCTCGAAAGGCGGCAAGAACAGCGCGCCGTCGGAGAAATGCCAGTTGACCATCACGCCCTTGCCGTTCTTTTTGGCGAGCTGGCCGACATAGGCGCCCATGGTGGACTGCCCGTCGATGGGGCGGTAGACGATGGGGCCGATGGGGGTTTCCATCTCCAGACCCTTGAGCGCGGCGATCAGCTTCTCGGTGTCGACCGAGCCGGCTTTTTTGATCGCATTGGCCACCGTATACATGGTGGAGTAGCCCACGATCGAGCCCAGGCGCGGGTAGTCCTTGAACTTCGCCTGGTATGCGGCAAGGAATTTCTGGTGAGCGGGGGTCTTGATCTCGTTCCAAGGGTAGCCGGTAACGTACCAGCCTTCGGGCGTCTCGTCCTTGAGCGGGTCGAGGTATTCGGGCTCGCCTGCCAGCAGGTTGAACACCACGGTGTTCTTGAACAGGCCGCGTGTGTTGCCCTCGCGCACGAATTTCTGCAGGTCGGGCCCGAACAGCGAGGAGAAGATCGCGTCCGGCTTGGCGTCGATAAGGGCCTGCACCACGGCGCCCGCGTCGATCTTGCCCAGGGGCGGCGCCTGCTCGGTCACAAATTGCACGCCGGGCTGTTTCTGCTGCAGGAGCTTCTTGAACCACAGGGTGGCCGACTGGCCGTACTCGTAGTTGGGGTAGACGATCGCCCATTTCTGTTTTTTGAGCTTGGCCGCATCCGGGATGAGCATCGCGGTCTGCATGTAGGTCGAGGGTCGCAGCCGGAACGTGTAGCGGTTGCCGTTCTCCCACACGATCTTGTCGGTCAGCGGCTCGGCGGCAACGAACACGACTTTGCGCTGGGCGGCGAGGTTGCTCACCGCCAGGCCGATGTTTGAGGGGAAGGTGCCCATGAGGAGGCTCACCTGCTCGCGCGTGATGAGCTCTTCGGCCACCCGGACTGCGTCGCCCGTGTTGCCGTTGTCGTCGCGGGAAATCACCTCGATCTTGCGGCCCAGGACCCCGCCGGACTTGTTGATCTCCTCCAGCGCCAGCTCCCAGCCTTTTTTGTAGGGGTCGAGGAAGGCGGTGAAGACCTTGTAGCTGTTGAGCTCGCCGACCTTGATCGGCTGGGCCTGGGCGCCTGCACCGAATAGGACAAGCGCAGCGCCGAGCGCCACGACCGGAAAACGCAAACGCTTCATTTTCTTCTCCCTCTGTGTTGTTGCAGCGATGTTACCCCAACCCCGCAGACTGGCCGGGGCGGTCCCCGGCCCGCCGGGTCACCGCCTGGCGGAGCGCCGGCAGGAAGATCCTTTCGTAATCGTTGGTGCCGAAGACGCTCCAGGCCACCTTGCCGTTGACCAGCAGGATGAAGCGGGGCACGCCGCGGGAAGGGCCGAGCTGCCGCCCGAGCCATTTCAGCTCGTCCGGATAGTGCCGCTCGAGGATCGGCTGGCGCAGGGTTTCGCCTTTCACTTCGTAGTAGCGCACTGCCCGGCCTTGGGGCGAAGACAACAGCTCCTCCTTCAGCTCGCCTTTGGCGCGCGCTTCCCAGTGCTGGCAATAAGGACAGTCGTTGGTGCCCAGGTAGACCACCGCAATGTCGTCGGCCGCGCAAGCCGGGCCCAGCCACGCGAGCAGGGCAACGAGGGCAAACAGCCGAATCAGCATCGGGCACGCAATTCCGTGATGGGGGAGGCCTGCACTGTACGCCAGCGGCCGTTCAGCGACAGGTACGCAGCCTCGATCAGCCCCCGCGAGCGAATCGCGAGCGCGGCGGCCCGCCCGGCTTCAAGCGCCGTGTCCACGGCGTCGGCGGGCAGCGCTCCCACGCCCACCGTGACCAGCCTCGCCCCAAGATCGCTGTCCTCCTTGACCTCGCGCGCCGGCAGCCGGCAGATTGCGGGGTGGTCCACGTTGACGGCGTTTCCAATCATCGTCGCGGCGGCGTCAGCTGCCGCAGCGTTGCCGGCCAGCACTGTCACCGCGTCGGCAATCCCGAACGATTGCGACCGGCCGCGCCAGCCCGAAGTCGCGATGCCGCGGACTGGATCGGAAGGGTAGACCTTCAGTTCGCCGTCCAGCGTCGGTACTTCGGGGCTGGCCGCAATTCCGACATCGAACGTTTCGTACCCCCCGAGATGGAGCGCGATGTCGCCGCCGTCGTTCACGTACACCTTCACAATCTCGCGGCCGGCCAGCAGCGCTTGCAGCAACTCGTCCGCTACCGCTCCGGCGACCGCCGCCATGGGCGTGACGAAAATATCGCGGTATGGCCATACGGCTGCGACCATGCGCTTCGCGATTGGGCCCCGGACCAATGGATAGGCGGCCCCGACAGGAGCGCGCAGGACTTCAAGTTCGCCCGCGAGCGAAGCGAGGATGTCACTGAAACGCGCCACAGCTTGCGCGTAGGCGGCCTCGACCTCTTCGCGTTCGCCCCAGGCCTCGACGATGCAGTCGATCGGGCCGTGCTTCAGGTGCATGCGGCCGTCGGGGAATCGGGCGTGTACCGGATCGATCATGGTCTCGCTACTGTAGTGCCGCGAACCCGCAGGATCAAGCCGGGACGGGGACGTTGCGGTCCGGACGGACGCATGCGCAAAATGCTGCCGTGACCCAAGCAGCCGCAACCACTCCAGCAACCAGGCGGTTCACGGCAAAGCCGGCCGCGGCGCTTTTCGTGCTCGCCGTCGGCACCGCGGTGTCGATCTTCGTGGCGCTCTGGACGGCGCACCTGGTCGAGCGCGAAACGAAGCAGAAATTCGAGAACATGGCGGCCGATGCGCGCGCCGCGATCGATTCGCGCATCCGTGCCTACGCCAACATCCTGCTCGGCGTACGTGGCCTGTTCGACACGCGCCCGGTTGAAACCCGTGCGGTCACCCGGGACGACTTTCATCGCTACATCGGGAGCTTCGACCTGCAGCGGCGCTATCCCGGCGCCCAGGTGATCCACTACAGCCGCAGGGTGGGCAACTCGGACAGAGAAGCCTTCGAGAAATCCGTCCGCAACGACACCAGCATCGATCCGCGCGGGTATCCCGAGTTCCGCATCCGCCCGCCGGGCGAACGTGCGGAATACGTGGCCGCGGAATTTGTCGAGCCGATGGCCGGCAACGAGCGCGCAATGGGCCTGGACCTGGGCGGCGACCCGGCGCGCCGGATCGCGCTCGAGCACACTCGAGACTCAGGCGGGATTACGGCTTCCGGCCCGATTGCCATCACACAGGACCCGAATAAGCACCCTGGGTTCGCGATGCGGCTGGCGATCTACCGCCGAGACGCTCCAACGGCGACGCCACAACAGCGCCGTGACGCGTTCACGGGCGTGGTCAGCGCATCGTTCGTGGTGGTCGACCTGATGCGGGGGGTGTTGAGCGAGCCGGTCCTGCAGAAAATGCATGTGCGCATTTATGACGCGGGATTCGTCGGCAGCCCGTTGCCGGCTGCCTCGGGGAACCTCATGTTCGACAGCACGCGGCTGCTGCCGGCAGGGGCGCCCGCGGAGGATGAGGCGTGGCAATCGAAGCTGGCCGGGGTTTATGCGCTGGACGTTGGCGGGCGGCGCTGGGACATCCAATTCACCGCGCGGCCGGGCTTTGTCGACGCGTCGGACCGCTGGCCGCCGATTGCGGCATTTGTGCTCGGCATGGCCATCAGCCTCTTGCTGTTCGGATTGATCCGGTCGCTCGCGAGCGTGGGCGATCGCGCGACGGCGCTTGCGAACCGGATGACCGCCGACCTGCAGAAGAACGAAGAAACGCTGCGCATCGCCAACGAGCGGCTGCAGATGCTGGTGCAGTCCTCGCCCCTGGCCATCTATACGCGTGACATCAACGGGATCCTCACGAGCTGGAACCCGGCGGCCGAAAGGATGTTCGGCTGGACCGCGGGAGAGGTCCTCGGCAAGCCGCTGCCGTCGGTGCCCGAAGAGGGGCGCGGCGAGTCCAATGCGCTGCGCCAGCGCCTGCTTTCGGGGGAGGAACTGCTGAAGTTCGAGGGTACGCGCAATCGCCGCGACGGCACGACTATCGATGTGGACGCGTTCCTGAGCCCGCTGCGGGATTCCTCGGGCAAGGCCAACGGCATCATCACGGTCGCGGCGGACATTACTGCGCAGAAGCGCGCCGTCACGCTCCTGCGCGAAAGCGAGCGGCGCTTCGCCGACGTGGTCGACGCGGCCGGCGAATATGTCTGGGAAATCGACGCCGCGACGCGCTATGTCTACCTTTCCGGCCGCGTCGAGCAGATGCTCGAGTACGACGTCGATGAAATGCTGGGCAGGAAAGTCGCCGACTTCTGGCCCGACGGCGAGGGCGCGCGCGTCCATGCGTGGTTCGAGCGCAATGCGCCGGGCGTGCAGCGTTTCCACAACCTCGAGCACCGCGCCCTGACCAAATCCGGCCGCGTCGTGTGGCAGCGCATCAGCGGCGTGCCGGTGTTCGGCCCGGACGGCAAGCTGGGCGGCTACCGCGGCACGGGCCTGGACATCACCGAGCGCAGGCAGGCGGACCTGCGCCAGGCCATGGAGCATTCGATCACGCAAGTGCTCTCGAGCTCGGAGTCCCTCGAGGAAGCCGCGCCGAGAATCCTGCGCACCATCTGCGAGACCCTCGGCTGGGCCTACGGCGCGCACTGGCGGCTTGATGGGCAAGCGCGCATGCTGCGCTGCGTTGAGACTTGGCACATCGACACGCCTGAGATGGCCGAGTTTGTCGCCTCGAGCTCCGTCACGCTCAACGAGGCGCCGGCCTGGCAGAGCGGTGCCGGGTCTCTCGACACCAATACCGGCGGGCTGGTGCGGCGTGTATGGGCGCGCGGGTCGCCGGTCTGGTTTCCCGACGTGACCCGGGTCAACGGCTTCCGGCGCGGGGCGATTGCCGCCAAAGCCGGCCTGCACTGCGCCTTCGCTTTCCCGGTGATGGTGGGGGAGCAGCCGCTGGGGGTGATCGAATTCTTCAGCCGGCACATCGAGGAGCCGGACGAGGCGCTGCTCCAGGTGGTGCGGGCGTTGGGCAACCAGATCGGCCAGTTCGTCGCGCGGCGCGAGGCCCAGGCGGCGATCCAGGCGGCCAACGCCGAGCTCGGGCGGCAGGCCGAGGAGCTGGCGCGCTCGAACGCCGAGCTGCAGCAGTTCGCCTATGTCGCCTCGCACGACCTGCAGGAGCCCCTGCGCATGGTGTCGAGCTATACGCAGCTCATCGTCAAGCGCTACGGGGACAAGCTGGATGACGATGCCAAGGAGTTCATGGAGTTCGTCGTCGACGGCGCCGCGCGCATGAAGCGCCTGATCGAGGACCTGCTCGCCTATTCTCGCGTCGGGACGCGCGGCCAGGAATTCCAGCCTACCGACATGGAGGCGGCCCTGCGCAAGGCCCTGATCAACCTGCGCGGGTCGATCGAGGCGAGCGGCGCCAAGGTCACCTACGGCCCACTGCCGGTCCTCGACGCGGACGGCTCGCAGCTCGTCCAGCTGTTCCAGAACCTGATCGGCAACGCGATCAAGTTCAAGGACGCTGAGGTCCCGCGCATCCATGTCAGCGCAGAGGAGTCCGAGGACGCCTGGGTGCTCAGGATAAAGGACAACGGGATAGGCATCGATCCGCAGTATTTCGAGCGCATCTTCGTCCTGTTCCAGCGCCTGCACGGCAAGGCCGAGTACCCCGGGACCGGGATAGGCCTGGCCATATGCAAGAAAATCATCGACCGCCACGGCGGTTACATCTGGGTCGAGTCGGAACCGGGACACGGTAGTACCTTTTGCTGTAGTCTGCCGAAAATTTCGAGGGCCGAGGGGGCGCTGCCCGCCATCGGCCCCGAGGGGGGCGAAGCGCACGCGTGAACAAAAGGGGGGAGGTTCGTGGCAAACAGAGATGATGCGGCCGCGCCGCCGGTGGAAATCCTGCTG
The DNA here is from genome assembly GCA_038329645.1 of Burkholderiales bacterium. GTDB lineage: Bacteria > Pseudomonadota > Gammaproteobacteria > Burkholderiales > SG8-39 > SZAS-79. The sequence goes on from JBBQNG010000142.1 coordinate 11,268, forward strand.
GTGGAAGACAACCCGGGCGATGTGCGCCTGACCAAGGAAGCGCTGCGCGAAGGCAAGGTCTACAACAACCTGCACTGGGCGAAGGACGGCGTGGAGGCGCTTGAATTCCTGCGTCGAGAGGGCAAGCACGCCGCCGCGCCGCGCCCCGACATCATCCTGCTCGACCTCAACCTGCCGAAGAAGGACGGGCGCGAAGTGCTCTCGTCGATCAAGAACGACGAC